>NZ_JCAKRV010000027.1:0-79664 GCF_059515165.1 Chryseobacterium sp. CS3K3.1 | reverse complement strand
CACCTATGTTCCTTTTCTACCTAAAAACCCGAAACTCAATCACCTCAGCCACTGTATCCTCCTACCCCGAAAATCATCATTCATCATTCATCATTTACAGCTCCTCCCCTAGCCCTGATAGTAATGGTTACCCCACAGCTTGCGTCGGAGGGTGGATGGGTTTTAGGTGTGGGGGCCCTTCGGCTTTGCTCAGGCTGACTGCGTGGGAGTGCGAGGGCGCGAGGAGTATGAATGGATAGCAGGAAATAGCTCCTGAGAAAATTGGAGAGTTGGAGTGCTAGAGTCTGAGTAGGTTTGAAGAAATAGCAACAAGTTTATACTATATATAAAATAAGCTTAATCAAACAATCTAAGCTGCTGGTCGCGGGTTCCCGTGAAGTTGGCAGTGGAAAGCTTTGGAAATTCTTTGCCTTCAAAAAACTTCTTTCTGCCGATCTTAAAGGTGGTATGAATCATTTCTGCAATATTTCCCTCTCCTTTTTGTCTTTCAAAATATCTTTTATCTCCAAGTTTTCCACCCCGCATGGATCTGATGAGATTTAAAACTTTTTGTGCCCTGTCAGGAAAATGGGCTTCAATCCAGTTAACAAAAACAGGTTCTACGGTATCATTTAAGCGTACCAAAGTATATCCGAAACCTAAAGCACCGGCATCCGAAATGGCTTTCAATATATTTAAAGGTTCATCACTATTGAGTCCCGGGATAATGGGCGCTACCATAACATGTACGGGAATATTGTTTTGGGAAAGGACTTCGACTGCTTTTAATTTATTTTTTGCAGAACTCGTTCTCGGCTCCATCTTGCGTCTCAATTCTTCGTTGATGGTTGGAATGCTTAGAGAAACTGACACCAGATTTTGTTCTGCCATAGGTTTTAAAATATCAAGATCTCTTAATACCAGGGCATTTTTTGTCAGAATATTGACAGGATGTCTATAATCAAGACATACCTGCAGTAATTTTCTGGTAATTTCAAATTGTCTTTCCGCCGGCTGATAGCAGTCGGTGTTTCCGGACAATAGAATCGGGGCAGCTTTGTATCCTCTTTTCTGAAAAAATTTCTCCAGTAACTCAGGGGCATTCTTCTTTACCATGATTTTTCTTTCAAAATCTACCCCGGCACTATAGCCCCAGTATTCGTGGGTTGGTCTTGCAAAGCAGTAAGAACAGCCATGTTCGCATCCTTGATAAGGGTTCATCGAATATTCCATTGGAAGGTCTTCACTTTTGACCTGATTGACAATGGTTTTAGGAAATACCTCCGTAAAAGAAGTCTTTACGGTTTCGAAATCTTCATCTTCTGGTTCATAGGTATACCTGTCGAAACGATTGACAACGTTTCGCTGAGCTCCCTGACCTTTTATGAAATTTTCGTTTTGCATTCCGGTGTAAAATTAGAATGGAATTTTTATAAAATAATGAGTTTTAACATTAAAGTTTTCCACAAAAAAATCCAACACTTTCAAAAGCGTTGGATTTAAACATAATTAAATATATTTTTTTACTACTTCAGCGCGAATAATTCTACTCCATGAGTTTCATCATCATTATTTTTTTCATCAAAGTGTCTGTGATAATCCGAATAGGAATCACTATATTTTTTATCTTTTTTAGTCAAAATTTTTTTAATGCTTATTAAACTCAATACTGCCAAAAGACCAACTCCTCCTGCCAGTAAAACTCCAACTTCTTTTTTCATATTTTCTCTGATTTATTATTGATACCATTGCAAAAAGCATACCTCTTTTATTTTTTTTAATTATAAATTTTGTTAACATTCAACTTTATTTTTAGGAAAATTACAATCTGCTATTTTTCTTATATTTAGGATAGCAATGGTTTAATTATTGTACTTAAAAATAAAAATATTATTATGGAAAATCCAGAAAACATTGACAGAATGACGACCTTGAGCCAAGTGATGAAAACGCTTTCTGAAAGGGGAATACATAGGGAGTTCAGAATGAACGAAAAATGTGAAATGAAGTTTGAAAATTCTGAGAAAGTGTATCAACCCTCTGAACTGGTCATTTTAAAAACTTATCGCTTCGAGGGAGACAGCAATCCTGATGATAACGCCGTACTTTATGTAGTGAAGGACAATGCAGGAAATCGTGGGATGATTATAGACTCTTATGGTGCAGACAGCAATTATCCAGGTGAAGAATTTGATAAGTTTTTAAGAGATATCCCTATTCAGGAAAGTGATGAATTCAATTTTTAACAACTCAATCACATATTAATTTCTTTAAACCATTAAGGTTGTTTTCAATTAAATATACTGTACAGTGGTTATGACTGGCAGCCAACGGATTTGTCTTAATGGTTTAAAGAATTATTCTTCAGTTTTTTCCTTTTTTCTGAACACATTATTCAGGAAGCCTTTCTTTTCTTTTTTCTCTCCTTCCGCACCGGGAGTTTCTTTTTTATTTTTTATTTCCTGTTTTATTTCTTTTACCGACTGTTTCATATCCTTTACAGAAGAAACTGCTTCTTTGACTTTCTTTTCTGTTTTTTGAACATTTTTACCAATCAGGGTTTTCTTCAATCCCTGCTCTATTCCTCTCCAGAAGAGATTAAAGAAAGACTTTGTGGGGTCACGTTCCACATTTTCTACAGTAACGGCTTCCGGAAAGCGCCCTGAATCCGATCTCAGAAAAACATTGGCAACAGCAGTCAGAAAACCTTTTTTCTCATGATTATTCTTATTTAATACGGCAATTTTTAAGTCTTTATGTTTAAGATTAAAGGTTCCTTGCAATCCAACCGGGTTTCCTTTGAAATTAAAAAGCATTTCCTGAATAGTTCCTGCAGTAGCTGTCACATGAAGATAAGGCCTGATAAAAGGATTGATTCCATTTGCCGGAAGACCGGTTGTTTTTCCGGAAATAGCAAATCTATCATTATTATCTGCAACGTCAAAGTTCCAGTTGACAGAAAGTGGTGACAGATTCATGAAAGAACAATTGATGTTAATATCCACTTTTGTTGGCTTTCCTTTAATTTTAGCTGAATTCAGGTTTTTAACGTTCATATTAAAGTTGCTGAAGGTCAGTTTTCCCGGTCCCATACTTTCGGGAGTATCTTCTTCGTAGACCAGGACAGAGTTTTTCAGATCCAGATTATGAATGGTCATCGGAATCTTAATGGAACGCAGCATTTTAGAATATAATGCTTTTATTTTTGGATCGTCCTTAGGGATTTTACTTCTGAAAATATTGGCATTTGCAGACTCAATGCCTACCTGTGAAGCGTTTATCATTTTATTATGAGAAAACAGATCCCATTCTCCTTCTGCGGTAATTTGTCCGGCTTTTATATCATAGAGATCTCTCTCAACAGGTATCATTTTGATAAACTGCGCTCTTGAAACGAGAGGTTTCATGGCAAAATTGTTAATCTGCACCCTATTTTTATTCAACTTAAGAAGCCCAATGCTCATGTTGTAAAACTGAGTTTTATAAGCGAGGTTTCTGGTGGTGATATAATAATCTTTCACTTTGAAGGACATTCCCGGCTGATTGGGTTTAGGTGATAATTCAATATTATTTACCGTTGCATTAAGATCGTGGAAAGTCAAAGGCTGTTTTCCTTTATCATAAGTAATGTTTGAGTTTTTTAAAGATGTTTTTCTTATAATAAGTGATTTAATAATACCAGGTTCAGGAGATTTATTGGCTGGTTTTTCACCTGCTTTAAAGGTTCCGTTTACATTTTCTACAAGAAGATCTTTAAGATCAACATTAAGTTTTTTATCAACGAATTCCAGTTTATTGATATTAAAAGCAATATGATCTGTTTTTAACACTACTGCTGCTTTTCTCTCTGCAGGATGCCCTGGTGCCAGTACGATGTCCCAGATTTCACCGTTTGCAGGCTTCAGCGCAAGACTTCGTATTGTAATATTCTGAGCATTGGAATATTCAATATTCCTTCCGGCAATGGTAAAATCTTTGTAACCTATCGGAATGATTTGTTCAGAAGTTTCTTTATTAAACATCAGCTGATTGATATTTACACTAAGATTCCCTACTGACAGAAGATTATTTCCATCCGGCTTTGTGATCTTTACTATGGCATTATTCAGCTTTATATTTTTTAAATCAACTTCAAAATTTGATTTTTTTTCAGCTTTCTTAGTCTTTACTCCTGTATTATAGACTGTCAGAACAGGGTTCCGGAATTCTGCATTCGTAAGTGAAACTTTATTTTTGTTTAAAATGACATCTGTAAAATCCATTTTGGGAACTGCAAATTCAAATAATTGAGCCTTTTTAGGATAAAACTTTTTAAACTGAGCAAAAGAGAGCAGCGGAGTCAGTCTGAAATTCTCAACAGCCATCTGCCCGTTACTTGTATTGATACGGCTGATCGTAACCGCATATGTTTCATCTGGACGAAGAAAGAATTTTTGTCCTTTAATGCTGTATTTGTCAAAAACAACGGGTAGTTTATTTTCTACAGATTCTTCCGTCATCTGTAAATTTTCTACATACAGATCCAATTGCTGTACCGATAGAAATTTCTGTTTGGTATGTCTGAAAACAGCAATTTTACCCTTGCTAATCCTGATATTTTCAAATAAAACCGGATTTCTTTTCTTTCCGGTTTTGCGATCAATAGGCTTTGCCAGAATGACATTTAAAACAGGTTTTGCCAGCAACAGATCTGACGAGCTGATTCTTTTATTAAAAACAGCATCATAAATTCCGAAACGGCTTATTTTCAAGGTATCAATAGTTCCCTGCAAACCAATAACGTCTGTATTTTGCGGATTTTTACTGTTGATGGTAATCCCGACTGCGAAGATATTTCCGGTTCCCAGATCGACATCAAGGGTTTTATAGGAAACTTTATAAGCAGTATTCTTTTTTATATACTCCGGAAGCTGGGTTTTGAGCCATATATTTAATCCGAAATTCGCGGCGAGAAGAATTACTGCCAGAATTCCGAAAGTTATCAAAAGCCTTTTAACCCATTTTTTCATATTTTGTGATTTGTTCTTTCTTAATTATATCAATCTGTCTTTTATTTCGAGCTCGATCACATACCCCTCATGTCCTCTTACATTGATAAAGTTCCCACCTTCAAATCCAAGATATTGTCCTTTAATTCCGGTAAGCCTTCCTGTAAACTCAGGTTTTTTATCCAAAGTAAATGAGGAAACTTTTTCCGGTTTTTCAAAAGGATAATCAAACATCCACAGCTCTTCTCCGTCGCTGTAAAATTTCTGGAAATCATCAGGAAAATATTCTTTTATCTTTTGTCGGAAATCGGCAAGGTCTACTTCCCCTTCAAAATCATCCTGCAGCATTTTTCTCCAATTGGTTTTATCTGCCAGATGTTCTTTTAAAGCTACTTCTATCATTCCTGCTTCATAACGGTTTTCCGTTCTTGCGATAGGCAATGCAAAAGTTGCCCCCTGATCAATCCATCTTGTAGGAATCTGTGTATTTCTGGTTACCCCTACTTTTACATCTCCTGTATAAGCCAGATAAACAGTGTGTGGTTGCAGCTGAATTTGCTTTTCTACCTCAAGATCACGCTCTGCAATATCTAAATGTGCTGTAGAAAGTTCCGGGCGGATAATGGTATCGCTTGCATAAGGGCTTTCAAAAAAACAGTTTTTGCAGAAGCCCATTCTGTAAACTGGTTTATTTTCACCACAATTTACACACTGGAATCCTGTATGTTTTATGCTTAACTCCTTTCCAAACAGCTCATTCATGTGGATCAGATCCCCGGAAAGATTGAGGTAGTATTGGATTGGTTTAGCATCATAGCTTGTCATCTTTAAAATTTGCCCTTGAAACTGCATATTATATTTATATTACTTTTTTAAGTAAATTTAATGATTATATTTTTCAAAAGTAAAATTTATATTTTTGTAATCATAAAAAATACAAATGGTTTATCTTGTAACAGGCGGTAGTGGGTTCATCGGTTCCCATTTAGTTGAACGATTATTAAGAAATGGACATTCTGTCATAAACATTGACAATTTTGATAATTTCTATGACTATCAGGTAAAAATTAAAAATACTTTGGAGTCAATCGGTAAAAATTCGGATTTTGAGTTCTCGGATAAAGAGACGGATATTCCGCGTTTGGTTTCCCTCACCCATTCTGACCAATATTCCCTCTATTGGCAGGATATCAGGGACCTAAAAGACCTTGAAAACATCTTTAAGAATCATCATATTGATATGGTGATCCATCTTGCGGCACTTGCCGGTGTTCGCCCTTCTATTGAACGTCCACTGGAGTATGAAGAAGTGAATGTACGGGGTACTATGAATCTTTGGGAAATGTGTAAGGATTTCCATATTAAAAAATTCATCTGTGCGTCTTCATCAAGTGTTTACGGAAACAATGAAAAAATTCCCTTTACGGAAACAGATAATGTAGACAATCCTATCTCTCCTTATGCTGCTACCAAGAAGAGCGGAGAAATTATAGGACATGTTTACCATAATCTATACCATATAGATATGATCCAACTCAGGTTTTTTACAGTATATGGACCAAGACAGAGACCTGACCTAGCTATACACAAGTTTACAAAGCTTATTTCGGAAAATCAGGAAATCCCTTTCTATGGTGACGGAAATACGGCCAGAGACTATACTTATGTAGATGATATCATTGACGGAATTACCAAATCTATTCTTTATCTGGAAAACAATTCAGGAATTTATGAAATTGTGAATCTGGGTGAAAACCAGGTAATCACTTTGTCTGAAATGGTGGCTACTATTGAAAAGGCATTGGGAAAATCTGCCATCAAAAAAATTCTGCCAATGCAGCCGGGAGATGTCACAAAAACGAATGCCGATATTACAAAAGCAAAGGATTTAATAGGGTATAATCCGGCCACAGACTTCCAAAATGGCATAAAAAAATTTGTGGAATGGTTTTTGAGAAAACGACAATAAGTAAATTGCTGACACAGCTGCCAGCCAGTTTGTGACAACCATTTATAAGAAAAAATTATAAAAAGAATTGAAAATCAAGTATAAAAAAGTTTATTATACAACCTATTTTTATACTTTTGCAAAAAATTAGAAAATTATGTACTGGACATTAGAATTAGCTTCATATCTAAGTGACGCACCTTGGCCAATGACAAAAGCAGAGCTTATTGACTACGCAATCAGAACTGGTGCACCAATGGAAGTAGTAGAAAACCTTCAGGCTATTGAGGACGAAGGAGAAATTTATGAATCTATCGAAGAAGTATGGAGTGACTATCCTACTGACGAGGATTTCCTTTGGAACGAGGACGAATATTAATAAAGCGATAAGCTTTAGGCTGCGTGCTTAGAGCTTTTTTGCCCTTTTTATATATAATTTACACGATAAGTGTTATTTAAAACGCTTAAAGCATTTTGCATTAAGCATAAAGCAAAAAATTTATGAGTTTTTTAAACAAAGTTCTTAAAGGGTTTTTGGGAGACAAAAAAGCGCAGGACCTAAAAGAAGTAAAAAAAGTTGTAACAAAAATCAGAGCAGTAGAACCTAATATCCAACAATTGTCGGATGATGGGTTGAGACAAAAGACGGCTGAGTTTAAAGAGAATATAAAATCTGCAACCAGCAAGATCACCGCTCAAATAGAACAGATAAAAGAGCAGATAAAAAATTCAACCAACGTTGATGAGAAAGAAGCTCTTTTCTCAAAAATTGAGTCTTTAAAGAAAGAATCTTACGAAATTGAAGAAAAAGTTCTGGTTCAGATTCTTCCCGAAGCTTTTGCATTGATCAAAGAAACGGCAAGAAGATGGGCTCAGAATGGAGAAATCCGTGTAACGGCTAGTGACTGGGACAGAGAACTGGCTGCTGCAGGGAAAGATTTCGTTAGTATTGAGGGAGACACAGCTGTTTGGAAAAACTCATGGGACGCTGCCGGAACTCCTGTAGTTTGGGATATGGTCCACTATGATGTTCAGTTTATCGGAGGGATTATTCTTCACAGTGGTAAAATTGCCGAAATGGCAACCGGTGAAGGTAAAACTTTGGTAGGAACATTACCTATTTATTTAAATTCACTTCCTGAAAGAGGGGTACACGTTGTAACCGTGAACGATTATCTTGCAAAAAGAGACTCGGCATGGATGGGTCCTCTTTATCAGTTCCACGGAATGTCTATCGATTGTATCGATAACCACCAGCCGAACTCTGATGGAAGAAGAAAAGCATACAACTCGGATATTACCTATGGAACGAATAACGAATTCGGTTTCGATTATCTGAGAGACAACATGGTGACATCACCTTCAGAACTGGTACAAAGAGAACTGAACTTTGCTATCGTGGATGAGGTGGACTCTGTATTGGTAGATGATGCCAGAACACCATTGATCATTTCAGGTCCGGTTCCTCAGGGAGACAGACAGGAGTTTGATGTTCTTAAGCCTTCTATCGACAGAATTGTTGAAGTACAAAAGAAAACCGTTTCTGCTATTTTCAATGAAGCAAAGAAATTAATCGCTGCAGGAAATACAAAAGAGGGAGGATTCAAATTACTTCAGGCATACAGAGGTCTTCCAAAAAACAGACAATTAATCAAATTTTTATCGGAAAGCGGAAACAGAGCATTGCTTCAGAAAGTTGAAGCGCAATACATGCAGGACAACAACCGTGATATGCCGATTGTAGATAAAGATCTTTACTTCGTAATCGAGGAGAAAAACAATCAGGTAGACCTTACAGACAAAGGTGTTGAATACATGTCTCAAGGAAACTCTGATCCTAACTTCTTCGTACTTCCGGATATCGGAACTGAGATTGCTGAAGTAGAAGCTAAAAATCTTTCCAAAGAAGAAGAGTTCGAAGCTAAAGAAAAACTTTTCGCTGAATTTGCTGAAAAATCTGAGCGTGTTCACACCATGAGCCAGCTATTGAAAGCTTACACATTATTTGAAAAAGATGATGAGTATGTGGTGATTGATGGTGAAGTAAAAATCGTTGATGAGCAGACAGGCCGTATCATGGAGGGACGTCGTTATTCAGACGGTCTTCACCAGGCTATTGAAGCGAAAGAGAATGTAAAAATTGAGGCAGCTACTCAAACTTTTGCAACCATCACGCTTCAGAACTATTTCCGTATGTACAACAAGCTTGCGGGGATGACAGGTACTGCTGAAACCGAAGCTGGAGAGCTTTGGGAAATCTATAAATTAGACGTTGTGGTAATTCCTACCAACCGTCCTATTTTAAGACATGACAAACAAGACCTGGTTTTCAAAACGAATAGAGAGAAATATAATGCTGTCATCGAAGAAATTGAAAAATTAACAGCACAGAAAAGACCTGTACTTGTAGGTACTACTTCTGTTGAAATTTCTCAATTACTATCAAAAGCACTTCAATTAAGAAAGATCCCACACCAGGTATTGAACGCGAAGCTTCACAAAAAAGAAGCGGAAATTGTAGCTGGAGCAGGACAGCCGGGAGTTGTAACCATTGCAACCAACATGGCAGGTCGTGGTACGGATATCAAGCTTTCTAAGGAAGTAAAAGATGCAGGAGGTTTAGCGATTATCGGTACGGAAAGACACGATTCAAGACGTGTTGACAGACAGTTGAGAGGTAGAGCGGGACGTCAGGGAGATCCGGGAAGTTCTCAGTTCTATGTGTCTCTTGAGGATAACTTAATGCGTTTGTTCGGTTCTGAAAGAATTGCTAAAATGATGGACAGAATGGGTCACAAAGAGGGAGAAGTAATTCAGCACTCTATGATCAGCAAGTCTATTGAAAGAGCTCAGAAGAAAGTAGAAGAAAATAACTTCGGAACAAGAAAAAGACTTCTTGAGTATGATGACGTAATGAATAAACAGCGTGACGTAATCTACAAGAGAAGAAAGAACGCTCTTTTCGGAGACCACTTGAAGTATGACATCACCAATATGATTTTTGATGTAGCTAATTCTATCGTTGCGAAAGGAAAAGCTTCAGGAAATTATAAAGATTTTGAATATGAAATCATTAAAACATTTACGATGGAATCTCCGGTTTCACAAAATGATTTTAATAATAAAAATGTTCAGGATCTAACGAATATCTTATTCAAAGCAGCTCAGGAAGACTATAGAATGAAGCTGAACTTGTTGAAAGAAAAATCATTCCCTATCATTGAGAATGTGTACCAAAATCAGGGTTCAATGTTCAAAATGATCCAGGTTCCTTTCACAGACGGACACAAAACAATGACTATTGTAGCTGATCTTAAAGAAGCATATGATACTCAGTGTGAAAGTTTAGTGAATGATTTTGAAAAGAATATCACTTTATCGATTATCGATGAAAACTGGAAGCTTCACCTTCGTGAAATGGACGACTTAAGAAGATCATCACAGGGAGCTGTTTACGAGCAGAAAGATCCACTGGTAATCTATAAGCAGGAATCTTTCCACTTATTCAGTGAAATGATCGATAAATTAAACAAAGAAATTATTTCTTTCTTATACAAAGGAGAAATTCCAGCTTAAGAAAAACATAACAATATTACCGAAAAACCGCTCTGGCATTGGCCATAGCGGTTTTTTGTTATTCAGTATATAATAATTTTATGATAAATATCAATTCAATTATTTATTTAGAACAGTTAAAAATAATATATTTGCAGAAAATTTGACTTTCATGAAAAATGTACTGATCTGTGCTTCAATGTTAGGCTCTATGCTAACTTTTGCTCAGAAAAAGGATTCTGCCAACACTAACAATATTGATGAAGTAATTATTAATACCTATGTCAAAAAAGATAGTGACTATTCTAACAAAATGCCTTTAAAAGCAATTGAAGATCCGCAGGTTTTTTCCTCGATTAACAGATCAGTCCTAGAAAACCAGACAATTTTTACAGTGGATGATGCTTACAGAAATGTTACGGGAATCCAAAAAATGTGGACAGCAACAAGCAGAGCCGGAGATGGAGGTTCTTTTGTTGTTTTAAGAGGTTTTCCCTCCAACAATTCAATGAGAAACGGCTTAGTATCACCGGTTACAACTACCATTGATGCCATTAATATTGAAAGATTGGAGGTTTTAAAAGGTCCTTCTGGAACATTATATGGAAGCAACGTTGCTTCTTATGGTGGTTTAATTAACAGAATTACTAAAAAACCATATGAAAAATTCGAAGGACAGGTAAGTCTTTTTGGAGGGAGTTACAATACTTACAGAGCACAAGCCGACATCAATGCTCCACTGACAAAAGATAATAAACTGCTTTTCAGAATCAATACAGCTTATACAAACGAAGGAACATTTCAGAAAACGGATGCTAAAAATACTTATTTTGCCTTTGCTCCATCTTTAACTTATAATGTAAATGATAAACTTCAGTTCAATGTTGAATATGAAATGTTCAACACCAGAGCGGTTGGTGAACCCTTCTTCTTTTACCTAACACCAGGTAATCTTGGAGGAATTGACAATATGAAAGACCTTGAAAAGAAAGGACTTAATTACAAAGAATCTTATATTGGAAATGATCTTTATACCACAGCAAGAGTAAATAATATCTTCGGTCAGGTAAATTATAAGATCAACGAGCATATTAAATCATCTACCAACATCAACTCTTCGAGCAGTTACTCAGATGGTTTCGGACCTTATTTCGCTGCAAGAGTAGATGCCAGCAATAATCTTCTTGTGGACAGAAATGACCAGGCGACCAGAGATAGTAGAAAATCATATTTCCAGATACAGCAGAATTTTAACTTTGACTTCACTTTCGGGAATGGAATGAGAAACAGAACCGTAGCTGGTTTTGATTATCTGAAAACAAAAGACAGATCAAGATATATTTATTTAGCGAGCGGAAATTTTGATAGTGTACCGGCTAATGGTGGTGATTATTCTGGTTTTAACGGAACTACATTAGGTGACTTATATAATGACCCCAACAAAGTTGGGCATTTTGATAGTGATGGAGATCTTAATACTTACAGTGGATATATTTCCAACGTTTTTACTCCACTTTCAGGATTAAACATTGTATTGGGGCTTAGATATGAAAACAATAATGCAGAGGAAGGTAAATATTTTATGTCCACCGTAGACCCTTATAATCAATCTGCATGGTCTCCTAAGGCTGGTGTAGTTTACCAGATTATTAAAGACAAATTTTCGATTTTTGGAAATTATCAGAACAGTTTTAAAAGCAACGGATATTTTACCACCGATCTTGCAGGAAGTATAGCCCTTTCGGATCCGGAAAGAGCGAATCAGTTTGAAGGAGGTTTCAAAGCTAATCTGATCAATGGAAAAATTAATGCTTCCGTAAGTTATTATGATATCAGAGTAAAAAATATGCTGGTAGCTACCGGACAATATACCGGGGCAGGTAAATCAGTACAAACTCAGGCAGGTGAAATTCAAAGTAAGGGTGTTGAATTGGAAGTAAATGCATATTTAATTAAGGGATTCTCTTTAATAGGTGGTGTTTCCTATAATGATACTACGGATATGGCTACAGGCTTAAGACCTGCTACAGCAGGTTCTCCATGGCTGGCTAATTTTAACGCAAGTTACCAGTTTCTGGATGGAAATTTAAAAGGGCTTGGTTTCGGAGTAGGAGGAAATTTTGCTAATGCCAACAAGATATTTAATCAATTAGATCCTGCAACCAGCAGAGTATCTACTTTCACTCTTCCTAAGTATTTTGTAATGAATGCCAATGCGTTTTACGACGCCAGAAAATTCAGAGTTGGAGTAAAAGTTGACAACTTTACCAGTCAGCATTACTGGATTGGATATACAACAGCGAATCCACAGAAGTTAATCAATGTGCTGGGATCTGTTACTTACAAATTTTAAAAATCAAAGGTTAGCCCCTCATGGGGTTAACTTTTTGCTATGAGAAAAAAGCATCACCATAAAAAGAAAGTGTCTCCTGCAAAAAAATGGTCTGCCAAGCTGCATTTGTGGCTGGGTTTATCCGTTGGAATCATTGTATTTATAGTCTCTCTTTCAGGGACTTTATATGTTTTTAAGGATGAAATACAGAATAGCTTACGCAAGGAAGCCATTTACCTGAAAAAAGACGATATAGGAAAAAAGCCATTGTCTATTCATCTGCTTCGTGAAAAAGTTACGCTGGAACTTAATGAAAAATATCCCGTAAGTGCTGTAGAAATTCCTTTAGACAAAACAAAATCCTATCAGTTTGAATACTATGACAAAAGCAAAAAAGGATGGAATTATTTTCAGCAGGTACACATCAACAAACTAGTCTATGTGAATCAGTACACCGGGCAAATTCTGGCAGTTTATGATGAAAAGTATGATGTGTTCAATATTCTCAAATATATCCACTGGGGACTTCTGCTTAATTCAGAATGGGGACCGTATACTGTAGGAATCCCAACTGTTATTTTCGTCATTATGCTGATTACAGGAATCATTTTATGGTGGCCTAAAAACAAAAATGCAAGAAAAGGACGTTTTTGGTTCAATTGGGAAAATGTAAAAAACTGGAAGCGTAAAAATTATGATCTTCATAATGTACTTGGATTTTATGCATCATTTATTGCGCTGCTTCTGAGTGTTACCGGACTTTATTTTGCCTATCCCTATGTAAAAAACACTTTTACTTTTGCATTGTCCGGTTCATGGGAACTGCCAAAGGAGAAAGAAAGAAAATCCCCGGACTCTCTGATGGCAAAGAATGAAGCTGTTTTTGATCTGGCTGCGGCACAGACTGAAAAATTATATACAAAATCATCCAGCTTCAGAATGACTTTGAACGGAAAGAATAAAAAAGGAAAAGAACTGAAAAATCTCCCGGTAACGGTTTACGGAATGGATGGAAGATACAGTGAAAGAAACATCCTGACATTCGACAAATACTCCGGAAAACTACTCGCCAATAAACCTCATCACAATCTCAATACTGCCGAGAAATATTCCAACGCCAATTATGACATCCATACCGGTTCCTACTTCGGAATCATTGGAAAAGTGATCTGGTTTATAGCCGGCCTCACATGTACATCGCTCCCTGTAACCGGATTTCTGGTCTGGTGGGGAAAAAGAAAGAAAAAAGGAAAGAAAATATAATGAAAAAAGTGCTTTTATCAGCTGCCTGCTTAGGAACTGCCACTGTTTTTGCTCAGGTAAAAGATAGTTTACAAACTAAAAATGTAGACGAGGTTGTCATGACTGCTTCCAGAAAAAAGGAAAGTATCAAAGAAGTTCCAAGCTCCATAACGGTGGTAGGAGAGAAACAAATTCAGTCTCAGCTGACCGTTAACTCAGATATCACAAGCATCCTGCAGTATACCGTTCCCAGTTTAGGAACCAATTCAGGGCAGACATCCAATACAGGACAGACATTAAGAGGACGCCAGGTTCTGGTTTTGATTGATGGAATTCCACAGTCTACCCCACTTCGTAACGGAGCAAGAGATTTAAGAACCATTGACCCTTCAGCCATTGAAAGAATTGAAGTAATCAAAGGGGCTTCTTCCATTTATGGTAACGGAGCAGACGGAGGGATCATCAATTATATTACAAAAAGAAGCAAAACAGATAAAAAAATCTCCGGAATTTCACAGGTGGGGCTTACAGGGCAGCCTTATGGAGGCACTTTAGGAGTAAGAGCCAGTCAGCTTTTATCAGGAAAGATCAACAAATTTGATTATACCCTTTCATTAGCTTACGAAAGAACAGGATATACAAAAGACGGTGATGGTGTTTTAATAAGCCCTACCTACAGTATTGCGAAGATGGACAATTACAACGGACTGTTGAAGATAGGTTATGACATCAACGAAAATCAGAGAATTGAAGCTTCTTATATTGGTTATTCTTCAAGATCAGACCTGAATGTAGGATTAAAAACAGGAAAATACGGCATCAAGCCAACGATTGGTGAAGGAATTGGGAAAGGTTTGGAAACAACTCCCCAGGGAACTCCGAAAAACCACAACATAAGAGTAAGCTACGACAATAAGAACCTGTTTGCAGGAACATCTTTGAATATCAACCTTTATTATCAGGATTTTAAAACCGTTTACGGCTACAGCGACACCTTTTTCAACGGCGGGCAGTCGAATGTAATCTCAAAAAAAGCAGGAGCAAGATTCAATTTTGATACCCAGCTTTGGAATTCAGCGAACTCTCAGGCGGAAATCATCTACGGAGCCGATATTCTGAATGATGAAACCGTTCAAAAGCTGGAAGACGGACGTTTCTGGACTCCCAATATGAATATGACCAATATTGCGCCTTTCGTACTGGCAAAAATTGATCTGTTTAAAAAAATTACGATCAAAGGAGGACTTCGCTACGAGAACATCAAAGTAAATGTTGATGACTTCAATACCCTTTCTACCCTTAAAAGTGACGGAACTTTCACGAAAAGTATTCCGGTTGCAGGTGGAAAACTGAGCTACAATGCACTGGTAGGAAATATTGGTATCCGCTATAATATTGAGCCTTATATCAACCTCTTTGGTAGCTTCTCTCAGGCCTACTCTATCAATGAGTTAGGAAGAATTTTAAGAACCTCAACTTCTGAAACGATCAAAAATCTGGAAACGAAACCTATCATCGTTAATAATTACGAATTGGGAGCAACAGGACAGCTTTCCAGTTGGTTGAATTATGAATTAACTTCTTATGTAAGCACATCGAAACTGGGAGCATCATTCGTACAAAGTCCGGACAGAGCATTAATGATTCAGCGATCTCCTGAAATCGTGTACGGAGTGGAAGGATTCTTACACTTTACTCCGGTAAAATGGATTCAGTTTGGCGGAAGCTACAGCTGGATGGAAGGAATTACTTCTGTAAAAGACGACGGCGATTATTCAACAAAAATCAACAACAGTAGAATTTCTGCCCCTAAAGTATTGGCATATGTTCAGGCCAGACCTATCCCTACTCTATCAGTTGGGCTTGATATGCTTCACTCTTTCCAGCAAAACAGATTTGAACCTAATGCCAAGACAGGATTGTATGCTTATGGTGAAGGATATGTACCTGAGTATACTGTTTTCAATTTCAAATCCAGTTATGAGGTTAACAACAACTGGAGAGTATCATTAGGTATTGAAAACATTTTCAACAAACTGTACCAGCCTGCCATTTCATGGTGGACAGCAAGAGACAGTGATTTTACCAATGCTCTTGGACTGAGAGGAACATTCATGGTTGAATATAGATTTTAATTAAACTAAATAAAAAGTAAAGCATATATTTGCTTTACTTTTATTGTTATATGAAGAAAAAACATCATCATAAAAAGAAGCCGGGGTTCATTAAGAAATGGTCTGCCAAACTGCATCTGTGGTTCGGATTGGGAATAGGGTTCCTGATCTTTATTATCTCTATTACCGGAGCATTGTACGTTTTTAAGGATGAAGTGGAAAATATCACCCGAAAAGATGTCATCTACCATCACGAGCAAAATATAGAGCAGAAACAGGTCCTTCCCATCAGAGTAATGGAAAAGGCTGTTGCGGAACAGGTAAAAGAGAAGTATCCTATCCACTGGGTAAATGTTCCTATTGATAAAAAAATGTCCTATATGTTCTTCTGGTATGAACATAATACGAATGCCTGGAACTATTTTGATGAATTTCCCATTTATAAACAGGCTTATGTAAACCCGTACACCGGAAAAGTACTGAGAGTCTATGATGAGAAAAACGGATTCTTCAATATTGTAAAAATGATCCACTGGAGCTACCTCTTGAAACAGGACTGGGGAACTTATGTAGTGGGAATTCCTGTTATTATTTTTATTATCATGCTGATCTCCGGGATCATTCTATGGTGGCCCAAGAACAAAGCAGCCAGAAAACAGCGTTTTGCCTTCAAATGGAAAAACATTAAAAGCTGGAAGCGAAAAAACTACGACCTTCATAATGTACTGGGATTTTACGCATCAATCTTTGCTCTGATCTTTTCCATCACTGGACTTTTCTATGCATTCTTTGTGGTGCAGGCGATGATCTATGTGATATTTTCCGGTGGAGAAACAAAATATCCCGACTTCTCACATATTAAAACAAAGGCACCTATAGAATTGAGAACAGAAGGAACACTGGATAAAATCATCAATACAGTACAGACAAAATATCCTGAATCTTATGGTTTCGCCATCGATTTAGGACATCCGCATATGGATGACCACGAGCACCCCAACTTTGAGGTCTACGTAAAGCATCTTTCTTATTCATATCATAAAAGCAGCAGCTTAATCTTTGATGAAAACTCAGGGGAATTGCTGCACACTCATGACCCGAAAGACAAAAACTTCGGAGAAAAGGTTGTGAACGCCAATTATGATATTCACGTAGGTGCTATTCTGGGACTTCCTACCAAGATCATTGCATTTATTGTAAGCATCATTTGTGCCTCGCTTCCGGTTACCGGATTTATGATTTGGTGGGGCAGAAAAAAGAAAAAAACAGTAAAAACGGTTTAACATATTAAATAAAACCCTATTAATAATCCATTAATACAATCTTTTTTATAATTTTAGCGCCTAGAATTTAATAATAGAAATGTCATTAATAGATTTATCAAAACAAGTTGCCCTTGGAGTTGACATCGGCGGAACCAATACTAAATTCGGAATCGTAAACCACCGTGGTGAAGTTCTGGATAAAGGAAACCTGAGAACCGATGCTTATGACAAAGTTGAGGATTTCATTGATGCTTTATATGAACATGTTTATCCAATGA
This sequence comes from Chryseobacterium sp. CS3K3.1, assembly GCF_059515165.1. Lineage (NCBI taxonomy): Bacteria > Pseudomonadati > Bacteroidota > Flavobacteriia > Flavobacteriales > Weeksellaceae > Chryseobacterium > Chryseobacterium sp. CS3K3.1. The sequence goes on along the minus strand of NZ_JCAKRV010000027.1, from coordinate 61,963 downwards.
TGGAAAAGTATGGAACTGAAGCACACTTTGATGGAATTGGAGTAGGCGCACCTAATGCAAACTACTACAAAGGAACGATAGAACTGGCTCCTAACCTTCCCTGGAAAGGCGTTATTCCTTTCGCTGAACTGATGACGGCAAAATTCAGTCTGCCTTGTACAGTAACCAATGATGCCAATGCGGCAGCTCTTGGAGAAATGCTTTTCGGAGCAGCAAGAGGAATGAAGGATTTCATCATGATTACACTGGGAACAGGGGTAGGCAGCGGAATCATTGCCAATGGAAGTTTAATCTATGGACATGACGGGTTTGCCGGAGAATTGGGTCATACGATTGTTAAACCAGGTGGTAGAAAGCACTGGAGCACGGGATCAGAAGGAAGTCTGGAAGCCTATGCTTCTGCTACGGGAATTACCATTACAGCCAAAAAAATGAGGGCAGAATTCCCGGAATCCATGTTGAACCAATATCCTGAAGATGCGATCAATTCTAAAACAGTATACGAATGTGCTATCAAGGAAGATCCTATTGCGATTGAGGTTTTCAGATATACGGGTCAGAAACTGGGTGAAGCCCTGGCTAATTTTGTTATGTTCTCTTCACCGGAAGCTATTCTTCTGTTTGGAGGAGTAATCAAAGCGGGAGATTTTATCTTAAAGCCTGCTAAACTGCATATGGAAAGAAACCTTCTTCCTATTTTCAGAAATAAGGTAAAACTGGTATTCAGTGAGCTTGACGAAGCAGATGCTGCCATTCTTGGGGCAAGTGCTTTGGTTTGGGAAAAATAACTGAACGCTATTGTAAATAATTCAAAGCATCCTTTTAGGGTGCTTTTTTTGTTTTTCCCACAGATCGCACAGATTTCACAGGTAATTATCCTGTATTTTCTTGTGCCTATTTGCTAATACATTGGTGTTATTTGTGTTTAAAATTAAATTAGCGCAATTAATATGCTTCGACAAAGCTCAGCATGACATCGCTAATACCAGCTGCTTTAAAATGTTCCGGATATCTGCCATTCACATCTTGTAGTGAAAGTATTTCCCACAGATTGCTCGGATTCTTACAGATGATTATCCTATATTTTCTTGTGGTAATTTGTGAATACATTTGTGTTATTTGTCTTTAAAATTAAATTAGCGCAATTAATATGCTTGGACAAAGCTCAGCATGACATCGCTAATACCAGCTGCTTTAAAATGTTCCGGATATCTGCTATTCACATCTTGTAGTGAAAGTATTTCCCAAAGATTGCTCGGATTTTCACAGGTGATTATCCTGTATTTTCTTGTGGCTATTTGCGAATACATTGGTCTTATTTGTGTTTTGAAACCATTTGTCACATCTATCATCGTAATTTACGTTTCAGACGTAAAATCGTGTTTAAATGAAAAAGTTTTTCCTATTTTTGATCAGCTTTTCCGGATAAAGGAAGAGATCATAAAACAATATAATTACCTACAATGGACAATAATAATTTAGAACAGATTACTTTCGGAGGCGGATGTTTCTGGTGCGTGGAGAGCTGTTTCAATATGCTGAAAGGGGTACAATCTGCTATTTCAGGATATTCAGGTGGACATAAAGACAATCCGACTTATCAGGAAGTCTGTACAGGAGAAACCGGACATGCGGAAGTGGTACAGATTACTTATGATCCGTCAGTTATTTCTTATGAACAGCTGATGGATGTGTTTTTCTTCCTTCATGATCCTACTCAATTGAACAGACAGGGAAATGATATCGGAACCCAGTACCGTTCTGTTATTTACTATAAAGATGATGCAGAAAAAGCAAAAGCTGAAGAAGCCATCAAGGTATCTCAGGAATCGGGAAGATGGGCAGGTACCTATGTAACGGAATTAACGAAATTCGACAAATTCTGGCCGGCAGAACAATATCATCAGGGATATTACAATGAAAATCCTACTCAGCCGTATTGCAGCGCTGTAGTGGGACCAAAAATCCAGAAGTTCAAAAAGCATTTCGGGGAATTGGGAATGCTGAATGCAGAATAAAGTCTTACATTTTTAAGTTTTGGCTAAAGCCGGATCTGATGATATGAATTTAGTTAAGCGGACAAAAGTCCGCTCCTACTGATACTTAATATTATTCCAGAAAATGGAATCCTGACAATTATAAGCTAATAAAAATATAGAAGCGAAGAGGTCCCTCTTCGCTTTTTTGTTTACCATAAAATGGGTAAGGATTTGTTTTAGTTGAGTTTAAAATTATTGTGAAGGAAATTTATTTTTCAATCAGGTAAGGCTCTGAATTTTTCCCGGCGTATTTTGTGATCATATGACTCGTTGCATTTTTCAAACTTTTGCCATTATCTGGATTTATTCCATCCATTGTAAAAAACTCTACCACATTATCATATTTTGTGTACCAAGAACTCCCTAATCCATTTTCTACCGTTAAAGTATCTGGTCTGGTAATTTTCTTAAAATACTTCAACTTGACAGTATCAACGGGTATTAATTTGTGTTTTGGGTTTTTATCATCGCAGGATGTTAGCTTATATTCATCCCCATCCCAGTACATACATTTATTCTCTTTACCAAATTTTATACCTCCATTTCCACCATAAGAAAAACTTGCAAATAAAATTAAGACCATAGCTCCTATCCCCATGCCGTTTTTTGCCATCTGTGGAATGTTGAAGACAGGTTGGTTCTTTATCACTATCATGATATTTGACATTTTGTCAGAAAATGAATTGCCTTTATTCACTGTGACATTCACTTCAGTATCTTCAGTATTATTTACACAATGTACTTTTCTTTCTTCTCGGTAATGTTTGAAATCATCAAAACCTAAATACCTGCTGAATAAGTCTAATGTAACCGGCTTTATAGTTGCATCCTTATCCAAGTCTACAATAGATTGATAGTACCCCAGCATTGTTCTATAATTAAGATTGATCTTAAAATCCCTAAGAAGGATAACTTGTAAATACTTTAATATACCACTTATAGACGTTCCTGAACCATCTTTTTCAGCCTTAGCATATACTTCTTGAAGTAATTTTTTTTTCTCTTGTAAATTTTTTGCCATGATCTTAGTAATTATTTGGAAAAATAAAAAGATTTCATAAGAAAAATATGCGGAAAACCGTAAATATCAACATTTTAAAGTTTCCAAAATCTTACCAAAAAGCTACTACCCCCTGCTTTCCATTTTGATGCAATTTTGTAATCGAGATCAGGGACAATTACAAACATTCAAATAAAATCTAAAAACTCTGATTTCAAAAATCACCAGATAAAACGGAGGAAAACTCCGGATTGGGAAGCAGATGTTTCTCCTCCGTTTTTGAAGGTTCACTTCCCTAAAAAATTAAGAAGCGCTTCGAAATTTTAATTGTGTACAGCCTGAGATAAATACTTCTCAGGAGGAAGAAAAACAGTCAAAAAACTTCTAAAATTTTAAGGAAATGATAGAGATCATATTGATGCTATTCGGCTTAGCATTCTCAAACAATAATACTAATGCAACAACTGCAGACGATAATAACCCAACTACTGAAACGGTTCAGCCTCAAAGTGGAGCTACAGATCCTGTAGGAGGAACAGGGGAGAGCGATACAGGAGGAGAAACAGGAACAACCCTTCCTCCTAAAAAATAGAAATTTTAACCACTCTTTAGAGTGGTTTTTTTTATTTTAGTAAAATGATACGAAATTTATTATTTTTCCTTTTTTCATTCTGTCTCGTTGCTTCATGCAAGGATACACTGGAAACGAATAATGACATATTAAAAGCTGATAAATTATACGAAGAAGGTGTTAGGCTTCTTGAAAAAGATGATGTTAAGGCCTATTTAAAGCTCCAAGAAGCTATAAGTTATTATAGTAAAAAAAATGATTTTTCTAATATTTCTAAAAGTTTAATTGTACAAGCAAATGCTCAAAAAAACAGAGGTGATTTTTTAGGTGCGGAATCAACATTGGTAGAAGCACTAAAAATGATGAAGGAAAATGATGAAAGCCTTTATGCATTATATGATACTATGGCTAATTTAAAGTTAAATCAAAATCAATATCCTCAGGCAATTGAATGGTATGATAAAGCGCTCTCTGTTAAAATTGAATCTGAACAAAAGCGGCTAAGTATATTAAACAATAAATCTGTAGCAGTATATAAATCAGGGAAATATAAACAAGCATTGAACATTTTACAAAAGCTTAACTTATCAAGCCTTTCAGATTTAAATTTAAAAAATAGAATTAAAGATAATATTGAATATATAAAATGGCTAGACACCAATAATACAGATGCTCAAACTAACATAGAAAATATTCTAAAACTTAAGTTAGAAAATAATGACCTTTGGGGAGCTAATTCAAGCTATGCTCATTTAGCAGAAATTAATAAGAAATCAAATCCAGAGAAATCACTTTATTATGCTAAAAAAATGCTTGATATCGCTCAAATAAACAAAAGCCCTGAAGATAGACTTGAAGCTCTTGAAAAAATAATTTATGTAGATAAGCCAGCAGATATAAATAATCACTTCCGAATATATAAAAATCTATCCGACAGCATACAGGCCAGTCGTAATGATTACACTAATAAATTTGCTTTTATAAAGTATGAAAATACAAAAGTAAAAGCTGAAAAGGCTGAAAAAGAAATTCAACTATTATGGCAATATATTCTTTTGGGATTACTTATTGCCCTACTAATTATTATCATTATTTTATATAAAAAAAGACAAAAAAAGCTTGAACAAGAAAAAGAAATCGAGGTAAAAAACACCCAGCTTAAGATGTCTAAAAAAGTGCACGATGTGGTTGCCAATGGTATTTACCAGGTGATGACAAAAATTGAAAACCAGGAAGATTTTGACCGGGATAAAGCGCTTGATGAACTGGAATTTGTGTATGAAAAATCAAGAGATATTTCCTACGATAAAATTGGAGAAGAAAAAGAGTTCAGCAAAGTTATCTCAGAGCTTATTGCTTCTTTTAATAATGATTCCGTAAAAACCTTTACCGCAGGAAACAGTCCTGCGATCTGGGAGTCCGTTTCTCCCACAGTAAAAGAGGAGGTTTACCAAATGATCCGTGAGCTGATGGTGAATATGAAAAAACACAGCCGGGCCAGTCATGTTGCGGTTAAATTTGAAAAAACAAACAATGTCGTTGAAATTCAGTACAAAGACAATGGAATAGGAATTCCGGGGGATCTTGTTTATAAAAACGGCTTACGTAATGCGGCATCCCGTATTGAAACAATCAACGGAACCCTTACTTTTGAAACAAAAATTGAAAAGGGGCTGAAGGTCAATCTTTCATTCCCTGTTTCCTAATTATGCAGCCATGTTCAAAAAAGTTTTAATCGTTGAGGATCAGGAAATAATGAACCTAGGAATCCTGAATACAATAAAAGAGTTAAACATCCTGGATTTTGATTATGTAACCTATTGTGATGAGGCATTAGGCAGAATCAAAACAGCTTTTGAAAGAAAAAATCCGTATGATCTGCTTATTGCTGATCTATCATTTGACAAAGACCATATTCCTCAGAAACTTCATTCCGGACAGGAGCTTATTCTTGAGGCAAAAAAAGTTCAGCCAGCTTTAAAAGTGATTGTTTTTTCTGTTGAAAAAAAAGCAAAAACAATTGACGATCTTTATAAAATATATCAGATTGATGGATTTGTAAGTAAGGCGAGGCGTGACGGACAAGATCTGAAAAGCACAATACACAAAATCTTTAACGGAGAAACCGTAATTCCCCAGGATGTTCTGAATAAAATGCGCCATATTTCTTCCGAGTTTGATGTGTATGATATCAAATTGCTTGAGCTGTTAGCCAAAGGCTACAAACAGAATGAAATAAGCACTTCTCTGAAACAGTACGGAATGATTCCATATGGCATCCGGTCTATTGAAAGGAGACTGAACGAACTCAGGGACAGTCTTGGCGCAAAAAATAACATTGAAATGATCGTCATCTGCAAAGATATCGGTCTCATCTGATCAGGTCTGCTGAAATATCATTTTTTTGTCCCTTTTACGTGAAACCGTAATGACTAAGAATTAAATGAATATACTTTTGGGGTCTTAACCCATTTTTTAATTAAACCGTATAACCATGTTCAAAAAAATTTTAATTGCCGAAGATCATGAAAGCATCAATATTTCTGTTCAGAAAACTCTTGAGGAGCTGAATATTCCTACAGTAGATTATGTATATTACTGTGATGATGCTATAGGAAAAATTCAGAAAGCATTACGGGAAGAATATCCTTATGACCTGTTGATTACAGATCTGTATTATGAAGATGATCATCATGAGCAAAACCTTAAAGACGGAAAAGAACTCATCAGAAAAGCAAAAGAGATACAGCCTGATTTGAAAGTCATTGTATTTTCGGCAGAACATAAAACGGGTGTAATAGAAAATCTTTTTTCAGATTATAAAATCAACGGATATATCCGTAAAGCCAGAAACGATTCAAAAGAACTGAAAAAGGCCATTGCATCTGTATATATCGGCGAAAACTATTTATCTTTTGATCTGAAGCAGGATATGAGAAAGTTCAACAGCTATGAGTTTTCTACATTTGATATCACCCTTGTCTCTCTCCTTTCTAAGGGAATCTTGCAAAAAAACATTCCTGCCCACCTCGAAGAAAGAAATATTAAACCCTCCAGCCTGAGCAGCGTTGAGAAGAGATTAAACAGTTTGAAGGAAGACCTTGAAATAAACAGCAATGAGCAGCTGGTAGCCTTCTGTAAGGACATTGGGATTATATAATACACAATTCATTTTACATATAGCCTTTCAAAAAATTTGAAAGGTTTTTTTATTTTTTGCCCGTTTTACGGTTTTCCGTAATAGATTGAAATCTAATGCTCATATTTTTGGACTGTTAAACAATAAACAATTTTTATTATGAAAAAGGAATATTACCTTAATAAGAAGCAGCAGTCTAATGGAGACTATGAAGTACATGCAAGTTCATGTCGATTTTTACCATCTTCTGAAAATAGAATTTATTTAGGTAGTTTTTATACTTGTCAGGAAGCGGTAAATGAAGCGAAAAAATTATTTCCAGCTCAAAGAACCAACATCAACGGATGCTATTACTGCTCAAATGCATGTCATACAAGTTAAATAAAAAATTAATCATGGGAAAATTCGTAATCACACAAAGAGTCAACAAAGAGTATCAGTTTAATCTGAAAGCCGGAAACGGCGAAATCATTCTAACCAGTGAAGGGTATGTTCAGAAAGCATCCTGCCATAAAGGTATTGAATCTGTAAAAGTCAATTCTCAGGATCTTTCAAGGTACGACAGAAGACTTGCAAAAAATGGAAAAGACTATTTCGTTCTAAAAGCAAGAAACGGTGAAATTATCGGGAACAGCCAGATGTATAGTACAAAATCCGGAATGGAGAATGGGATAGCTTCTGTAAAATTAAATGCCCCGACAGCTGAAATCATTGACGAAACTTTAAAAAACTAAACACTATGGATCTTAAAATTAAACTGGAGCAATTGCAGCAGAAAGTAATGGGGCTTAAAGACCAGATCGGAACTGAAGAAGCCACAAAAAATGCCTTCGTAATGCCTTTTATACAAATTCTGGGATATGATATTTTTAATCCCACAGAAGTGGTTCCCGAGCACGTTTGTGATATCGGAACAAAAAAAGGAGAAAAGGTAGATTATGTGATCAAAAATAATGATGAACCTATCTTCATTATCGAATGTAAACACTGGAAGGAAAGTGCAGATGCCCATAATTCACAGCTTCACAGGTATTATCATGTTTCGAAAACAAGATTCGGAGTTTTGACCAATGGTATCGTGTATAACTTTTATACAGATCTGGAAAAACCTAATATTATGGATGAAAAACCGTTTTTCACCATTAATATTGAAGATCTGAAAGACAGTTCCATCAAAATTCTTGAAAATTTCACCAAGAAAGATTATAACCTGGAAAGCATTCTTGATTCTGCAGAAGCATTAAAGTATATCAAAGCCATCAGAAAAGAATTCGAAAAAGAAATTGAAAATCCATCTGATGAATTGGTAAAACTTTTAGTAAACCGTTTCTTTGAAAAGCCTTTAACGGCTAATAGAATGATTTCTTTTAAAGAGTATGCTAAAAAAGCATTAACTACTTCTATTAATGAATCGATCAGTTTCCGGTTAAAGTCCGCATTGAGCATCAATGAACAAATAGAAAAAAAGGAAGACGATGTGAAAACATCACAGCCTATTGATCAAAATAACGATTCTAGAATTATCACCACAGAAGAAGAGTTGGAAGGGTTTCAGATTGTAAAAGCCATTCTGAGAGAGAAAATTCCTTCTTCCAGAATTGCCTATCGGGATACTTTATCCTATTTCGGGATTTTATTGGATGACAATAACAGAAAACCACTTTGCAGATTACACTTCAATACAACAAATAAATATCTGGAAACTTTCCACAACGGAAAAGAAGCAGGAGAAAAGATTTTATTGAATACCCTTGATGAAATCTATAATTACAGAAATCAGCTTCATCTGACGCTGGAAAACTATTCATAAAACTAATAGCCATGAAAACTTTTATAATTATTCTGAAAGCTTTACGGTGGATTTTGGGTGTTTCATTTCTTCTTATTTCGTTAGGTCTTTTAATAGAACAGAGTTTTGAGGCATCAATTGTAATGCTGATATTGGGTATATTTTTAATCCCGCCAACAGGTAATTTTATTACTAATAAAATAAGAATGATCAATCTTGATGGAACTCATAAAATCTTACAAACCATAGACTATTCTGATCTTCATACTATTTTACCCGTCTATCAACAAAATGTATTAAACCACAAAAAAGTATTAACTGAAAAACAAAAATTAAGGTTTGGGAGAAAAATTTATTATAATACCCTTTGTAATGCTATTTCAGATTTTAATCTCACCCAAAGCAAAATTCTTAAACTGAACGAGATTAAAGTGTATTTCAACTTATCTGATCAGCAAGTACTGTTAGAAAAAAATAGGATCTCAGAAAAAACGGTAAAAAATCTGGTTCAGAAATGTTATGAAGATCGTGTACTGACTGATTTAGAAGAACAGCAAATTACAAACATGGCTAACTTTCTTCAATTTCCGTTAAATAAAGCAGGAGAGATCAAAAATAAAATCGCTTTTTCATTATTCAATAGAATACTTGAAGAAAAGATATCTGATAACCGCCTTTCTCCAATAAAAGAAACAGAGCTGAAACAGGCGACAAGAAATCTGAAAATTGACCATCAGAGCATTAAAGTATATCTTTCTGACCGAAAAATTAAAAGTTTACAGCATGCCAAGTTATTATGGAATCTTGACCATGGTATTTTTCCAGTTATTTACAATCCTTCCATAACGTTAGCAAGAGATGAACAATGCTATTTAAACGTTAATGCAACTCTTATTGAAAACAAGCTTGTTCATGCAGGATATTCACGCACAAGTACCGGTGTTTCCTTCAGAGTTATGAAAGGAGTAAATGCCAGAATTGGCGGCGGAAGATACCGTCCCGTAAAAGAAAATATAAGGGAGACTCATCCTGGAACTCTATATCTTACCAACTCAAGAATTATTTTCAATGCCGGAGGGAAAAGCTTCCAAATTCCTTTCTATAAATTGATTTCCCACAACGCAAGAGGAGGAAATCTTGAATTGGTAATCCAAAATAAAAGCTATTCACTGCGTGTAAATTATAAAGAAACTGAAATATTCACACTTGCATTATCAAGTTCTCTCCGACAGTACAAAAATGCCAATGATTATCTAAAAATACAGGCGATGAGAGAAATCTCTATGAATGAAAATTTCATCTGAAGATAAAATCAATTAACTATTAATATTCTAGACATGAAAAAACTAATCTCGTTCATCATACTTACCTTCAGTATATTTATTTTAAATTCCTGTTTTAAAGCCAATGACAATGTAGGACATGGTGGAAGATGTACAGGTTCTTCCTATTGTACAGCCTGTTCAAATTGCTCAAGATGCGGGCACTGCAGTGGTGGTGGAACGTGCGGCGTTTGTGGAGGAGGTTCTTCCGGAAGAAGCTCTTCATCGGGTAATTCCAGTAAAAAAAGTAAGTCTGGAAAATACAAACCTTCTGATTCTTATAAATCCACCAAAGCAAAATCAAGTAAGCCCCCAAAGGTATATATTGACAAAGTTAATGTCAATATTAATTCCAATAATAGAAATATTGCAGAAATTAAAACCATAAATATTTTTGAAAAGCCCACATCTAAATCCAGAATAATAGCGATAGTCCCTAAAGATACTAAACTGATAAAGTTGTCAACAGAAGGATCTTGGTACAAAGTAAAGGTTAAATCAAGAGGAAAAGAAGGTTATGTTTTTAATAACGATCTAAAATAATCAAAAAAATGAAACCATTTCTCACCTTCTGTGCGTTATGCTGTTTCGCTGGTATTTTCAAACTTCCTATAGAATATTATACTTTCCTTAGAATTATTATTTCCATTGGAGCTTTATGGGTTTTATACAATACGCTGAGCTCTAAACAACATTATTTCAGTATACTATTTCTAATCATTCTCATTCTTTTCAATCCCGTTTTCCCGATTTATCTGTATCGGAAAAACATTTGGATCCCGATTGATATTATAACGGGAATTTTATTTCTGCTGATCAATTTCATAGAAAGAAAAGAACAAAAAAAAGAAGAAAAAGAAATTATCGAAGAAACCTCAGAGCACTTACCTCCCATACACCAAAGAACTGTTTCCAGAGACAGAATTATTAATCCTAAAAAATAAGACAAGAATAACCATCATGGAAAACAATCAAATAACAGAAAGCCTCAAAGCTCACTTTCTAAGACTCTATCAAATGGCAATCTGTGATGACGATTTCAGTGCATTAGAGCTGAAAATGCTTTATAAATGTGCAGAAGAAAGAGGAATTTCATCAAAAAATTTAGACGACATACTCTTAAATCCTATCAATTTAAAATCATTGATACCCAAAACGATCGAAGAAAAAGTTGATTATCTGTATGACCTCACCGTCATGATCTGGGCCGACGGAGTCGTTTCTCCGAATGAATATTCTGCCATGCAAAAATATGTTCTGATGTTTGGATTTCTTGAAGAAAATACAACAGCTATTGTAGATTACCTCATTGAAGCCATAAAAATTGGCAAGAATAAAAGCGAAATTTTATATGAATTAAAAAACTAACACATCATGGATACCACCAGCATAAAAAATTTATTCAAACTCAAATCCGTTCCGATAGAACCAACACCGGAACCGTTTCCTCAAAACAATAACAACCCGGACAATGAATCTATGGAAGAAACCCGGAAAAGAACCTATCATGAAGCAGGATACAGAGACAGTTCGCGAACCAATGGAAACCACTCTACCCTATCCATTTGTCTGGATGCCGTTTATTCAAAATTTCAGAATGAAGAAAAAGAAATGGTTGAAAAGCAGAAAAATCTGAAAGAATCCTATGTAAACGAACAGAAAAACCGGGAAACTGAAATCAAAGCTTTATTCGTTTCACAGGAGACCAAAGAGGAACAATTAAAAAACAAGAGCACAGAAATTGAGAATCATCAGCATACCATTGAAACATTAAAAGCTGAGATCCTCGATCTTCCCAGAAACCCGGAAAAATATAATGTAAAAGCTACAAGAGGTGCATCTGCAAAATTCTGGATCGGCCTGATTCTTTTGATTCCCATTACTCTATATTTAACAACATTTTATATATCAACATCATATTCAGCTTTCTTTAAAAGTTTCGATGCTAAAAGTACTATAATTCAAAGTGTTTTAGATGCCCAAGCTTTCAGTAAGGCATGGAACGAAGGAGTTATTGAAGGTGCTTTTGTTACTCTTATTCCGTTTGTATTTCTTGGATTAGGTTATTTAATTCATATGTTCTGGGAGAATAAAACGAGAGCCAACTATATCAAGCTTGGATTATTATTTATTGTAACATTTATTTTTGATTGCATTTTAGCCTACGAAATTGAATCAAAATTATATGAATTAAACAGAACCTTTAATTCTCCATCTTTTGATCTTAAGATTGCTTTTACCAAAATTCAGTTTTGGGGAATTATTTTTGCCGGATTTATTGTTTACATTATTTGGGGGCTGGTTTTTGATTTTGTAATGAAAGAACATCGTGAAAAGGATAAGATTAAAAACGAACAGGAAATCAGACAGAAAAAAGTCGAATTCTTTCAGGAAAAGATTAATGTTTTGAAAAAAGAAATTGAAGAAATCCTTGCCAGTATCGGAACGATAAAAGAAACCGTTATCAAGACACGAGGAAGAATCGAAGAGCTTCAGAATATTATCGACGGAGTCATCATTCCAACCAAAGATTACAAACTGTATGCTTCGGAATATGTTCAGGGCTGGATCACTTTTATCGGTGAAAAAATAGCCGTTTCAAGAACGGAAAAACAAACAATGATTGACGACTGTATTGTCACCTACAATACCAATTTAGAAACCGTAGGTGCTAATTCCGACAATCAGAATTTAGTGTACTTATCATCTTTATAACTGAAAATTATGAAAAAGATATTCTATTTATTATTCATTATTTCTTTGGCTTCTTGCTGTAAAGGTAAAGATGACGGAACAGAGATAGAAAAGAAAGATACTATTGTTGTTGATTCAAACAATATCAATCTCAGTATCCTGATTGATCTTTCAGACAGAATTGATCCTGCAACCAACCCTAATCCTACAATGCAATATTTTCAACGGGATACAGAGTATATTAAAGCCATTGAAAAAGGATTTTTAAATCATGTTAAATCAAAAAAGATCATCACTTATGACGATCAGATGCAAGTTTTCTTTAATCCTGAGCCTTCAGACCCAAAAATAAATGATTTCACAAAAGAGTTGAAAATTTCTTTTAATAAAGATATTCCAAAGAGCTATTTTGATTCTGTTGATAAAAAATACTCAGAATTACCTATAAACATTTATCAGTCAGCTATAAAAGACGGCAAATATGTCGGTTCGGATATCTGGGAATTCTTTAAAAACAAAGTTAATGATTATTGTATCAAACAAGATAAAAGAAACATTCTGTTCATTCTGACAGATGGTTATATGTATCATCAAAATACCAAGTTTGAAGAAAAAAAAGAAAATTCATATAAAACTTCCTATTTAACAACCAAACTTATAAAAGCCAACAACCTAACAACATCTGGTTTTAAAGATGCTATTGAAAAAAACGGCTATGGATTTGTAAAAGCAAATGAAAACCTGAGTAATCTCGAAGTCATTGTTTTGGGAATCAATCCCGAAAAAGGAAATCCTTTCGAAGAAGCTGTTATTAAAGAATATTGGGAAAATTGGTTTAAAGAAATGAAAATTAAAAATTATCAGATCAAATCTGCTGATCTTCCTTCCAATTTGGAGCCTATTATTTTAAAAGCAATTGCAGGAAAATAAAAACACACTCAATATATTTAATTAAAAAGCGAAGAATATATTTCTTCGCTTTTCTATTTTCTTATCATTTCCGTATGCGGAATATCATCTTCCAGATATTTTTTCCCCGTATCTACAAATCCGAACCCGCTGTAAAATTTTAAAAGATAATCCTGTGCGGATATTTTGATTTCAGTAGTGTGAAAACGGTTTTCTATAGTTTCTACGGCATATTGTATCAACTGCTTACCCAGACTTTTACCTCTCGCCAGCTCTGTGGTCAGAACCCTTCCGATAGAAGTTTCATCATATTTTATCCCTTTATCAAAAATCCGGCAGTAGGCCAATATCTGTCCCTCTTCTTCAGCCCAGATATGAACGGCTTTCTGATCATAATTATCCAGATCAGGATAAGGACAATTTTGCTCGATAACGAAAACATCAATACGAGCTTTCAGTACTGCATATAATTCCGGAACAGTAAACTCCTCAAATGTTTTGATTTTCCAGATCATATTACTCATCAAAACTTATATTATTATTAGTTAAAAACTCATTGGTCTTTCGGATAAAGTCAAGAATTTTATCTCCTCCTTCTTTCTTTTCTGCTGAGGTGATATACAATTCGGGAAGATCTTCCCACGTTTTATGAAGTTCAGCTTTATAGTCTTCAACATTTTTGATAACAGCATTCGGTTTCAGTTTATCTGCCTTTGTGAAGACAATGGAAAACGGTATTCCGCTTTCACCACACCACTGGATAAATTCCAGATCAATTTTCTGCGGAGTATGCCTTACATCTACCAATACAAAAAGGTTGACCAGATTTCTCCTGTTCAGAATATAATTGGTGATCAGCTTTTCAAAATCCTTTCGCTGAACTTTTGAAACTTTTGCATAACCATATCCGGGTAAATCGGTAAGATACCAGTTTTCGTTCACTAAAAAATGATTGATCAGCTGGGTTTTCCCGGGAGTCTGCGATGTCTTGGCCAGATCTTTATGATTCATCATGGCATTGATCAGTGATGACTTTCCTACGTTCGACCTTCCGATAAAAGCATATTCGGGAATATTAGGTTCAGGGCATTCCTGCCATTTTCCACTGCTCTTTACAAACTCTGCTGTTTTGATAATCATTTTTGAATGTATTTTAGAAAAATAAACCATTAAGAAAAGCTCTTAATGGTCATTATATGTTTTAAACTTTATCTTTTATCCAGTTGTACAGGATTTCATTGAATTCATCCGGTTTTTCCATCATGGCAGCATGGCCGCATTTGTCAATCCAGAATAAATCGGAATTCGGAATAAACTTGTGCATATCTTCTGCCACTTCAGGTGGAGTAACATTATCCTGTTTACCCCAGATCAGACAGGTAGGTGTCACAATCTTCGGAAGATCATTCAGCATATTGTGTTTGATGGCACTTCTTGCCAGCATTACTGTCTTTATTCCCTTCATTCTGTCATTAACGACTGCAAAAACTTCATCTACAAGATCTTCTGTGGCCACCTTTGGATTATAGAAAACTTCTTCCGTTTTCTTTCTGATATAAGAACGGTCATTTTTTCTTGGAAAGCTGTCTCCGAAAGTTCTTTCATAAAGACCGGAGCTTCCAGTAAGAACAAGATTCTTAACCAGATCAGGTCTTGCCAAAGTCAATATAAGTCCTACATGCCCACCCATTGAGTTTCCTACAATAGTTACGGGACCGGAAATATGACTTTCTATAAACTTGATAATATATTTTGCAATCGTGGTAAGATTCGTATTGAGTACCGGCAGATCATAGATCGGCAGCTGAGGAACATATACTTTAAAGCCTCTATCCGAAAAAAAATCTACCATTTTATCGAAATTACTCAAACCACCCATTAACCCGTGCAACAGCACTAATGGATGTCCTTCTCCCGCTTCTACATAGGAATATTTCTTTTCTTTTTTTGTACTAAATATCATAAAACGCCTTAATAAAGCCCTGCAAAAATACAAATTAAACCTCAAAAAAATTTTGATAATCCTAATTTAAGATAAAAATAATATAATATTCTCCTTTTTAACTTTTTTTTTCAGAACCTCTTTATTATGGCTTAAATAACACTTTCAACAAGTCTCTTCATATCAGTATTTTACATTATTGAAATTCAATCTTTAATAAAACTTATTAACATTGAGTCAAAAAGTGGGAAAAAGTGGGAAATTTTGGAAATTATTATATAAATTTGTCCCAAATGAAAAATTTCATTGGGACATATGAGTGTAAAATTGACGACAAAGGCCGCTTAAAAGTTCCTTCATCTTTAATCAAACAGATGGAAAACTTCGACGATAAGGCGTTTGTAGTCAAAAGATCTGTGTTCCAACCTTGTCTGGAAGTTTATCCTATGAATGCATGGGACAAACTGATGGGTAAAATTAATAAACTGAACAGATTCATAAAAAAGAATGCTGATTTCATACGAATGTTTACGGCAGGAGTAAAAACAGTAGAGTTGGATAATGCAGGACGATTACAGATCTCGAAAGACCTTACGGTTTTCGCAAATCTTCAGAAAGATATTGTGATCACCAGTGCAGGAGAACTCTTTGAGATTTGGGATAAAGAAGCCTATGAAAAGGTAATTGCCACCAACGAAGCTGATTTTGCAAGCCTTGCCGAAGATGTGATGGGCTCTTTCGATGAAGAATAATAGCAGTAGGTTATTAATTGATTAGTAGTAAATAAAAAACACAATTAAGCATGTATCATAACCCCGTTTTGTTGAAGCAGAGTGTTGATGATTTGGTGACGAATCCTGACGGAATATATGTGGACTGCACCTTTGGAGGCGGAGGCCACTCAAGAGAAATCCTGAGCAGACTTTCCGATAAAGGGAGATTGTTCAGCTTTGATCAGGATCTGGATGCACTTAAAAATACAATTGATGACCCAAGGTTTACATTAGTGAATCAAAATTTCAGATTTCTGGAAAACTCTTTGCTGATGTATGGCATCTCACAGGTGGATGGTGTTTTGGCAGACTTAGGCGTGTCTTCGCATCAGTTTGATGAAGCAGACAGGGGTTTCTCCACAAGAAGCAATGCTCCTTTGGATATGAGAATGAATGTGATGCAGAATCTTGATGCCAAAAGAGTGATTAATGAATATGAGGAAGAAGAACTTGCAGACATTTTTTACCACTACGGAGAATTGAGAGAAGCAAGAAAGCTGGCGAGAGAGATTGTTCACCACAGAAAAACAAAAAGTATAGAAACCACGGAAGATCTGAAAAAATTGTTCAGCTACATTCCGCCTCACAAAGTGAATAAGTTCTATGCCCAGCTCTTCCAGGCAGTAAGAATTGAAGTCAACCAGGAGCTTGAAGTATTGAAAGAAATGTTGGTTCAGGCTTTTAATGTGTTGAAACCGGAAGGAAGATTAGTGGTTATTTCTTACCACTCTCTGGAAGACCGTCTGGTAAAGAGATTTTTGAAAAACGGAATGTTCGAAGGAGAACCGGAAAGAGATATCTACGGAAATTATAAAAAGGCATTTGAACTGATCAAGAGTAAAGCGATCATTCCTGATGAAAAGGAGATTGAAGAAAACTCAAGAGCAAGAAGTGCCAAGATGAGAACGGGAATTAAAGTATAAATGTGAATGAGTGAATCGTGAATCATTTAGCAAAATAAAATTGACTATTGACACGAAGTAAATTCACTGCGAAGCAAATTGACATAATAAATTGGCAAAAAGAACAACAAATCGCCCTCAGAAAAGACTCACTTTTATAGACATTATAAAAGGAAACTTTCTGAATCGTGATGAGATCAAAATACATTACAAGTATTTTCTCCTCTTGTTTGTTCTGATGATGGCCATGATTTATACCAACCATCTCGTCAATAAAAAAATAAAAATTGTAAACGCCTTAAAGGAAGAAACGGAAGAATACAAATCACGAAACGCTTACGCCCAAAGTAAGCTGATCAAAGTAAAAATGGAATCAGAGCTGGGGAAAGAGGTTGCACGGGATTCATTGATGACCCTGGAAAACCACCCTCACAAATTGCTAATAAAACTGGATAGTACAGATGCAAAAGCAAAATGAATACGACAATAAACGTAAGAAAACGTTACGATGGGGCTACCTCTTTGCAGTGGTAGCTTTGTGCGTGTTTGTCATGTTCTTGGCGAGGATTGTCATCCTTCAGAATACCAATGTCCAGGAAATAAAAGATGATTACATTAATAAAAACTATCGTGAAGCTACTTTAAAAGCGGCCCGCGGAAACCTTTTTGCCTCTGACGGCTCTATCCTTGCCACCACGGTAATGAGATATGACATCTATCTTGACTTCAAGACGATGAAAGATACGGTGTACTCCAACAACATCGGAGCGCTTACTGATTCTCTGAGCAAAATGTTCGGAAAACCAAGAAGTGAATTCAGACAGAAGTTTGACGAGCAGAAGAAAAAGAAAAACCAGTATTACACTTTGGTGAAAGGACTTGATTTTGATCAATATGACAGAATCCGAAAGTTCCCGATCTTCAAAAAAGGTAAAAATAAAGGAGGATTTATCGTTGACAGAAACTATAAAAGAGAGTTAGCAACATCAGAAATCGGGGCCGGAACCATCGGTATGGACAACGGAGAGCTGAAATCCGGGCTGGAAGGTGCTTTCTCAAAATATTTAACCGGGACAGATGGCAAAAGGCTGGAACAAAGAATCAATTCTTCCCAGTGGAAACCTATCGACTTCTGGAAGGTTCAGGAACCGGTAGACGGTGAGGATGTGTATACGACTTTAGATCTTAGAATTCAGGACATTGCACACTCTGCCCTTGAGAAACAGCTGATTAATTTCGAGGCCAAACACGGCACCGTAATTGTCATGGAAGTGGAAACCGGAAAAGTACGTGCTCTTGTTAATTTAAGAAGAACAGAATCAGGAGATTATGAAGACTCTTACAATTATGCCCTGAAAGATAATATCGAACCGGGATCTACTTTTAAAACCATTTCTCTTTTGGCAGCAATGGATGACGGATTTATTGATGAAAATACAACAGTAAATGTAGGAAACGGAGTTTGGGTCTATGCAAAACAGAGAATCTCTGACGGACACGGAGGAGGAACATATGATATCAGTGATGTGTTGGCGAAGTCCAGTAACGTAGGAACAGCCAAACTGATCACAAAGTATTATGCTGAAAAGCCACAGATTTTCCTTGATCACCTGAAACGTTGGAAATTATTCGATAAAATGGATATCGAGCTTCCGGGAATCACAAAACCGAAGATCGTGACACCACAAAATAAAAGATGGAATGCCGCAACACTGGCTTCTATTTCTTACGGATATTCTTCCAACATCAACCTGCTGCAGCTGACAACCTTCTACAACGGTGTTGCCAATGGAGGAAAAATGCTTAAGCCCTTATTCATTGATAAAATCATGAAAGACGGAAAAGTGATGTACAGTGCAAAACCTGAAGTAATGGTAAACAAAATGGCTTCTGAAAAAGCTATTAAAATGATGACCAGTGCATTAACCAAAGCAGTAGAAAAAGGAACTGGACGAAGCATCTTTACTCCCAACCTGAAAATGGCAGGAAAAACAGGTACCGCAAGATTTGAATACTGGCTGCCTGGCCCAATGAAGTACCGTGCATCATTTGCAGGATTCTATCCGGCTGATGCCCCAAAATATACTTGCTATGTCATGATCAGTGAACCCAATACCGCAAAAGGATTTTATGGAGGTTCCGTTTCAGCGCCGGTGTTTAAGGAAATTGCAGGAAAAACATTCCTGAAAACGCCTCAGAATATTGAAAAAGAAATGCTTGTAGACAAAAAGGTAAACCTTAGCAAAATGGTAGAGCCTAATGTCAAAGTAGCAGTCAATGATAAACAAATGCCTAATGTGGTAGGATTAATCGGGAAAAATGTAATCCCGCAGTTGGAAAACTTAGGCTACCGTGTCGATTATAAAGGAGTAGGAAGAATCAAAGAACAATTCCCTCTGGAAGGCACCACGATAAGTAAAAACCAGAGAATTTATTTATCTCTGCAAAATTAAAACAAGGTTTCGGAAGAACCATTTAAACCAAAATAAGGCAAGACCTTATTGATAAAGATGATTATAACAGAATTAGTAAACAGAATCCCAGTACTGGAAATCCACGGCGATAGCAACCGTGAGGTAACCGAATTGGTGATCGACAGCAGAAAGGTTACAGAAAACTCTCTTTATATTGCCATGAGAGGAACAGTAGTGGATGGACATTCATTCATTGCCTCTGCTATTGAAAAAGGAGCTGCCGCAATTGTTTGCGAAGAATTCCCTGAAACATTGGTGGAAAATGTAACCTATGTTCAGGTAAAAGATTCTTCTAAAGCCCTTGGTCATCTTGCTTCAAACTTTTATGGAAATCCTTCTCAGAAATTAAAACTGATAGGAGTTACAGGAACTAACGGAAAAACATCCGTTTCGACCCTTCTTTTTGATGTTTTTAAAAACCTTGGATATCCGGCCGCTTTACTTTCTACTGTTGAAATCAGAATTGGTGAAGAGGTTATTCCGTCTACCCACACCACTCCTGATGTGATTACCATCAACAGGATTTTAGCGGAAGCTGTAGAAAAAGGATGTGAATTTGCTTTCATGGAAGTAAGCTCACACGGAATCGCCCAAAACAGAATTGAAGGATTACACTTCAAAATAGCAGGTTTCACCAACCTTACTCATGATCATTTAGATTATCATAAAACGTTCGAAGAATATTTAAAAACAAAGAAAAGATTCTTCGACCAGTTAGAAGATACAGCCATTGCCATCACCAATGTGGATGACAAAAACGGGAATGTCATGCTTCAGAACACCAAGGCTAAAAAGAAGTCTTACGCTTTGAAAACCATGGCAGACTATCACGGAAAATTATTGGAAGTGGATTTCAACGGAATGCTGTTGAACTTCAACGGAAAAGAATTCTGGACGACATTAACCGGGAAATTCAATGTATATAATTTACTGCTTGTCTTCGGAATTGCTGCTGAACTCGGATTTGAGCAGGACGAAATTCTTCAGGCTATCAGCAAATTAAAAAGAGTTTCCGGAAGATTTGAAACCTTCAAATCCGATGGTGGAATTTTCTTTATCGTAGATTATGCACACACTCCGGATGCTTTGGAAAACATTCTGGACAGCATCAACGATATCAGAACCAAAAACGAAAGATTAATCACCGTATTCGGCTGCGGAGGAGACAGAGATCACTCCAAAAGACCTGAAATGGGAAATATTGCCACTAAAAAGTCAACCTTGGCAATCATCACTTCAGACAATCCGAGAACAGAAGATCCTGCACAGATCATCAAAGAAATTGAAGCAGGCGTTGAACCACAGAACTTCAGCAAATACACTTCAATTCCGGACAGAAAAGAAGCCATAAAAATGGCCATCAAGTTTGCAGAACCTAAAGATATCGTTTTAGTTGCCGGAAAAGGCCACGAAAACTATCAGGAGATCAATGGTGTAAAACATCATTTTGACGACAAAGAAGTAATTAATGAGCTCTGGAAATTAATGAGCAAATAAATTACAAGTGATAACTGAAAGAATAATTGTTCAATCATTCATCATTCATCAATTATCAATGATCATTTATTAACAATTGAAACTATGCTATACTATCTATACGAATATCTAACCAACCATGGAATCCACGTTCCGGGATTAGGAATGTTGAAATACATTTCCTTCCGTGCCGGAATGGCTGTACTATTCTCATTGATTATTGCTCTTGTCTACGGAAAAAGAGTAATCAATTACCTGAGAACAAAACAAATGGGAGAATTGGTGCGTGATCTGGGATTGGATGGGCAGAAACAAAAAGAAGGAACTCCTACCATGGGAGGGCTTATCATTATTCTGGCAACCATCATTCCGGTATTGCTGTTTACAAGAATTACCAATGTGTACATTGTGCTGTTGTTGGTTTCTATGTTCTGGATGGGTGCTATTGGTTTCCTTGATGATTACTTAAAGAAAATTAAAAAAAATAAAGACGGTTTAAGTGGTAAATTCAAAATTGTAGGTCAGGTTGGTTTAGGACTAATTGTCGGAATTACAATGTATTTCCACCCGGACATTACGGTTAAAAGAAAATATGCAGATGCTAAAGTGGTAAACAGGAACAATGTAGAGCAAAACTTTATGCCTACAGAAAAAATTACCGTTTCCACTGTTCCTTTTGCCAAAAATAATGAATTCGATTATAGTGGAATTTTATTCTGGATGAATGATAAAGATGCCCATGAGTGGGCATGGATTGTCTTTATCCCCATTGTAATCTTCATTGTAACAGCCGTTTCCAATGGAGCCAACATCACCGACGGAATTGATGGTCTTGCAGCAGGAACCAGTGCTATTATACTGCTCACGCTGGCCCTTTTTGCTTATCTATCCGGGAACATCATCTTTGCAGATTATCTGAATATCATGTTCCTTCCGAATATGGGAGAAACCACCATTTTTGCAGTGGCAATGGTAGGTGCCGTAATTGGATTCTTCTGGTACAATACCTATCCTGCACAGGTTTTCATGGGAGATACTGGAAGTTTGATGCTGGGAGGAGTAATTGCCGTTTTGGCCATCATTTTAAGAAAAGAATTGCTGATTCCTGTATTATGCGGAATCTTCTTAATTGAAAACCTGTCTGTAATGCTTCAGGTAGTTGTTTTCAAATACAGAAAAAGAAAATATGGGCTGGAATATGCCCAAAACAACAGACTCTTCAAAATGTCACCATTACACCATCACTATCAAAAGGAAGGATTCCACGAAAGTAAAATCGTGAACCGAATGATCATCATCGGGGTAATATTGGCTATTGTATGTCTGATCACACTAAAAATGAGATAAAAATTAAAAGCTGTAAGCAATAAGCATAAAGCTTAAAGCCTATAGCATAAAGCTTTTATAATATGAAAATAGTTGTTTTAGGAGGTGGAGAAAGCGGATGCGGAGCTGCTTATTTGGCCAAAAAGAAAGGTCTGGAAGTATTTCTTTCAGATAAAGGAGCCATTAAGGATAACTATAAGCAGTTTCTTACCGAAAATGAAATTGAATTTGAAGAAGGAAACCACGATGAAGAAAGGATTTTAAATGCTGACTGGATCGTAAAAAGCCCGGGAATTCCGAAAAAGGCAGACATCATCAATAAAATTCATGAAAAAGGAATCAGACTTTCCTCTGAAATTGAATTTGCTTCTGAATTTACAGATGCCAAAATCATCGCCATTACCGGAAGCAACGGAAAAACAACCACAACTTCCCTGATCTACTATATCCTGAAAAATGACGGATTGAATGTAGGTTTAGGAGGAAACATCGGATACAGCTTTGCCAAGCAGGTGGCAGATGAAAACCACGAATATTATGTACTGGAGGTAAGCTCTTTCCAGCTGGATGATATTCAGAATTTCAGACCTTATATTTCTTTATTGTTGAATCTGTCTCAGGATCACCTGGATCAGTACAACTACAATTATGAAGAATATGCATTGGCCAAATTCCGAATCACAGAAAATCAGGAGAATGATAACTTCTTCATCTACAACAAGGATGATGAAATGAGTAAAAATCTTCTTGAAAAGCTTGAAATAAAGGCGAAAATGATTCCTTTCTCAACCAAAGAGAAATTAACGGAAGGAGGTTTTGTGAATGATGATGAAATTGTGGTAAAAATAAAAGACGAATTCGCAATGAAAGTTGAAGAATTGTCTCTATTGGGAAATCATAATGTAGCCAACAGCCTCGCAGCGTCTATTGCCGGTAAGATTTTAAAAATCAACAATGAAAGCATCAGACATTCATTGATGACATTCCAGGCCGTAGAACACAGATTGGAATTTGTAACTGAAATTGATAGTGTAAAATACATCAACGACAGTAAAGCAACCAATGTAAATGCAACTTACTATGCTTTAGAAAGTATGAAAACGCCAACCGTATGGATTGTTGGTGGATTAGATAAAGGAAATGACTATACCGAAATTGAAGATTTAGTCAAAAGAAAAGTAAAGGCAATTGTTTGTCTTGGAATCGATAACAAGAAGATCATCGATTTCTTTAAAGATAAAAAAGAGCTTATTTATGATACTTCAAGCATGGAAGAAGCCGTGAGAATTTCAAAATCACTGGCTAAAAAAGGCGATACCGTCTTATTATCTCCATGCTGCGCAAGCTTTGACTTGTTTAAAAGCTATGAAGACAGAGGACGCCAGTTTAAAGAACAGGTATTAAATGCCAATGGCCATTAGCCATTAGCCAATAGCATTGAATATGGACGAACAGAACACAGAAAACAGATTTGAATTTCTAAAGGGCGATAAAGTACTTTGGATGGTCATCCTTGTGATCTCCATTTTCTCTATTTTCCCGGTATACTCTGCAAGTTCAAATCTCGAATACATTGTCAATAACGGGACCACAACAGGCCACGTTATCAAACATATGTTCTTTGTAGTTCTGGGACTAGCCATTATGAGACTGGTAGGAACTATAAAATATGAATACATCGGAAAACTCAGCAGTATCCTGCTCGGCCTGATGATTATTCTGTTGATTGTCACCATGTTTACCGGACAAACCATTGATGGAGCCAGTGCTTCCAGATGGCTGAAAATTCCGGGAACACCGATCTCTTTCCAGCCTTCATCATTTGCTTTTTTAATGCTGATCATCTATTTGTGCAGGTATCTGACCAAAAAGATCACCAGGGAAAGGCTTCCGATAGAGAATATCATGTATATTTTTGGGCCTATCCTGCTTGTTTTTGTATTGGTAGCCAAAGATAACGGTTCAACAGCATTGATGATTTTAATGGTTTCCGTGGTGGTTCTTATCATAGGACAGCTTCACTGGAAATACATTGCAGGATTTATCTCCGCATCATTTGTAGCCATTGTGTTCTTTTTATTGATTGCTTTAAATACCAATATGATAGGTGGAAACCGTGTTCACACATGGATGAGCCGTATCGAAACCTTTACATCAAGCAAAGCCAAAACAGCAGATGTAGATGATGAAAGCGTAAAAGCAAAAAATTATCAGGTAATGCAGGCCAAAGCAGCCATTGTACACGGCGGAATTACCGGAATGGGACCAGGAAAAAGTGCATTGAAACAAATGCTTCCGCAATCTGCCTCCGACTTTATTTTTGCGGTTATCGTAGAAGAATACGGGGTGATAGGAGCCGCCTTCCTGATCAGTTTATACCTGATCATGATGATAAGGATTGTGATGATCGCCAGTAAAATGCCGGCATTCTTTGGATCGTTGCTCGTGCTCAGTCTAGGGGTAATGATCTTTATCCAGCTTTCGGTCAACATAGCCGTTGCTGTGAATCTGATTCCGGTAACAGGACAGCCGCTTCCTTTGATAAGTTACGGAGGAACCTCAATGCTGGTGACCTATTTACAGTTAGGTATTATTTTAAATATAAGCTCAAGGATTCAGATTTATGATGAAGAAGGAATGGGCAAAAAACAAAGTATAGCAGAAATAAACGATATCGCTTAAAATGGACAAAAAATTAAGAATATTATTATCCGGCGGAGGAACAGGAGGACATATCTTCCCTGCCATTGCCATTGCAGATGAGATCAGAAAAAGATTTCCTGATGCAGAATTTTTGTTCATTGGTGCCAACGGGAAAATGGAAATGGAAAAAGTTCCTCAGGCAGGCTATAAAATTGAAGGAATTGATATCGCAGGAATCGACAGAGGGAATCTTCTTTCCAATCTGGGACTTCCTTTCAAGATTTTGAAAAGTTTATCAAAATCTAAAAAGATTATCAAAAACTTCGCTCCTGATTTTGCAGTAGGAACCGGAGGGTTTGCCAGCGGACCTGCTCTTTATGAAGCAAGCAAAATGGGAATTCCGATTTTCATCCAGGAACAGAATGCTCACGCTGGGGTAACCAATAAAATTTTAAGCAAGAAAGCCAAAGCCGTTTTCACAGCCTACCCAAAAGTAGAAGGCTTTCCTACAGAGAAAATAAAGTTTCTGGGAAATCCGATTCGTGAGAACATCGTTTCAGGAATGCAGGATACTGCTCAGGCAAAAGAAAAAATGGGACTGGATAAAGACAAACTTACAATCCTTTCTGTAGGAGGTTCTTTAGGATCCAGAACATTGAATAATGCCTGGAAAGAAAATATTGAGAATCTGAAAGAAAAAGGGTATCAATTAATTTGGCAAACAGGAAAGTTGGATTACAAAGAATTGTCTTCCAACCTCCAGCTTCCATCTTCTGTTCATTTGAAAGAATTCATCAAAGACATGGAACTGGCCTACTCTGCTGCTGATATCATTGTTTCCAGAGCCGGAGCTATTGCCATTTCAGAGTTGGCTGTAGCACAAAAGCCGGTCCTTTTGGTTCCTTTCCCATTTGCAGCGGAAGACCATCAAACCAAAAATGCCATGAACCTGGTTGAAAAAAACGCAGCCAGAATGGTGAAAGACTCTGAAATGCAGGGTAAATTCTGGAATACATTGTCAGAGATCTGCGAAAATGAAAATGTAAGAAAAGAAATGTCCGACAATCTGAAATATTTTGCCAAGCCAAATGCTGCAAAAGAGATTGTAGACGAGATTTTTAACATAATAAAATAATTAGGAAAGGCTTCGACAAGTCGATTAAAGCCTTATAATACAAAATATAGTAATACAACTCTGAGATTATTCAAGAGTGGTTAAAGATTAAAATATAAATGAACATTTTACAAACATATCAGACTTTTTACTTCGTCGGAATCGGAGGTATCGGAATGAGTGCATTGGCACGCTATTTCAATGCGTCCGGAAAAAAAGTATTGGGTTACGACAAAACCAATACAAAACTTACTCAGAATCTGATGAATGAAGGCATTGATATTGTTTTTGAAGACCTTATTGATGAAAGGATCACATCCCTTCAGAAAGAAGACACGTTGGTAATTTATACTCCGGCGATCAAAACGCTTGAAATATTGGATTATTTCAATCAAAATCAGTTTGAAGTTTTAAAACGTGCTAAAGTTTTAGGATTAATTACTGAAAATACAGACTGTATTGCCATTGCAGGAACTCATGGGAAGACCACCACATCTACCCTTGTGGCTCACTTGTGTAAAGAAGCAAACCTTCCTTTCTCATGTTTTCTGGGAGGAATTTCTGAAAATTTTAAATCCAACTTCCTGTACAACGGTTCCACCTATTCCGTAGTAGAAGCAGATGAATATGACAGAAGCTTCCTGAACCTGTCTCCGGACTGGGCAGTGGTGACCTCTACAGATGCGGACCATCTTGATATTTACGGAGATAAGAGCCATATTGAAGAAGGTTTCAGACAGTTTGCTGCTTTAGTTCCTCAAGACAAACAACTTTTTGTAAGAAAAGGTCTGGAGATTGGCAGAGGACATCAGACTTATGCAGTCAATGAGCCCGCAGATTATTATTCAGACAACCTGCGTATGGAACATGATAAAATTTATTTTGACTTCCATACTCCAACTGAGACAATAAATGATTTTGTCTGGGAAATTCCGGGAATCCATAATGTGGAAAATGCCACTGCAGCACTGGCTATTCTACATAATTTAGGCGCAGATTTTGATACGCTGAAAAAGGCCATTGCCAATTTTAAGGGAATTAAAAGAAGATATACCAAACATATTTATCAAAACGGTAAAATTTATATTGACGATTATGCTCACCATCCTACAGAAATCAACGCTGTAATGAGCTCAATCAGAACGTTTTATCCAGATAAAAAACTTCTGGTAACCTTCCAGCCTCACCTTTTCAGCAGAACAAGAGATTTCGCAGATGGATTTGCGGAAAGCTTAAGTAAGGCAGATGAACTCATTCTTCTTGATATTTATCCTGCAAGAGAGCTGCAGGAAAATTTTGAGGGAATTACTTCAAACTGGCTGCTGGAGAAAGTAACATTAGATAAAAAAGAGGTATCGGCTTTATCCGATGCTTTTGAAAAAATAAAAGAGAAAGATTTTGATATTCTCCTTACTGTAGGTGCGGGAAATATAGATACCCTGTATGACCCTATCTGTGAGTGGATTGAAAAAATTTGAGTATAAACGCAATGCTCGCGAAGAAAAATATAAAATCGTTCGCAAAGGCGTTTCACTCAGCAAATGAGAAAAATAACTGATTTATGTTAAAAAAATAATTTACTTATTAAAAATAAATTATTCAAATGATAGCCGTAGCTGAGTGAAACGCCCTCGCGAACGGAAAAATAAAAAGATTGCTTTGCGATCATAGCGTTAAAACAAAAAACACAAAATGTATGATAGAAAATGAAATTTCAGAGATTGTTTTCGATGCTGGAATGAAAATACATCGTACCCTTGGAATTGGACTTTATGAGAATGTATATGAAGAATGCTTAGTTTATGAACTGAAAAATAGAGGATTGAATGTAGAACGTCAAAAAAACATTGACATAAACTATGAGGAATTAAAAATTTTTAAGGCGTTCAGAGTAGATTTATTAATTGAAAACAAAGTAATAATTGAAATAAAAGCAGTTCAGGAAATTAATGATTATCATTTTTTTCAGCTTTTAAATTATTTAAGAATAACAAATATAAAACTAGGAATGATTTTGAACTTTCATTCAGTGTTATTCAAAAATGGAGTAAAACGAGTTGTAAATAAATTATAAAATTTAAACACTTGCTAAGTAAAACGCCCTTGCGAACGAAATAATAAAAACAAAGTAAACTCTTTGCAAGCGTTGCGTTAAAATAAAAATATGAAAAATAAATACAGAATATTAAAAATTGTTGTCACTGTAATTATCCTGGGATTGTTACTGAGCTTCTCATTGAGGAGATTCAGCCGTGAGCAGATTACGGACAATAAGATTTCTGTAAAAATGAGCGAGAAAACACCGGTGTATTTTGTGGATGAAAAAGACATCAGGGAGATTGTAAAAAAAGAAAACCCATCAGGGAAAGTAGGCGATCTTAATATTCCTGCTTTAGAAAAAAAGATCAATTCCTTACCGGCAGTAGACAGCGCCAATGTTTATCTGAACCTGAACGGAAAACTGAACCTGGATATCAAACAGAGAGTTCCGGTCTTCAGATTAAACAAAGACGGAAAAGACTTTTATGTGGACGAAAAAGGAATTGAATTCCCAATTTCAAGAACCTATTCGCACCCATGTATGCTGGTAACCGGAAACGTACAGCCGGATGAATATGAAAAGCTGGCAGAACTGGTAGAAAAGATAGATAAAGATGATTTCAGTAAAAAATACTTTATCGGCATCTCTAAAAGTAAAGACAGTTACAGTCTTTTGACCAGCGAAGGAAATTACAGAGTTGAGATCGGAGACCTTGATAATATTGATTTTAAAGTAAGAGGATTTAAAACATTTGTGGAAAAATACCTTGTGTATCAGGACCCTCAGAAATACAGCATGGTTTCTGTAAAATATCAGAATCAGATTGTCACTACTTTAAACCCTTATTTTAAAGAAAATGACAGTATTTTAAAGGCAGGGAAAATGGAACTGGCAAAAGTTCCTTCCCCAACAGCCGCTAAAAAGACGGAAGCAACCCCCAAAATAGCTGCGGTAAAAAAAAGCAGCTCGGTAAAACCGAAAGAGATTACCAAACCGAAAGGACAAGCAAAAGAAACCAAAAAAGCGGAGAAAAAGCCACCCGTCAAGGCGCAGTCCAAGCCTAAGGCAAAAGTAAAAATAGAATAAGTCCTTCAGGGCATTTAATACACAAATAGGAAACTATCCTTATAGATAAAAAAGTAGAAAAAATCAAATCGATATAAAATGGAAAATCAAGAGTATTCAGTAGGTCTGGACATCGGGACAACGAAGATAGTCGCGATTGTCGGAAGAAGGAATGCACACGGGAAGATAGAAGTTCTCGGTGTAGGAAAAGCTAAGAGTCTTGGTGTTCATAAAGGTATTGTGAATAATATTTCACAAACCATTAATTCAATCAAGGCTGCAGTCTCCGAAGCACAATCCAGTGCCGGAGTTCCTATCCGCAAAGTTACGGTAGGTATTGCAGGAAAACACATCCGTTCTCTGCAGCACTCCGATTATATTATGCGTGAACATCCTGACAAATTTATTACAGACGACGACATCGAAGCATTAAAAGATCAGGTAAAAAAACTGGTTATGCTTCCCGGAGAAGAAATTATCCACGTACTTCCTCAAGAATATAAAGTGGATTCCGAGGGGGAAATTCAGGAACCTGTCGGAATGCACGGAAAACGTTTAGAAGCCAACTTCCACGTTGTAGTTGGGCAAATGGGCAGCATCAGAAATATTGCAAGATGTGTTCGTGAAGCCGGATTAGAAATGGAAGCCCTTACTTTAGAGCCATTGGCATCTTCAGAAGCTGTCCTTACAAAAGAAGAAAAAGAAGCCGGTGTAGCCATTGTTGACATTGGTGGTGGTACAACAGATATTGCGATCTTTAAAGATAATATCATCCGTCATACCTGTGTGATTCCATACGGAGGCGGAATTATTACCGAAGATATCAAAGAAGGCTGTTCCATCATAGAGAAACATGCAGAACAACTGAAAGTAAAGTTTGGTTCGGCTGTTCCCGAATTGGAAAAAGACAGTACTTTTGTAACCATTCCCGGGCTTCACGGAAGACCGGACAAAGAGATTTCTTTAAAAACTCTGGCTCAGATCATCAATGCGAGAGTAGAAGAAGTTTTGGAAATGGTGAATACAGAGCTGAAAGCTTACGGTGCTTTCGAACAAAAGAAAAAACTGATTGCCGGAATTGTTCTTACGGGTGGTGGTTCAAACCTGAAACACCTTCGTCAGCTGGCCAATTATACGACAGGTTTTGACAGCAGAATCGGTTTTGCGAATGAATATATCGCCAATGATAAAAATCAATACCTGAAAGGCCCTGAATTTGCTACCTCTATCGGATTACTGATGGAGAGTTTGAAGATCAGAGACAAAAAGCAGAATATTGATGAAGTTGTAGAAGTTGTTACAGAGCAGCCAAAACCGGAAGTTACTGCAGCCCAGACTGAAACGGCTCAACCTGTTCAGCAGGCAGCCCCGGTTCAGGAGCAGCAGTCTTTCGAAAATGAAAAGCAAGAGAACAGAAAAGCGAAATTGACCTTCGGGCAGTCGCTGATGGAAAAAGTAAAAAAATTCTTTGAAGAAGTAGAG
Organism: Chryseobacterium sp. CS3K3.1; assembly: GCF_059515165.1. Taxonomy (NCBI): domain Bacteria; kingdom Pseudomonadati; phylum Bacteroidota; class Flavobacteriia; order Flavobacteriales; family Weeksellaceae; genus Chryseobacterium; species Chryseobacterium sp. CS3K3.1. The sequence goes on along the minus strand of NZ_JCAKRV010000027.1, from coordinate 31,262 downwards.
TAAATAAATATAAATGATAAAAGATTAATGATCAATGATACCTGAAATAGATTAATATTTATTAAATTAAAGACGAATATCATTCATCAATTATCATATATCACTTATCAATTATTAAAAGTATAGTTATGGAAAATATAGGTACACAAGGATTTTCATTTGATTTACCAAAAGGAAATTCATCCATTATAAAAGTAATCGGTGTAGGGGGCGGTGGAAATAATGCTCTGAAGCACATGTACGAGAAAGGAATCCACGGAGTAGATTTCGTGATTTGTAATACGGATGCTCAGACTTTAGATAATAACCCGGTAGCCAATAAAGTTCAGTTGGGAACTTCTATCACAGAAGGTCTTGGAGCTGGTGCCGATCCTGAAGTTGGTGAGAAATCAGCCATCGAAAGTATTGAAGATATCAAGGCTGCTATGGGCCAAAATACCAAAATGGTATTCATCACTGCCGGAATGGGTGGTGGTACAGGTACCGGAGCCGCTCCTGTCATTGCTAAAGTAGCGAAAGACATGGGAATTCTTACTGTAGGTATTGTTACCGTTCCTTTCAGCTTTGAAGGGAAAAGAAGACTGGAACAGGCAGAAAACGGTCTTGATAAATTAAGAAACAATGTTGACTCACTTATTGTCATCAACAATGATAAACTAAGACAGCAATTCGGAAACCTTGGATTCAAGCAGGGATTCTCAAAAGCCGATGAAGTGTTAACCAATGCTGCCAAAGGTATGGCAGAGGTTATTACCGGTTATTTTGATGTAAACATCGACTTTAGAGATGCTAAATCTGTACTTCAGAATTCAGGTACTGCATTGATGTCTACAGGAACAGCTTCAGGTGAAAATAAAGCTGAAGAAGCGGTAAGAAAAGCCCTTGATTCCCCATTATTGAATGATAATAAGATTACAGGTGCTAAAAACGTATTGTTATTGATCAGAAGTGGTGCTGAAGAAGTGACCATGGATGAGATCGGTATTATCATGGACCACATTCAGAAAGAAGCTGGAAACACAGCGGATATCATTTTCGGGGTAGGTGCAGATGAAGAATTAGGAGATGCGGTAAGCGTTCTTGTGATCGCTACTGGATTCTCTAATGACAATAAAAAGTTTGCAGGACCTACAGAGAAAATCAGAATCAGTCTTAACGATAGTTTTGAGGCTCCTAAAAATTCTCCTTTCAAAACAAGAGAAGAAAGAGAATCAGCTCCCGAAGCAACGCATGATTTTGGTGGGAAAAACCTTTTCAGACTTGATGACGAAGAGCATGACACTCCTTTCAATGTGACGTCTACTGAAAAAAAAATGATTATTGAAGAAGAGCAGCCAAGAACTGAAATAAAATTATTTGATAAAGAGGAAGGTACGGTAAATGCTCCGGAACAGAACTGGAGAAATGAGGAGGAAGCAGAAGAAGAATACAGCTTATTCTCTATTGATGAGGAGAATGAAGATCCTAATGATCTTGAGATCCAGTCTTTCTCATTTGATTTTGAAAATAAAAAAGAAGAACCACAATCCGGGACTCCTTTTAACAACTCGTTTTCAAATGAAAAGCCTGTTGAATTCAGTTTCTTTGTAAATGAGCCTACCAGAAATGAACCAAATACGGATTTCGGACAGCCAAAGGCAGAGTTTAATACCCCTACAAATGCCGCTGTAGCTGAACCAGCTCAAAAGATTGAAACTTTCTACCAGAAACAGGAAGAGCCAAAAGTTGAAACAAGGCCAGCTTTTGAAAACAAAACAGAAATTGAAACTCCAAAAACTGAAGAATCAGAATTCACTTTCGTGAATAAAACGATTGATCAGGACAGAGTTATTGAAAGAAGAAATAAATTAAAAGAATTCAACTCCCGCTACCAGAATTTTGACAGCACAAGTGAATTCGAATCTATTCCGGCTTTTAAAAGAAAAAACATCTCTATTGACGGAAACAATGCTTCAGACCAGAACATCAATACTTATCTGTCTGATAACAACGGATCCATGCAGATCAGAGAAAACAGATTTTTAAATAAAGATGTAGACTAAAATAATATAACAATGTAGAAATGTACCAATGTAACAATTACCAGACATTTATTGGTAAACTGTTACATTGATACATTGTTAAATTTGAAACCATGAGTTTAGAAAATACCATAAACGAAGCTATAAAAACAGCAATGAGAGCTAAAGACAAAGTGGCTTTGGATTCTCTTCGTGCTGTGAAATCTCAGATATTACTGCTTAAAACAGAGGCTATCGGTGCCGAAGTAACAGCAGAACAGGAAATTGCTATTCTTCAGAGAATGGTAAAACAACGTAAGGATTCTTATGATCAATTTACTGCACAGGGAAGAAATGATCTTGCAGAAGTAGAAGATGCTCAGATGAAAGTGATCGAGCAGTTTCTGCCAAAACAGCTTTCTGCTGAAGAATTGGAAACAGAAATTAAAAATATTATTTCTGAAACCGGAGCTGAATCTGTTAAAGATTTAGGGAAGGTAATGGGAGTTGCATCAAAAGCATTAGCCGGAAAATCAGACGGAAAAAGCATTTCCGAGATGGCTAAAAAGCTCCTTTCTTAATGTGATCCGGTTTCGGGATTTTGAGTTGATCTTAATCCCGCAAATACGAATCTCATTCCATAACTAGGGATATACAACCTTTGCATATCGATTTGATTAAGAAGCCCGGAACTGTTCAGTTCCGGGCTTCACTTTCTTTGGATATTAAAGTTTGTTAATCAGTTTTTAATTCTAAACTGAAAAAGAATTAAGCTACTACCATATTTCAGAGAGTAATTAAGTGGTTGATTGCTTGAGGGAAAGCTTTAAATGTTTTTTTCACGGTCGTTTGTTTTTCAGAATCATTTCAAATTTAATAATAATATTTTAATATTCCTATAGTTAATTCACGTTTTTTAGAATATTATTACAATATTAATACTTGATTAATTTTATATGACTAATCAATTGATAGTTTTTATATATTGAACAAACGCAAAGAAATGCTTAACTTTGTAGGGATAAAAAACAAAATATATGTATCCAACAGATTTAGTAATGCCTATGAAGGCAGAGCTTACAGATAAAGGTTTTCAGGATTTAACAACTCCGGCTCAGGTAGAAGAAGCTTTGAAGCAGTCCGGAACCACATTATTGGTTATCAACTCTGTATGTGGTTGTGCGGCAGGTGCTGCAAGACCAGGAGTAGTATACTCTTTGACAGGAGATAAAAAACCAGATCATTTAACGACTGTATTTGCAGGATTTGATACTGAAGCGGTAGTAGAAGCAAGAAAACACCTTGCTCCATTCCCTCCAAGTTCTCCATGTGTAGCACTTTTCAAAGATGGTGAATTGGTTCACATGCTGGAAAGACATCACATTGAAGGGAACCCTGCAGGAGCTATCGCAGCTAACCTTCAGGCAGCATACGACGAATATTGCTAATAAGCAATCAACTAAATAACAAACCGTTACAAATTTTGTAACGGTTTTTTTATTTAATACCGTAAAAAATTTTCTGAAAATTCAAATATCATTATATTTGTTGAAATGGCAACCAAAGCACTTTTCAATACCGTAGTTAACTGGTTTATCCGTCAAAGGATTGATCAGATACAGAATTTTATAGACCATCCGATTGAAACTCAGAAAGGTATACTGTTTTCTCAGTTGTTTCATGCGGAGGATACGGAATATGGTAAATTATACGGATTCAATTCTATCTCAAGTTATCAGGATTTTAAAAACAAAGTTCCTATTGTTACCTATGAAGAAATGGAGCCTTTTATTGAAAAAGCAAGACAGGGACATAAAGACGTAAGCTGGCCGGGACTTATTAAACATTTTGCCAAATCATCGGGTACCACCAATGCTAAAAGCAAATTCATCCCGATCTCTGCCGAAAGCCTTGAATACTGCCACATGAAAGCCGGAAAAGACATGGTTTCGATTTACGCCAACAACCATCCCGAAAACCAGCTTTTTAACTATAAAAACTTACGCTTAGGCGGAAGCTCCGAGCTTTATGCGGATTTTAATACAAAATTTGGAGATTTATCTGCCATCCTTATTGATAACCTTCCCTTTTGGGTAGAAATTACCACTACTCCGAGTAAGAAAGTTTCTTTGATGGGAGAATGGGAAAGCAAGCTTAAAGCAATTACTTCCGAAGTAAAAAATGAAGACGTGGGAAGCATCCTTGGAGTACCAAGTTGGATGATGGTTCTGCTGCAAAGAGTATTAAAGGAAACCAATGTAGGAAGTATTTCGGAGCTGTGGCCTAATTTAGAGGTGTTTTTTCACGGTGGAATCAGTTTTAAGCCCTACAGGGAACAATACAGACAGATCATCGGAAAAAACATCAATTACTACGAAATTTACAATGCTTCAGAAGGCTTCTTCGGTATTCAGGACAGATCAGACAGTGATGAGATGCTGCTGATGCTGGATTATGGAATATTTTATGAGTTTATCCCTATGGATCAGTTTCATTTTTCAAATCCGAAAGTCGTAAGTCTGGAAGACGTGGAAGTTGGGAAAAACTACGCAATGGTGATCACCACCAATGGGGGCCTTTGGAGATACCTGATTGGTGATACCGTTGTCTTTACTTCAATCAATCCGTTCAGAATAAAAATAACTGGAAGGACAAAGCACTATATCAATGCTTTTGGGGAAGAACTGATGATTACCAATGTAGAATCTGCTCTTGCAAAAGCCTGCGAAGCAACGGGAGCACAAATAACAGATTTCACAGGAGCACCGGTTTTCATGAAAGGAAATGAAGGCGGCGCCCATGAGTGGATTTTTGAATTCAGCCAGCATCCGGATGATCTGGAACACTTTATTGATGCTTTTGACAAGCATTTAAAGACCATTAATTCCGACTATGAAGCGAAAAGATACAATAATATGACTTTGAAAAGGCCGATTGTACATATCGCCAAAGAAAATCTGTTCTATCACTGGCTGGAAGCTAAGGGAAAGCTAGGCGGACAGAATAAGGTACCAAGACTAAGCAATGACAGAGAATACATTGATCCGTTGCTGGAAATGAATAAATAAAGTTTATTTTGAAGCGCAAAGAATTAGCAATTCGAATGTTTTATTTAAGGAGGCTAAGAATACGTCAGCTTCGCCGCTTATGAAGCGTAATGGCTATGCGTACGCTTCCTTAGAACCAATCTATTGATTCAAGCTTTGCTCCCTCGAATTATTACGGTATCAAAATAGAAACTCTGCGTTAAGAAACTCTATTCACAAATCATAAATAAAAAGCCGTAATTCTGTTGAACTACGGCTTTTCATTTTATTTACTTAGATCTTCCTGCACTTTTTTGGCAGCTTCTTCAACTTTCGAAGCTCCTTTTTTCGCCGCTTCTTTGGCGTCCTGCCCTACTTTATTGGCTTCAGTTTTGATATCCTGTCCTGCTTTGTTAAGATCTTGTTTTGTCTTATCTGCAGTGGCATCAATCTTATCTTTTGCCTTCTGAGCAGCGGCATCAATCTTATTGCCGGCTTCATCTACTTTAGCCTTAACGTCTTCTTTTGCATTGTTGATTTTTGCAGTATCCACAACGTTCGGTGTTTCTGTAGTAGTAGTGGTTGTAGTAGTAACTGATCCGTCAGGATTTTCTACCTGTTCTGTTTTTGTTGTTGATTTTGTACATGCTACCGTGAATACTGAGATCATCAGTGCAGCTAAAATTTGTTTTTTCATATTGTTTATTTTTTAATGGAATCTGGAGTTATTCTGATTTGGTTTCCTGCGCAGCTGTCTTTTCAGCTGTCTTAAGCTTCTTTTCAGCCTCTGCTTTTTTCTTTTCTTCTTCCTGTTTTGCTTTATTTTCTTTTTCGAGCTCGGCTTTAATTTTATTTTCTTCGTCCTGAAGCTTTTTTGCCTGTTTAACCGAATCAATATACTGGGGAGAAGACATTCGTATTTTGCGTGCAATATCCACTGAAACAGCTCCTGTAGAAAAGGAATCGACAGCAGTAGTATCATAACTTATTTTAACTTCCTGCTCAGCCCCGAATCCCGGTGATTCTTTCTTCGAACAAGCAGTAAAAAGAATGATAAAAATAAAAATCGCAGCCAGTAAATTTTTCATGGAACTAATTTAATAGAAATTCCGCAATTACAGGATAATGATCCGATAATTTCACAGATTGATCTACCTTATAGCTTAGTGGAATGATTGATTTTGAAGTGAAAATATAATCAATTCTCAAAGGCACTTTATAATCATGGAAACTGCTGGCGCTGCCCTTTCCGGCTACCAGGAATGCGTCCTGAAGGTCTTTTCCAAGGTTATAATACTCATATGAATTGGGAACAGAATTAAAATCTCCGGCCAGAATAACAGGATAAGGAGATAAATCAATCATTTTTCTGATTCTTTTAACCTGGTCTTCATGTGCCTGAAAGGTGGGAGTCATGTGAGAAAGTAACGTTGAAACATTTCCCAAACCTAACTTATCAAGTTTTGTAAACATCGATTTATGAAGTCTGAAGGGTTCAAGATACACATTAATAATTCTGATTACTTTTCCATTAATGTCTATATCTGCGTAGAATGAATTTCCGCGGGCTTTTTCGTCAATAAGCTCTGCTTGTCTTACAATTTTATGCTTGGTTTTAAGAATAACCGACGGGTATTTTATAAGATCACGCTGTATAGCACGGTTTGTATCTTTTTCCTGTACAAGAATAATGTCTGCATCCTGTGCTTTGATATAATCTTTCACTTTATCCCATCCATATTCTCCGTATTTCACATTAAAAGTTAATACTTTAATATCCCGTATTGTTTTTAAATTTTCTGTTTTTGGGGAAAAGTTGATCCATCGTCTGATCGGATTATAGAAAATAAATGTACCTAAGACAAAAGCAATCGCAATTTTTTCTTTTTTGAAAATCCAGATCAGCGTTAAAATTACATGTGCCAGTATCAGATAAGGAAAACCGAGAGACAGAAGATTCAGGTTGCCTAAAATGTTGGGTGGAATCCATGCATTCCCCAATGTGCATAACAGCAATACGGCAACAACGATATGTATAAATAGTAATATCTGGTTCGACTTCATGAAAAAACGGTCTTGGTACGATTTTCTTCAACAAAAATCCTACCAAGCAAACAATTTTAACTCTTTTTATGATTATTTATTCTCCGTAGAAAATGTTACTGTGACAGGATAATGATCTGAAATACTTACAGAACGGTCAATTTCGTAAGATATTGCCTTTAATGACTTTGAAGAAAAAATATAGTCGATTCTGATGGGGAACTTATAGTCGTGAAAACTGGTTGCACTTCCTTTTCCTGCAGTCAGAAATGCATCTTCCAGACCCTCTGATAAATGATAATATTCGTAAGAATTGGGTACAGAATTGAAATCACCGGTAAGGATAACAGGGTAAGGCGAATTGTCAATTACTTCACGAATGAGTGCCACCTGATCCTGGTGTTTTTTAAAGGTGGGAATCAGCCTTTTAACAACATCTTTTATTTTTTGTTCGTCGGTATCAGTATTTCCATTAAGTCTCATCATATCTTTCTGAAAGCGAAAAGGATTGAGATAAACATCAATGAACCTGTAAGTTCTGCCTTTAATTTCTATATCAGCCAGCACACCGGGAATTCTTACTTCTTCATCTTGAGGATCAATAATCTGCTGGTTAATGATTTTGTGCTTGGTTAAAATCGTTAAACCTCCTCCTGGATTTGCTTTCTGATAGCCATCAAACTGATATTTAATACCTGCATCCTCCTGTAAAAGAATAACATCCGCATCCTGAGATTTCAGGTACGGTCCGACCTCTTTGTTTCCTATTCTGCCAGCCCTTGTATTAAAAGAAATCACTTTTATTTCAGCATTTCCTTTCTGATCAGAATAGTTAACCCATCTTTTTACAGGATTCATAAATGCCAAACCAGCCAACATAAATACAAAAGCCCTTTTTTTCCAGCTTAATACCCAGAATATGGTCAGGATTATATATAGAATCATGAGAACCGGGAATCCTAATGACAACAGATTAAACCATGGAAAAATCTTGGGCGGTACGTAAGCGTTCAGTAAAGTCCCCAGCAGCAGGAACAAAATCCCCAGGTGGATAATCAATACTATGAGTCGGAAAACCTTCACAATGTTACTTTAGTTGAATCTGTATAAATGCTTTTTCCAAATTCTTGCCAAAAGCCATCCAACCAAAGCTCCTCCTACGTGAGCAAGATGGGCAATGCCTCCTCCATTTCCTGACACCCCAAGATATATTGAAATTACAACAATAATTGGTAAAAGATATTTTACTTTTATAGGAACAGGAATAAACATAATTCCGATTTTAGCATCAGGATATAGTGTGGCAAAAGCAGCTACTACTCCGAAAATAGCCCCAGAGGCTCCTACCATTGGAGTAGCAACAATCGCTTTTAAACTTTCCAGTAATTCTTTCTGTTTAAGAACAGCACCCGTATTTCCTGCAAATTCAACACTTGCTCCTGACAAATAAGCATTTACGTTAAATCCAAGCTGTTCTAATTCACGTGAAAGTTGTTGAACTTCAACAAAATTCCAGGCATTAAAAAGGAAAAATGCTCCTAAACCACTTGCAAAGTATAAAATCAAATACTTTTTGTCTCCTAATGTCTGCTCCAGAATTGGACCAAAACTAAAGAGTGTCATCATATTAAATAAAATATGCATGATACTTCCATGCATGAACATATGAGTAATAACCTGCCATGAATGGAAAAATGGAGAGAACGGATAAAAGCCCGCAAGGTAGCCAATCATCTGGTTTCCCATGAAGTAAGTAACAATAAATACTATAACATTGATGATAATTATGTTCCTTGTGATGGGCGGTATATTGTTAAACATATTTTTTAAAATTTGTTTTTAAATTCATTAAACGGAACTTCATAAAAGCATCTTTTGCCATCCGGTAAAAATTCCGGGAAGCCTAATGCTGTAAAGTCTTTGATAAGCTGTTCCGCATCTTTTTTATAAATAAAGTCAAATCTGGATTTCGACTGCATTTTATTCCATTGGTTATGGTAATACTGCATGAATTCGTCTTCCGTCTTGTAATCCAGGATCTCAAAAAGATTCTCCAGGAACTTCATGGCCTGGGTTTCTTTCAGTCCTTCCGGAAGTGAATCTATTCGAAGTACACTTTCATGAGCAATTTTCATGTCAAACCCTAATTCCGGCAGATATTTTTTGATCGAATTGTATTTTGCCTTTTCGATTTCATTCATATGATACTCCAGGGAGAAAAGAAGAGCATGGCTGTTTGTGCTTGATTTTCTGGTGGATTTGTTTCCTTCAGAAACCAACAGTCTGTGCATTCTTCCCAGATCCAGCATTAAAGTGACATCTCCTTTGTTAAAAAGCCAGTATCCATTGGGAAGCCTCATCAGATCTTCATCAAAATCCTCATCTTCAAACAGATTAATCTTTGAAGGCTCTGCTGTAATATTCTGATGGTACATTTCCGTAAGGTTCTGAATTTCCTCAGGATGTACTACATTTTTCTCTTCCAGAAACGGATTATAATCTTTGTCTACAATGATTTCCGGCATTTTAAAAACACCTCCGCCGGAACCTCCTCCATTTCCTTTGCTCGGAATAGGTTTATTCATCATTTCATCCAGTTCGGGATCTCTGTCGAAATCCAGGCTTGGAGAAACATTATAAATTCCTAAAGATCTTTTTATAGTTGAACGAAGCAAAGCAAAAATAAGATGCTCGTCCTCAAATTTCACTTCTGTTTTCTGTGGATGGATGTTGACATCTATTTTCTCAGGATCAAGTTCCAGAAAAAGGAAAAAGGATGGCACATATCCAGGCTGAAGCAAGCCTTCAAAAGCTTCCTGTACTGCTTTATTAAAGTATGGACTTCTGAAATACCTTCCGTTAACAAAAAGGAACTGCTCCCCTCTTGCTTTCTTGGCCCCTTCAGGTTTAGCAACAAAACCATGAAGTTTACACCAGATAATGTCTTCTTTAATAGGAATCAGAAGCGGCTGAAGCTTTCTTCCGAAAACATCCACAATACGCTGCATCTGGCTTCCTTTTCTCAGTCTGAAAACAGCTTCATCATCATGAAAAAGGGAAAACTCCAGATTCTCATGAGCCAGCGCAACACGCTGAAATTCATCAATTACGTGTCTGAATTCAATATTATTATTTTTCAAAAATTTCCTTCTTGCAGGAACATTGTAGAAAAGGTTTTTTACTAAAAAGTTTGATCCGTCTGCTGTCTGAACCGGATCCTGAAACTGGAAAACCCCTCCTTCAATATAAATATTAGTCCCGATGGAAGTATCTTTCTGTTTTGTTCTGAGCTCCACCTGGGAAACTGCCGCTATAGAAGCCAGCGCTTCACCACGAAATCCTTTAGTGGCTATCTTAAAGATATCTTCAGTTCCTTTGATTTTGGAGGTAGCATGCCTTTCAAACGCCATACGGGCATCTGTTTCAGACATTCCTTTTCCGTCATCCACCACCTGGATAAGGTTTTTCCCGGCATCTCTGATGATCAGTTCAATTTTCGTTGCATCTGCATCAATAGCATTTTCCAAAAGTTCTTTCACGATGGATGCAGGCCTCTGCACCACCTCTCCTGCTGCAATTTGGTTGGCTACATGATCCGGTAAAAGCTGAATAATATCTGACATAAAAACGTAAATCAACTTACAAAAATAGTCAATGAAAACGGGAATTAAAATACTAAAATCGTGATTTAATATTTAATTATCAACATTTTTGCCTATTTATCCCCAACCGGTTTTTTTAATGTTTGTAATGAAGGGCGTTAGCAAGTTTATTGCTCCAATTCGGAAATCTTTATTTCAACAACCGTGAAAAACAGGACAAAAACAAGTCATTTGTACATAATTAAATTAATTTTTAAGAAAAATGCCCCTATTCTATGATAAAATAAGGGCACTTACAGCTAGTTTATACAAAAAATTAATAGTGTGTTTTATATTTTAATCCTCAAAGACAAGCTTTCTTTTCTTTTCTCTTTTAGGAATTCCATGGATTTTATCATACAGATAAGCAAAAAGATTCGGTTTTTTATAAATCCTGCTGTATCTGTATTTCGTGTTGAAATGACGAATATGAATTTTATAAGCATCATATCCGATGACAATCAGAAGACAAATGCTGATTACATAGAATACTCTGAATTCCAGATAATAATATGTTAACCCCGAGAATACAGCGCCCATTACATAAGCAAGCATAATACTCATGAGAAGTTTTGCCCTGCCAATCAGCTCTCCGTTTTTTCTGTATTTTTTCTGGGTAAACATGGATACCAGAATTCCCAGGTCGGTAGTGGTTCCGGTAAGGTGGGTTGTTTTCACAGAGAAGTTGGAAATACTTGCGGTAAGACCGTTCTGAAGTCCGGTAGCAAAAAGCATCAATGCCACTAAATATTCTGTTTCTTCCAATGTTTTCTGGTAATAAAACTGTCCGTATATTCCTACAAAAAGCAAACATATGATTTCCAGCACAATCGGCATGGCATGGGCAAAATATTTACTTTTCTTATTAAAATTGATAACAATAAAGTTGGACAGGAAGCTTCCGAAGAAGAACAAAAAGATCCATCCGCCTACAACTCCTACCTGCGTCCAGTTTCCTTTACTGATTTCTGCCGCTAAAATAGCGTAATGTCCTGTTACGTTTGACGTAAAAGAGAGGAATATCAACAGGGAAGCAATGTTTATAGTACCTGCTGTGAAGGCAGTCAGCGTTCCCAACCTGATGTTGTCTCCCAATGTTCTGCTGTTACTATAATTTCTTAACATTTTTTATTTTTTTAAATTGTGTTTAACTTTCAGACCTCTACAAAAATCTCTGCCAGCCTTCCTCTTTCCGGAAGTTTTTCTCTTACTTCGACCGTAATTTCATGAGATTTGAGTTCTTTGCATTTCCTGATATAAGGAGTCAGATCGAATTTTCCGTTTCCTCTGCTTTTGATGGATGAAGAATAATAAGCTTCCTCAATATTTTCCGCCTTTACATATTGGTTGAATGTTCTCTGAAAACTTCCTGTAAAAATGTCGCAGATGATTTTATTGACCAGATGGGGATATTTATTGCTGATAATTCCCAAAGCATCACAGAATTCTGCAGGTCTTATTTTATTGAATACCGATGTTTTGGTACTGAACAAAAGATCCCTGATAGAATCTCCGGAATCATAACCGGAAGTAAGAAGGATATTGTACTGATTCTGATCTTCTGCTGCTTCTTTCTCTTTAAGTACTTTTTTCAATATATTCAATGACTCAAGAGAGTAATCTGTTGCAATTAAAATTGTTTTAGTCATGTTCTTATTATTTTGTATTGTGTTATCTTTTTTGATGATACAAAACTAGAACGACCATATTAGAAGATCTTTGGAATGGAATTAAAATGTGATTAATGAGATTAAAATGAGATTAGAAAATTGTTAACGGGAGTTAATATGACGAAAAGCTCTTTTGCATTTTGCCATTTCGCTTTTTCGTCAATTTGCGATTTTGCCTATTGTTATTCTGGTTTACACTTTGGCTTGTTCACCCTTCTGCGTGCTGTAGAAATTAGGAAAACGCATCTGTACCGTTGTTCCCTGGTTTTCGTGAGAGCTTACAATCAGTTCACCGTGGTGCATTCTGACAATATTTCTGGCCAATGGAAGTCCGATTCCGTAGCCTTCATAATTATTGGTATTGGAAGCTCTGAAAAACGGATCGTAGATTTTGTTCATTTCCACTTCAGGAATTCCGATCCCGTTGTCTTTTATAATGATGTAGACATCTGTATTGGTGGCTCCCAGAGAGACTTTAACCTGCTGAAAATTAGAATATTTACAGCCATTACTGATGATGTTGGCCACTGCAAGATGCAGTAACTGCTCATTCCCCTGAACTTTTAATTTCTTGGGATTATCGGGAAGCATGCTGATATCCAGATAGATATTATTCCGGGAATCAATCCGCCTTAAAGTTTCAATAACGTCCCAAAGAAGCTGATCAATTCTCACCTTATCCATTTTCTGGATTTTCCCGTCAAATCCGGTTTGGGCAATCATTAAGAGGGCTTTAATCTTTTTATCCAGCTTTTCAGCTTCATCCAGAATGATACCGAGCGTTTCCTTGTATTCATCAGCCGTTCTGCTGATGGAAAGCGCAACATCGGCTTCCCCCATAATGGATGTAAGAGGTGTCCTTAATTCGTGGGAAACATTGCCGATCAGGTGGTTCTGGGTTTCAAAAGACGTTTCGATGCGGTTGAGCATATCATTAAAGGTATCTACCAGCTCATTAAGTTCTTTATTATCAGGATGTGATTCCAATCTTAAGTGAAGGTTTTCAGAACTGATTTCTTTTACTTTTCCTGTAATTTTTAAGATCGGCCTGAATAAGGTTTTGGACAGATAAAAAGAAAAAATCATACTGAAAAACAGAGACAGTACGATACAGGTAAGCAGTGTTCTTTTTAAAAAGCCCAGATAATAAACCACATAATGGTTTTTGGCAGAAGCAATGGCAATATAATCTTTATCATCATATCTGAAGCTTTGTCCTATATAATAGAATTCTTCATCATTATAATTGGATTCTCCTTCTTTAATAATATTTTTAAAGAAATAATCGGGGATATGAACTTCCTGAGATATTTTTTTGAAATTGGAATCGGCAGGAACCGCAAAAACATAGTCTCTTTCCATCGGAAGTTCCTCATCATTCAGGTTGCTGAGAATATAGTTTTCAGGAAGGTCGAGATGATCTTTACTTTTTTCGATCTGAACAATAGTTGCCGTCCTTATCTTCAGCAGCTCATAAAACCTCTGATGTGAAAAATTAACAATTGAAAAGTACACCAAACCACTGAACAGCAAAATGATGGCGGTAAAAACCAACATCAAAAGTACCATCGTTTTGGTTTGATTTGTAATGACTCTGTTAAACATTCATTATGTCTTTTTCAACACATAACCCATTCCTATCACGGTATGAATCAGTTTATTATCATCCTGGCTGTCCAGTTTTTTCCTTAAATAATTGACATAAACATCTACCACGTTGGTTCCCAGTTCGTAGTTTACTCCCCAGACCGCATCGAGAATTTCTGCTCTTGAAATTACTTTTTCCGGATTATTCAGAAAGTACAGCAGCAGTTTATATTCTGTGGAGGTAAGAGAAATCTCTTCTCCGGCTCGGGTTACTTTTTTGGTGTAGTCATTCACCATCAGATCCGAAAACTGGAATACATGTTCATTATCCGGCTCCGGTTCAGCAATTTCCTGCGGACCGTTGTTATTGCTTCTTCTTAGTAGGGATTTTACACGTGCAACCAACTCAATGAATTTAAAAGGCTTCACCAGATAATCGTCTCCTCCGCTTTCCAATCCGAGAACAATATTTTCAGAAGTTCCCAAAGCAGTCAGAAATAAAATAGGAACGCTCTGATTGGTTTTTCTTATCTCTTTGCACACATCCAGACCGTTCATTTCCGGAAGCATAATGTCTAAAATTACCAGATCAAAATCGTTAGCCTGCACCAGCTGAACTCCTGTACGGCCGTCAAAAGCTACAGAAATTTCATATCCGTTTTCCTGAAGTCCCTTTTTTATAAAAGATACTACACTGGTTTCGTCTTCGATAAGAATAATTTTTTTCATAGATGAAATAAGGAGTTTTACAAAAATAGGGAAATTTTCCGGGGGAGAAAAAGCGAGGAATACCAGAGAGTCAAGTAGCAAATAATAATTTTCAATGAATTGATTCCCTCCTGTACCTAAACTCTATAGAATAATATTACCTTTGCTTTAATAGAATGATGAAAAAATAATTCAGGTTAAATTACACACAGTATGAATGACTTTTTAATAGGTATCGGCAAGAGATTAAAGGATATTAGGAAAAAGAATAATTTAACCATTAATGAGCTGGCCTTCAAAGCGAATGTAAGCAACGGACTTGTTTCCAGAATTGAAAACGGAAGAACCATTCCTTCGCTGCCTGTGTTATTGGATCTGATTCAGTCGCTGGAGATTGATGCCAGTTATTTTTTTGAAGGGGTGGAGAAAAAGTCCAACGCCAAATTCATCTATGTTCCGAAGGAAAGCCAGCAAGTCATTGAAAAGGAAGTGGAAGCTGAAGGATTCAAGTATATGCATATCTTCAGCAAGAGTCTTCATTCTTTAGGGTTTGAAGCTGTACTACTAACTCTCGAACCCAATTCTAAAAGGGAAAAGGTCATTACGGATGCCTGGGAATTCAAATATATTCTGAAGGGAGAAGTGAAATACGTAATTGATAACGAGGAAATCATCCTTAAAGAAGGGGATTCGCTTTATTTCAACGGGAAATTTCCTCACGTTCCGGTAAGCATCAGTGATGAAAGCTGTGTGATGCTTGTTCTTTATTTTTATACGGCTTAACTGCATTTTTCTAACGCAAAGCTTTTATTACTAAACCTCATATTTCTAGGGAGCAAAGAATGGAGGCTGTCTCAAAAGGTAAATTAACGCTCTGAGAATTTCCTAAATGACAAAAGTTGTCAGGCAGGAGTCCGAGAGAGGGGGTACTTTTGAGACAGCCTCTTTCTAAGCGTATGCATAATACTGACGCTTCATCAACGACAACGTCGAAATCTTTGCATCCTTAAAATATATCCTTTGATTTATTAAACTTTGCGTTTACATCATATTCCAATTTTTATATCATTCTTCAATTTTGAATTTCCAAAACACATAAAAGTTTACAAATATGCAACTTTTGTTTTTTCGTTTTCTTCCAAGATGAACGAAATATGAACTAAAACAGACCAATTTTCAACCGATTTCAGTTCCTTTTATTGTTAGGAAATATTTACTAAAAACGTTGAAACAGTTACTTCAAAGCTAGTTTTCTTGAATTTTCAAAGGCTAATTTCTATTGGTTTAAAGTAAAAGACACGTAACAAATCTGGATTATTTGTTAAACAATACTTAATACAAAATATTTATATATATTAAAATTATTAGCGTGATTTGCATAAAAAATTTAATATATGTAAAAATGAAAACAAAATTAGAGAAAATACTTACCCTTGTTTTTGTCTGTTTGATTGTCTTTGTTTCAGCGCAAAAACAGTTAATTATAGGAACTGTGCTTGACGACAGCCAGCCTCTCCCCGGGGCCACAGTCAAAATAAAAGGCTTATCTAAAAATATAACAACTGATATTGAAGGAAAATTTACCATCAACGATATTAAAGAAGGCCAATACATCTTACAAATCAGCTACATCGGTTATGAATCTACAGATATCAATATAGACCTGAAACCGGAACAAACGGTTGACTTAGGAATTATCAAACTTTCACAACCTAGAAAAAACATTGATGAAATTGTCGTTACAGGAACGTTAAAAAATACGGAAGCGAGAGCTTTAAACCTTCAAAAAAATGCCATTAATATTACCAATGTGATTGCCTCAGACGGAATCGGAAAGCTACCGGACAGAAATGCAGCAGAAACCGTGCAGCGTGTGCAGGGAGTTTCTATTGAAAGAGACCAGGGAGAAGGAAGATTTGTTTCCCTGAGAGGACTTCCGCCATTCTGGGCATCCACAACCATCAATGGAAACCGGCTTCCCACTGCAGAGGAAGAAACGACTTCCAGAGCAACAGCATTTGATTTCTTTCCTACAGAACTGATCTCCTATGTACATGTAAACAAGTCTTTTACCCCAGATATGGAAGCTGACGGAATTGGCGGCGGTGTCAATTTTATTACCAAAACCCCACCGATGAAAACAGAATTCAAAGCCACTGTGGGAAGCGGTTATAACGCAAAATCTGATAAAGGTGTCTACAACCTTGGATTTTTATATGGAGGAAGAACAAAGGATAAAAAATTCGGGTATTTAATCAATTTTGCCCATTTCATAAGAAACTGGTCTACAGATAATTTTGAAGCACGAAGAAGTGGTGACGAAGGGGTTTTCAGGCTGGAACTTCGCGATTATAACGGAGTTCGAAAGACAACCGGAATCAATACCGCTTTTGAATATGTATTGTCTCCAAAAACGACTTTCTATTTAAAAGGAATGTATGGTACCCTATCGGATGACGAGACCCACTATAAACACAGGATCCGGTTTGATAAGTTCAGCAGTGCTAATAATACAGCAAGAGTGGAGCTTCAGAATATCCACAATTTACTGATAACGGAGCTTACTTCTGTTTCTTTGGGAGCGGTTCATCAATTCAATAGAGGAAAAATCGACTGGGATTTATCTTACTACAACAACCAATTCAAGTATGGGAATATCCCTGACAAACAGAACAACTCATATTATGTCATCAAGTACACTCAATCTGGTGTAGGCATCAATCCTGATTATATTTCCAATCATGGAAATGGCCCCAGAGCTTATTGGAAAGCTGATGGTGGAAAATTAGATTATAAAAATCCGGATGCATTGTTTGGCTTCTACAGTGATCCGAACTTTAAAATGGACGCTTCACAGATGAAATTTACAGATCTCGAATTCTATAAGGTTTTTGTAGAGGAAAAGGATAAAATCGTAGCAGCATTCAACCATGAAATCAATGCTTCTGATAAACTGACTTTAAAATATGGTTTTAAATACAGAGATAAAGAACGTAATGCAAGATTCTCTGATATTTTCTACAACTGGAGCAGCGGAACAGCGCCTCTTCTGTCTGATTTCTCACAATACATCACAACACAGCCCAACGGACCAAAATATTTAAGTGAAATGAATGCACACATCGGTAATACTTTTGGGCCAGTACTTTCTACCACAGGAATGAACCAGTTCTGGTATGACCATCAGGGTAATCTGAAGATCAATACTGCAGATTCTGAAGCCCTGGAATACAATAAGGCACTAGGAAGAAACTTTGATGTGTTTGAAAAACATGCAGACGCCTATGGAATGGCAACGTACAAACTGAATGATAAAATCGTCATTTTGGGAGGAATAAGATTATCAAATACCAGTACGAAAGTAAAAGGATACAGCGTGAATGATGATGTACTGACTCCGGTAGAAAATACTAAAAACTATCTGGCTGTTCTTCCGATGATTCATTTAAAATATACTTTAAATGATAAAGCTAATCTTCGTTTTGCAGCGACAAGAACTTTTTCAAGACCAAATTTTGGCGATCTGACTCCGGGAGGAACTTATATTGAAGCAGATAACGAGTTCAAAGGCGGAAATCCCAACCTTAACCCTACCTATTCTTTGAATTTTGACCTGATGGGTGAATATTATTTTTCCAACGTAGGGATTCTCAGCGGTGGCGTTTTTTATAAATCCATTACGGATCCTATTTTCCAGGACTCTTTTATCGGAAACTATAACGGAAACAACGGAGTACAGTTTACCGCTCCCAATAACGGAAAAGCTGCATGGCTGGGAGGTATTGAGCTTGGAATTAATAAGAGATTTGATTTCCTCCCGGGATTGTTACAGTACTTCGGGGTACAATTAAATGCGACCTTCATGACTTCCGAAATGGAAAAGCCAAGTGGAAGAACAGTAGCCCTTCCCTATCAGGCAAAGGAGTTGTACAACGCGCAGCTTTTCTTTGAGAAAAAAGGATTCAATGCAAGGCTGGCTTACAATTATAAAGGAAAATATGCTGTAGAATATGCCGAGGAAGATATCAATGATTCTTACTATGGCAAGTATAGTAATCTGGACTTCGGAGGTTCTTATCAGTTTACCAAATACCTGACTTTATATGCGGATGTGAACAATATCCTGAACAAACCACTGATCTATCACTTCGGAAAAAGCGAAGACCGTCCGGAACAGGTGGAATATTATGGAGTCCGATTCAATCTTGGAGTAAAACTGAATTTCTAAACCAGAACCATGGCCAGAACCATCAATCAAAAAACACTGGTAACACTGAAGGCTGCTTTTGCTGCTTTCGGCGTTTACTTCTGCATGTACGGTTTCAGGAAACCTTTTACCGTAGCATCCTTCGAAGGACTTTCTTATTTTGGGGTAGATTATAAGATTCTGATTATCATTGCACAGGCCGTAGGCTACTTTGTTTCCAAATTCATCGGGATCAAATTTATTTCTGAGCTGAAACCCCAGAAAAGACTTACTTATCTTTTTATTTTTATTACTGTTGCAGAGCTTGCATTGTTAGGATTTGCAGCCGTTCCTGCTCCTTACAATATTCTGTTTATGTTTATCAACGGTATTCCACTGGGAATGATCTGGGGAATTGTTTTCTCTTATATTGAAGGACGGAAAGCCACTGAAATCATCGGATTGTTTTTATGTTCGAGCTTTGTGGTTTCTTCAGGGTTTACAAAATCAGTAGGAAAATTTCTCATGGACAATTTTTCCATTTCCGAATTCTGGATGCCATTTTCAGCCGGCCTTGTTTTCATAATTCCATTAGTTCTTTTCGGGCTGCTTCTTGAAAGAATTCCCAAACCTTCGGAAGAGGATATTTTGCTTAAAAACAAGAGACAGCCGTTGAATGGTAAAGAAAGAAGAGCCCTGATCCAACAATTTTTTGTTCCCATCGTATGTATCATCTTTTTATATATCAGCTTAACGGTTCTAAGGGATTTCAGAGATAATTTCAACCGTGAAATCTGGGACGGACTGAACTTTATTTTCGACAGTTCTATTTTCACTTTAACGGAAATTCCTATCGCCGTAATGGTTCTGGTGATTTTAAGCTTTATGGTAAAAGTCAAAAACAATAAAAAAGCATTTGCCTATTATCATTACATTCTTTTTGTAGGAATTCTTACGGTAGGACTTTCTACATATCTGTTTCAGCGGGGCTCTCTGTCGCCCTTTTTATGGATGACAATTTCCGGCTTCGGAATGTATATCTGCTATATTCCTTTCAATGGAATTTATTTTGACCGGATGATCGCCGCTTTTGAAATCAAAGGAAATGTAGGTTTTCTGATTTATATTGTAGATTCTTTTGGTTACCTGGGAAGTGTTCTGATTCTTTTGTATAAAAACTTTGGCTCGGCCCAGACTTCGTGGTTACATTTTTATATTAACTTAAATTATATCATCACCATAACGGTTTTCATTCTTTCGGTGATTGCTTTTCTGGCTTTCAGAAAAAAGTCAAAACCAAAATCTAAATCTAATCAATTCATCAATTTCGATACGTCGAAAATTTTATAAACTATACGACAATGACAACAAAATTTGATTTACTCGTTGTAGGAGGTGGAATTTTAGGAACATTCCATGCTTATCATGCGCTGAAGAAAAATCTTAAGGTAGCTTTACTGGAAAGGAATTCTGTTCCTCAGGGTGCCACGGTAAGAAATTTCGGACAGGTAGTACCCTCCGGAATGGATCTTAAATGGCAGAACTTCGGGAGGGAAAGTCTGGCCATCTACAATGAACTTCATGATCAGGCAGACCTTACCATCAGACAAAACGGTTCCATCTATATTGCTTCCAATGACGAAGAACTTCAGCTGATTGAAGAACTTTATGAAATCAACAGAAATAATGATTATAAATCTGTTTTATTATCTAAAAACGACTGCATCAAGAAATTTGACGGTCTTCGTTCCGACTATTGCAAAGGAGGTTTGTTTTTCCCGCAGGAACTTTCTGTAGATTCTGCAGATATGATTGTAAAACTTCACAAGCTGCTTCAGGAAAAAATGGGATTACAGATTTTCTACAATACAACGGTTCTTGAAACCCATGAAGATGATCAGAAATGTACAGCGGTAACTGCAGAAGGAACAGAATTTAGTGCTTCTAAAATCATCATCTGCGGTGGACACGAGTTCAAAACTTTATATCCTAAAGTATTCAATGACAGCGATCTGGAAGTGAGTAAACTGCAGATGCTTCAGACCAAACCACAAGGAATTTATTCGCTTCAAGGAAATATCCTTACAGGGCTTTCTGTGAGAAGATATGAATCATTCAGCGAATGTCCTTCTTTTCAGAAAATCAAGACTTTAGAAGATCCTAATTCGTTTGAAAAGAGGTATGGAATTCATATTTTATTCAAACAGGCACTTGACGGTTCTGTCATCATCGGAGATTCTCACGAATATGCTGATGCTAAAAATACCGATGATCTCGGATACGATCTTAATATGGAGATTGATGAATTCATGATTCATGAGGCTAAGAAAATTATTGATCTTCCTACGTATGAAATTCAGAGGAGATGGTTCGGAATCTATTCCCAGTGCAAAACAAAAGATATTTTTGAGCACAGCCCATCCGCTAACATTCATATTGTAACGGGTATCGGAGGAAAGGGAATGACGGGAAGCGGTGGCTTCTCTAAGTTTAATATTGAAAAAATTTACGCATAACTTTTACATGAAAAATATAGAATTACTGGTTCTGGATATGGCCGGAACAACAATTGATGAGGATAATGTAGTTTACAAAACACTTACCAGTGCCGTGAATGATTATGGCTACGCAGTAAGCCTGGAAAAAGTATTATCCAGCTGTGCCGGAATGGAAAAACTGGAAGCCATCACAAGTCTTTTAAAAGAAATCAATGGGAACGAAGAAGATGCTCCTGCTATTTTTGAGAATTTTTCTGACCGACTGAAAGAATCTTATCGAAATCTGGATGTAAAACCCATCAACGGAACGGAAGATTTTTTATTGAATATGAAAGCTCAAAACAAGAAAATCGTTTTAAATACAGGCTATACTTCAGAAATCGCTCATCAGCTTTTAGATAAACTCAACTGGAAAGAAAACATTCATTTTGATGCTTTAATTACCGCTGATGATGTTTCAGAAAGCCGTCCAAGTCCTGAAATGATTCATCTTGCGATGAAGAAATTCAATATTACTGAAGCTCATAAAGTTTTAAAGGCAGGGGATTCTGTTATTGATATTGAAGAGGGTAAAAATGCAGGCTGTGGATTAACAGTAGCTGTACTTTCCGGAGCTCAAAGTAAATCAGAACTTGAAAAGGCAGCTCCCGATTATATTCTGAATATCATTTCTGAGGCTGAAGGTATTCTTTAAACACTTTTCAGATTATTTTTAAATACTTCTTGACACAAACGTTTTCATGGTTCTTCTATTGGAAATGTTTGTGTTTTTACCACCCCGTCAAATTTCCAATTTGACACCTCCTCCGGAGGAGGGGAATGTAGTACGGATCATTAGGGTATTTGTTATAACCTACATTTCCGGCAATCTTTTTTGATCTTCTATTCGCAAAGCCTGAAATTTAAAGTAAACAAAGTCATTTTTCTTTTATGACTTTTGTGGTTAAAATCTAAACTTTTCGAGTGAACTTTTTAATTATCAATTAATTAACTTTCAGTTCATAAATGTTTACAAATAGTAAACTAATTTTACAATAGTTAAAAATAAATTACTATTTGTAAACTTTCACAATTCTAAAAACCCTTTTTCCCCATGAAAACAAAACTATTCTCAATGGCTGTTGTAATGAGCTGTTTCCTTGGAGCTCAGACTAAAAAAGTCCTTTTTATTGGTATTGACGGATGCCGTGCAGATGTCATGATGTCTACACCTACTCCCAACATTCAAAATCTTATCAGCCAATCGATCTATTCTACCGACGGGCTTTGTGCTGCTACAACCTGGAGCGGAAACGGATGGAGCACCATGCTGACCGGAGTATGGCACACCAAGCATAATGTTCAGGACAATAATTTCACAAGCCCGAACTATGTCAATTACCCGGATTTTTTAACAAGAGCAGAGACTTATAATCCAGCTCTAAGAACTATTTCTCTCGCTCATTGGTCACCCATCAACGACAAAATCATTCAAACCGCAGATGTAAAAACCAATCTGGCAACGGATCTTGCCGTAAAAAATGCTGCTGTTACGGCTTTACAGAATGACAATCCTGATATTCTCTTTATAGATTTTGATGATGTAGACCATGCAGGCCATTCTTATGGATTCTCATCAACAGTTTCACAGTATGTAAATTCCATTAAAACAACAGATTCTTATATCGGAGAAATTGTTGCAGCGATGAAAAACAGGCCATCATACAACAATGAAGATTGGTTGGTGGTATTGACAACAGATCATGGAGCTGTAGACTCTTCACACGGAGGCGGAAACCTTTCTGAAAGAAACATTTTTACAGTATATTCCAACCCGGGATTTACTCCACAACAGATCAGCAAAACCATTCTGGAATCCAATAAAACCTTTAATCAGTTGAATTTCCCGGCAGGAACTTATGCAAAACCAGCCAATCAGACTCCTTTTAATTTTGGAGCTAATCAGGATTTTACCATTGAATTTTGGGTAAAACCTAATGCTTCTTATTCAAGTGATCCGGTAATGATCAGTAATAAAAACTGGGCTAATGGGAAAAATAAAGGATTTGTTTTTTCAGGCTATTCAGGGCAGACTTTCAAAATGAATATTGGCGATGGCACTAGCAGGATTGACCTTGTTGGCGGAAAAGTGGAAACCAACAAATGGAAACATATTGCTGCAAGTTTTGACAGAGATGGTCTTGTAACGTTGTATGAAGATGGCGTTCCGGTAACTTTTGCTAAAATGAATACCATCGGAAATATTGATTCCGGGCTTCCTCTTACATTAAACCAGGATGGAACCAATGTTTATGGAATCAATCTGGCGGCTTCTTATAAAGACATAAGAATCTGGAAATCTGCTCTTCCCAATGATGTTATTGTGAATTGGGCCAATCAGGATATTACCTCTTCGCACCCTTATTATTCTCAATTACTGGCCAACTGGAAGTGTAATGGGACTTCAGGAAATACATTGACTGATTCAAGTCCGAACGCTAATCATATGACTGTTACAGGTTCTCCAACCTATAATGCCAATACTGTTAATAATTTTAAAGTGTATGATTATACCTCTACAACAAGAGAAACAGATCATTTTCCAACTGTATTGAACTGGCTTTGTATTCCCGTGCAGTCTTCATGGGGAATTGACGGAGTAAACAGAATTCCGGCATGTTCCAAAGAAGTATTGACAGCAAAAGAGACAAAGGTAACCGCTGATGATCTTAAAATATATCCGAATCCCGTTTCTACCTTCATTGGAATCCAGTATCAATCTGAAGATAAGGAAATTAAAGCAGAAATCATTGACAATAAAGGATCGGTTGTTTCAACTTCGCATTTGCAGTCATCAAGAGGATATTATGATGAAAAAATTAATATTGAAAACCTTCCTTCAGGAGTGTATTTCATAAAAATCAATGGCAGCAGAAAGTCACTGACCAGGACTTTTATCAAGAAATAAAAGAGTAAAGCAATTAGATTTAAATTTTGATATTAGAACAAGGATATTCCTATCCGAGTTCTAATATTTTTTTTTGCCTACTTATTAAAAATCAGCTCCATCTGCACATCGGCACGGTCATACTCAGCATTGCTGATGGGAGTATGGATAAAGCCCAGCTTTTCATAAAGTGTGATGGCCGGAACCAGTATAGAATTGGTAACCAAAAATACTTTTTCAGCTTTTAATTCCTTTGCTTTTTCCACTAAAGTTTTTCCCAAAAGGTAGCCTAGTTTTTTCCCTTGCGCTTTGGGACTTACTGCCATTTTTGACAATTCAAAAGTGAGAGGACTGTCTTCTGTTTTTACTAATGCACAGGTTCCTACTGCTTCTCCATCCAGCAAAGCAAAAACAATGTGCCCTCCTTTATGTAAGATATGCTCTTCAGGATTATCCAGCAGTTTATAATCGCCGGCTTCCATGACAAAGTATGTTTTGATCCATTCTTCATTCAAAGCTTTGAAAGCTTCTTTATACTGAGGTTCGTAGGCTACGATTTTTACTTCATTACTTTTATCATTCATCGCTATAAGGTTTATTTAATTCTGTTTTTTATCATTTTTCCAAGCTTTTCCAGATCATTTTCCACCCTGTCTGTCCATTCCAGTGCATAGTTCAAACGCATGCAGTTCTGATACTGATTGTGCTGTGAAAACATTCTTCCGGGAGCAAAATTGATTTTCTGCTCAAAAGCCGCATCGTAGAGATCTTCCGTACAAATTCTTTTATCCAGCTCCAGCCAAAGCATAAAGCCTCCTTTGGGTTCTGAAATTTTGGTATTATCCGGAAAATATTCAGTCACCGCCTTTTGAATCTGAAGGTAATTTGCATACAGCTTTTTCCTGAACATTCTGAGGTGGTGATCATAACGCCCGTGTGCGAGAAAATCTGTAATTACATCTGAAAACAAAGAAGGTCCGCTCACCGTCTGAACCAGTTTCTGACGGATAATTTTTTCTTTAAATTTTCCGGGAGCTACCCATCCAACCCTGAAACCTGGTGCCAATGTTTTGGAAACCGAGCCTACCCACATCACAATTCCTGCTTCATCATAAAATTTACACGGCTTGGGTCTTCCCGCCCCGAAATAAATGTTACCATAGACATCATCCTCCACCAAAGGAACATTATATTCAGTAAGCATCCTTACCAGTTCTTTCTTGTTATCATCAGGCATCTGAAATCCCAACGGATTATTATAATTCACCACAAAACAGCACGCAGAAAGCTTTGGCATCACCTTTTTTAACTCATCCAGATCTACCCCTGTAATGGGATGTGTAGGAATTTCCACAGCCTTAAGTCCTAATAACTGGATAGCCTGGAGAATTCCGAAGTATACAGGACTTTCCACCGCCACGGAATCTCCCGGCTGAGTAACAGCCATTAAGCAATTATAAACGGCGTTCATAGCTCCGGAAGTAATCACAAGATCATCTTCTGTGATTTTCCCTTCCATTACCATCGACCATTTGGCAATTTCCCGTCGAAGCACCTCACTTCCCTGTACAGGTTCATAGTTGGTTCCGCTGTCGCTCTTTCTTTTGATCACATCAATCATACATTTCTTCATCTTGGCCACCGGAAGAAAGCTTTTCCCCGGAATGCCCAATCCAAACTGGGTGATATCTGTTCCCCCGATGACGCCAAATACTTTATCAATAAGATCCTGTGGTGTATTCTTTTTCTCTGAATCTTTCATTGGTGCCACGGAAGGCAGTGCCAGTTTTCGCTGGGAAGTCTGGCTTACATAGTAGCCATATTTCGGACGCGATTCTACGAGAGAACGGCTTTCCAATTCCATATAAGCCTGCTTTACGGTATTCAGGCTTACATTATAGAGTTTTTGGGCACTTCGCAATGAAGGAAGCCTGTCTCCAAACTGCAGGGTTTCACTTTTAATCTGCTCTGTGACAGAATTGGCTATTTTAAGGTACAGAACATCTTTATGCATAGAATCCGGGGTTTTAAGTAAATGTACAATTTTATCCTGTCTTTATTCGGGATTCAGCCAGCTGATCATACTGCTGATACTGCTTTTTAACTGTTCCGGATCCTTAAAATTGGGGGTGTGAGTATTTTTAAAATATCTTTCAGCACGGGAAAAAAAATTTCTCTTTTCGGTATCTGACATCTTATTTTTATCATAGATCCTGAAAGATATTTCATCCTTTTCATTCACAATAAGACTGGCAAAAGCAACAATCTGCTTCCCATTTTTAGCCAAAAGAAAAGGAAGTCCGAAACTCTGATCTGCTATTTTCAGATTCTGTGTTTCCAGAAAGATATTTTTCAGCATCCACATATCTGATATATAAGCCTCAGCATATTGAAACTGTTTCTGTTGTTGAGTGATTGTTTCCATATTTTCTTCTTTAGCTAAACAAAATTATGGAGTATTTAATTTTGGATACAGATACAGAACTATAGAATATTATGGGTACAGATTTTTATATAATGGGCTTTATCAACTTTTGTTAAAAACTGGGGCTATCCGGAATAGTATTCATGCAAATATATTTAGCACAACTTACTTGCATTTTCTATATTTGCAAAAAATATTGGACAGGATGAGCTTATTTGGAACTAATATTAAAAAAATAAGACAGGTGAAAGGATTGAGTCAAAAAGCTTTTGCAGATCTGTTTGATCTCAACAGAGGCGTAATAAGCTCATATGAGGAAGGACGTGCTGAGCCAAAAATTGAAACCATACTGAAAGTTGCAAATCACTTTAACCTTAGTCTTGACAAATTACTGACCGAGCCTGTGCAGGCAAACCAGCTGACAAGTACTCCTGGTGCCAGTCAGCCCGTACTTTTCCCTGAATCAACAGGGGAGATTAATTTGGAAATGCAGAAAACACAATCCGTAAATAATGGCAACTCAGCAATATTGCAAAAAATATTAGCATCAGTTGATCTGGTCTATGAATTTTCTCCTGAAAAAACACTGCTTCCCCAGTACCAATCCGGTGATATTTTATTTCTGAATAAAACAAATCTGGCAACAGATCCCATTAGCAATCTACTGGTTCATATCAGTGGAAATCTTCAATATGCAATTGAAAATCAACGTACAAATAAAAATCATCAGGAATATTATAAGATTGTAGGATACATTTCGACAGGAAACAAGAATATCTTCACTGGTATTTTTGAAAGACTGGAAAGACTGGAAAAGAAAACGGAAAACAGTCAGATACTCTAAAGGTTACAAAAATAAAAAAGCCCTCCGTAATACATTACAGAGGGCTTTGTACCCCAGACGGGACTTGAACCCGTACGTCCTTGCGGACACAGGATTTTAAGTCCTGCGTGTCTACCAGTTCCACCACCAGGGCATGGTGTGGGCAAAAAAAAAGATTCGAACCAGAGGTTCCAACCTTCTTAACGACTCTAAAAAGAGCCTTTTCGAATTGTGCGGATGAAGGGACTCGAACCCCCACGCCTCACGGCACCAGATCCTAAGTCTGGCGTGGCTACCAATTACACCACATCCGCTGATTCGCTGATCTGAATACTCAGATTCAACCTGATTTCTTACAAATATAAGACTTTTATTTAAAGAACACTCTCTATTAAAACAAAAAACCCTCCGTAAGATATTACAGAGGGTCTTGTACCCCAGACGGGACTTGAACCCGTACGTCCTTGCGGACACAGGATTTTAAGTCCTGCGTGTCTACCAGTTCCACCACCAGGGCATGGTGTGGAGCGAAAAACGGGATTCGAACCCGCGACCCCAACCTTGGCAAGGTTGTGCTCTACCAGCTGAGCTATTTTCGCATAGTGCGGATGAAGGGACTCGAACCCCCACGCCTCACGGCACCAGATCCTAAGTCTGGCGTGGCTACCAATTACACCACATCCGCTGGTTTTTTATATTGTAAGTTTTAAAGAGCTTGCTTCGTTTTTGTGAGTGCAAATATAGGACAATTTCCTTTACTACCAAACTTTTCAGGAAAAAAAAATAAAATTTCCACATTTTTTTTTCACAGCTTCTTTTATTACATTTCATTTTCTTACTTTTACATCGTTAATATTTACGATATGGAATTACAAGGAACGGTAAAGAAACTTTTTGATGCTCAAACATTTGCGAGCGGGTTTCAAAAAAGAGAAATGGTTATTTTGACCCAGGAACAGTATCCACAGCCGATAAACATAGAATTTTTATCTGATAAAATCAGTTTATTAGATAACCTTAAAGAAGGAGAAAACGTAAAGGTAGGAATCAACATCAGAGGTAGAGAATGGGTTTCTCCTCAGGGTGAAACTAAATACTTCAACTCTATTACAGGGTGGAGAGTAGAGAAAGTTTTTGATAATGCTTCAGAACCTACTCAGGCAATGCCTCAGCAGTCTGCATCCCCGGTTTCTAATGAGAATCCTTTTGCCGGAGACGATGATGATGATTTACCTTTCTAATTAAAGAATAAAAGATCAATTATAAATCCTGCTTTTTGAAGTGGGATTTTTTTGCTAAAAATGGTCCGATTAGACGAAAACGAGATTTCATTTCCCGACCCGGAGCTGTATGATGGCCATGAGGGAGTGGTTGCTTTTGGTGGCGACCTGTCCGTAGAGCGTATCTGGTTTGCCTATCAGCTCGGTATTTTTCCCTGGTACAATCCCGGAGAGGAAATCCTTTGGTGGTGTCCCGATCCAAGGTTTGTGCTTATTCCTGAAGAATTAAAAGTTTCAAAATCTATGAGAAAGATACTCAACAGGAATGTTTTTACTTTCTCCGAGAATAAGAACTTCAGGGAGGTAATCAGAAATTGCCAGCAGGCTACAAGAAAGGGGCAGTCGGGAACGTGGCTTTCTGATGAACTGATGGAGTCTTTTATCCAGCTACATCAATACGGTTTGGCCAAAAGCATTGAGGTGTGGCAGAATGAAGAACTTGTCGGAGGTTTTTACGGGTTGCAGATTGGAAATGTATTCTGCGGAGAAAGCATGTTTGCCAAGGTAAGTAATGCTTCAAAAGCGGGCTTTATCAACTTTGTGGAAAGCAATAAAAACAGCCTTGAGTTAATTGATTGTCAATCCCATACAGAACACCTGGAAAGCTTAGGGGCAAAAATGATTCCCAAAAAAGAATTTCTAAAAATCTTACACGAAAATAATGAACGCAGATAAAGAAAAGTGGGTTCTTCTGATTGTCCTGAGTATTATCTGGGGATCATCATTTATTTTGATCAAAAAATCACTGGAACACTTCAATCCGTTTCAGGTAGGGTCTTTAAGAGTTCTTATTGCCGGAATTATTTTACTTCCGGTCGCGATTTCCAATTATAAACTTTTTCCCAGAAAACATCTGAAGTGGCTAGTTCTGGCTGCTTTTACAGGAAATTTCATTCCTATGTTTTTATTTCCGATTGCAGAAACTGAAGTAAGCAGCAGCATTGCCGGAATTATCAACTCAATGATGCCTATTTTTGTGATTATTGTCGGCGCCTTGGTCTGGAAGTTCGAAACCACGAAAAAACAGATTATAGGAACGCTGATAAGCTTCACAGGAGTCTGTATTCTGGCATTTGGAGGAGGTGACAGCGCAGAATTGAAAATGATCCCGATTCTCTTGCTGTTATTGGCAACTTTATGCTATGCGCTGAGTACAACCACTGTAAAATCAAAGCTTATGGAGGTCTCTTCTACGGTTTTATCTGCTTTTGTATTCTCTTTTGTTTTATTGCTGCCTTCCATTCTTGCGCTTACAGGGACAGGATTCTTTTCGGAATTCACTTTTTCGAAAGATAATCTGATGGGGCTTATGTTTGTCAGCCTGTTATCAGTTTTCGGAACAGGTCTGGCGATGATGATGAATTATCGTTTACTTAAAGTTTCCAGCCCTCTTTTTGCTTCAACAGTAACTTTGGTAATGCCCATTGTGGCTATTATCTGGGGAATTATAGATGGTGAAAAGCTGACTTATTTGCAATTTATAGGAGCAGGTATTATCATTGGCGGCCTCATCTTTTTAAGAACCAATCCGAAAAAATAAAATCATATTATAAATTAAATTATATTTGGATGATTTAACTTATAACTATGAAAAAACTTCTACTTTTTGGATC
Organism: Chryseobacterium sp. CS3K3.1; assembly: GCF_059515165.1. Lineage (NCBI taxonomy): Bacteria > Pseudomonadati > Bacteroidota > Flavobacteriia > Flavobacteriales > Weeksellaceae > Chryseobacterium > Chryseobacterium sp. CS3K3.1. Next base: position 836 of record NZ_JCAKRV010000027.1, on the reverse strand, counting down.
TGTAGCCTTATCTGCAATATCATGCTACAGTTCTGATGATACCCCTTTTGATAACAGTGATCCTTCTAATCAAACCGTGATTCTTCCTACAAAGATGACAATGGATGGGATTGTCATGAAAATCAATTACAACGGAACTAAAATCATCAGCATGATTAACAATATTAATCACGGGCAAAGAATTGAGTTCACATATACCGATGATTATATTACGGGTATTAAACATTACGAAAATAATGTTCTTGAAAGTGCTGTTGAATACGGATATACTAACGGACGTATGGCTACAGCGGTTACGAAGGAATATTCTACAACCGGAACCATAGAGAACACCGTTACGTTTTCTTATACCTACACCAGCACTACAGAAATCAGCGTAAAAAGACAAACGAATTCAGGAGCGGCAGGTTCTTCTATTATCAACAGTGTATTTACCTATAATAATGGAAATATGGTAAGCAATGCAGGCTCAGGAACCGGAATTGTCAATGGAAATACCATTAACTATACAGAAAAAGAAACTTATACCTATACTGATAAAAATTATCCTTTCAAAAATGTAAAAGGTTTTGACAAAATTATCTTTAATGGAAATGAGAGCAGCGATGGCATAAGCATGTTATTCTCAAATAATAAGAACAGCTTAAGTACTTATAAAGGAGAATTTACCCAAACTACAGCCGGAGGAGGAACAGCCACCGGAACTACTTCTCATAAGTATACTACAACGTTTAACACTGCAGGATATCCGTCTGAAGAAAGCAGGCAGACGCTTGATATGAACGGAAATGCAAACAGCAGCGCTCCGGATAAGTTTTTCTACGAATACAATTATC
>NZ_JCAKRV010000026.1:0-84706 GCF_059515165.1 Chryseobacterium sp. CS3K3.1 | reverse complement strand
TTTGGACAGGGGACGATGTTTTTTTTAGATTCATAAGGGTGACTAATTTTATGGTTTTTTAGTCAACCTTTTTCAGGACGAGACAACAGATAAAAAAACCGGAACAGAAATGTTTCGGTTTTTTTATTGTAAACGCAAAGTACTGAAGTTCTTATCAGGATTTTATGTTTCATCTAGAAGTCTTGCAGACCTTTTATGATTTTGAATTACATCTATAAACCTAACAGGTTTTAAAAACCTGTTAGGTTTCATTTATTACCGGCCCTAAGATGCAGTTTCTGTTGAAAATTTTTCATGCCGGATTCATGCATTCAAAATTTCTTTTTTTATAAAGATGAACCTTCAATTTCAACCTGAAAATTTCTCTGTAATTCCGTATCTTTGAGAAAAATTTTTATAAGATGATCGAGTGGAAAACCGCCAAGGAATACGAAGATATTACCTATAAAAAATCTAACGGAGTAGCAAGAATTGCTTTCAACAGACCTGAAGTACGTAATGCTTTCAGACCTAAAACAACTTCAGAATTATATGATGCTTTTTATGATGCCTATGAAGACCCTTCCATAGGCGTTGTATTGCTGTCAGGAGAAGGACCAAGTCCAAAAGACGGAGGATGGGCATTTTGCAGTGGAGGAGATCAGAAAGCCAGAGGACACCAGGGATATGTAGGAGAAGATGGAAGACATCGTCTGAACATTCTTGAAGTTCAGCGTCTGATCCGTTTTATGCCGAAAGTGGTGATCGCTGTTGTTCCAGGATGGGCAGTTGGTGGAGGACACTCACTTCACGTAGTATGTGACCTTACTTTAGCGAGTGAAGAACATGCTATTTTCAAGCAAACCGATGCCGATGTTACCAGTTTCGATGGTGGTTATGGTTCTGCTTATCTTGCTAAAATGGTAGGACAGAAAAAAGCACGTGAGATTTTCTTTTTAGGAAGAAACTATTCTGCACAGGAAGCTTTCGAAATGGGAATGGTGAATAAAGTGGTGCCTCATGCAGAACTAGAGGATACAGCTTACGAATGGGCACAGGAAATATTAGCTAAATCACCAACTTCTATCAGAATGCTGAAATTTGCCATGAACCTTACAGATGATGGTATGGTAGGGCAGCAGGTTTTTGCCGGAGAAGCTACCCGTCTTGCTTATATGACAGAAGAAGCTCAGGAGGGAAGAAATGCTTTCCTTGAAAAGAGAAAGCCCAACTTCGGAGAAGATCAATGGATATCTTAAAAATATAATTGATAATTGATGAATGATGATTGATATTATCATTTATCAATTATCTCTTATCAATGATAAATTTATGACACATTGGATAAAAGCCGCAAGGCTAAGAACTTTACCGCTTTCCTTAAGCGGAATTATTATGGGAGCTTTTATTGCAAAATGGAGACTTTACGGAGAAGGAGGTACCTGGGACTGGAAAATCCTTGCGCTTGCTCTTTTGGTTACACTTTTATACCAGATTTTATCAAATTATGCCAATGATTATGGTGACGGAGTAAAAGGTACAGACGCCAAAAGAATCAATGAAGCTGAAGCAAGAGCTGTAGCATCAGGGAAAATTACCGCAAAACAGATGAAAAATGCAGTAATCCTTTTCGCAGCATTATCCTTCATTGCTACCATCGCTTTGCTATACGTAGCCTTCATTCCAAACTATATGAATGAATTCTATATCTTCATAGGATTGGGAGTAGCATGCATTCTTGCCGCAATTGGATATACGGTAGGTAAAAAACCTTACGGATACATGGGATTGGGAGATATTTTCGTGTTTATCTTCTTTGGACTGGTTTCTGTGTGCGGAAGCTATTTTTTATTCACAAAAACTTTCAGCTGGGATATATTATTACCCGGAACAGCGGTTGGAATGATGAGTATGGCGGTTCTTAACCTGAACAATATGAGAGATATCGAAAGTGATAGACTGTCTGGGAAAAACAGCTTTGCATTGAGAATCGGATTCAAAAATGCAATGATCTATGAAATGGTTCTGTTGCAGTTACCATTGGTGCTTATCCTTATCTTTTTAGGAGTAAACGGGTTTATACAGCAGCAAAACTACTATGTGTTTATTGTAATGATCCTGTTATTCCCATTAGCCAAGCTGAGGAGAAGCATCATGTCGGTGAAAGAACCAAAAGAATTAGACCAGTACTTAAAACAGGTAGGAATCATGACTTTTGTAATGGCAATTCTTACAGCAGCCGGACTTAACTTATTTCACTAAATCTAAAATAGTATACCATGAGTTCTAATGCATACGTTGAAGCTCAAATGCTTATCAGGAAGCCGGTTGAGGATGTTTTCGAAGCATTCGTCAATCCGGAAGTAACTACCAATTTCTGGTTTACCAAATCGACCGGAAAATTGGAAGAAGGTAAGACGGTTACCTGGGAATGGGAAATGTACGGAGTAAAAAACGTAGTGAAAGTTCACGAGATTATTCCGAACCAACTGATCAGAACAGAATGGGGAGAGCCTTCAGTAAACGTAGATTATGAATTCAAAACGATGGAAAAAGGAACACTCGTAGTCATTAAAAGTTATGGATTCAGCCAGACAGGTGAAGACCTGCTGAAAGTAATCAATGACAATACAGGCGGTTTTACAACGGTTTTAGACGGCTGCAAAGCGTATCTGGAGCATGGGATTCATTTAAGATTGATTGAGGATAAATTCCCGGCGAAATAATAAATTAAAGAAAACACGGATGGCACGAATGCTTTCACAAGCTCCACTAATCTCATTGTGCTGTTTGTGAAATTATTTGAGTCATTTGTGTTTAATCTATTTAATAATAATTGAAATTAAATTTAAAATGAAAATACAATTCTTAGGGCAAAATTGTTTCCTGTTCACGTACAAGGACAAAACAATTTTGAGTGACCCTTTTTACAACTACAAAAAAGCAGAGTCAGGGTTTGATATTGCTGCTCAAAAAATCGACTATATTCTGCTGACCCATGCGCACGGTGATCATATTGCTGATGTAGCAGAGGTATTGCAGCACTATCCGGAAGCTACCATCATTGGAGTTCCTGAAGTATGCGGTTATTTCCAGCAGGCAAAAAATAAAGACGATGTGAACTTAGGAGGATCGGCAAAAATCGACGATCTTAAAATTTCCATGGTTCCGGCTCACCATACAAGTTCTTTCCCGGATGGAAGCTATGGAGGCGTTCCTGTAGGGTATATCTTCAGACTTCCTGAAGGTAAGAACATCTATCTGGCAGGTGATACAGGAGTAATGGCTGATATGGAGCTGTTCCCGAGACTATACGGAAACATCGACCTTTCTATTCTTCCCATCGGAAGCCACTATACAATGTGTCCCAGAAAAGCTTCTTTTGCAGCAGCAGAATTGTTAAAAACTCCGAAAGTAATCGGATGTCACTTTGATACTTTCCCTGCCATTGAAATCAACCATGAAAGTGCACTACAGCATTTCGCTGATAAAAATGTAGAACTTGTTTTACCAAAATTAGGAGAAACGTTCGAATTTTAATCGATAACAAAACCGGAGGTAATCTGAAAATTAGAAAAATGAAAATGATGCGTAAGGTATTAAAAACAAAAAAAGATAATTATCAAATTACCTCTCTTCTTACTTTAAACCAAAAAAAAATGGCAAGCTACCTAAATCACACCGCTACGACCGATTACCTTTGCTGCGTTCCCACCCTGGAGGATTCTCAGGAGCTGGTTGTTTAGGACTTGCCGTTGCAAAGGTAGGAATATTTTATAAACTTCAAAACTTTATTAAAGAAAATTAGTCGAAAAAATGCAGTGGTAAAGCTAAACGCCTGACATTTAGAGGGAAAATTTTTCAACTTTTTTCTAAAAATTTAAATATGACGAAAAGTCCATCAACACTAGGAATTATACTTTTTATTGCTACAATGATCGTTTTCTTTGTAGTATATACTTTTTTCTCAGGAATCAATTATTTTGATATCTCTTTGAAAGCCAATGCTTTTGTTTTACCTCTTTTATATGCCGGAGCTGCTTTCTGGTCTGTAAAATCTTACTGGAACAACCATAGAGTGGTGAAATTTAAAGATGCTTTCAAAAGAGCATTTGTTCCGATGTTTATCGGAGGAATTCTTTCCATCTTCAGTATTTATGCGTTTTTAACCTTCGTTGATCCTGCAGCAAAAAGCCTTTTGAACTATCAATATGTTCAGAGACAAAAATCAGAACTGGATACAGAATATACTTCTGCAAGAAAAATTCTGAAGCATCAGAAAGATATTGATGAACTGGATCAGAAATACAAAGAAAGACTGCAAAGCTTCACTCCTGAGGCGGTTAAAGGAAAAGATATGCTTACCGCAAGTCATTTTTCAGGATATTTTGCAGCAATTCTTATATTTTACGTAGTTTTGTCGGTGTTTTTCGGAGCATTTTTCAGAACAAGAACAATACATCAGCCCGAAGAAACCAATCAAGCCTAATTTTTATTAAAATTAAATGAATTTATCTATAGTTATTCCGTTACTGAACGAAGAAGACTCTCTGGAAGAACTTTTTTCAAGAATTGATAAAGTGTGTACAACCAGTAATTTATCTTATGAGATCTGGTTTGTAGACGACGGAAGTACGGATTTGTCGTGGAGTATTATTGAGAATATGAAAGTTCAGTATCCTCAGATCCACGCTATTAAATTTTCCAGAAATTATGGAAAATCACAGGCGCTTCATGCCGCTTTTGAAAGAACAAACGGTGATGTAGTGATTACAATGGATGCCGATTTACAAGATTTCCCAGAAGAAATTCCGGAACTGTACAATATGGTGATTCATGATAATTATGATATCGTTTCCGGTTGGAAAAAGAAGCGTTTTGATAATGTAATGACGAAAAATATTCCGTCAAAACTATTCAATGCGGCAGCGAGAAAAGTTTCAGGAGTTTACCTTCACGACTTCAACTGTGGTTTGAAAGCTTATAAAAGACAGGTGGTAAAATCGGTTGATGTGTACGGAGATATGCACCGTTATATTCCGGTATTGGCTGCCAATGCAGGTTTCAGAAGAATTACCGAGAAAGAAGTACAGCACCAGGCAAGACCTTACGGAACTTCAAAATTCGGAACGGAAAGATTTATCAGAGGATTTCTGGATCTGATAACCCTTTGGTTTGTAAGCCGTTTCGGAGGAAGACCAATGCATTTCTTTGGAGCTGTGGGGACTTTAATGTTTATTGTTGGTTTTCTTTCAGCACTTTGGCTGGGAATTTCTAAACTGATTGATGTGGCAAGAGGAATTTACGGACATTTGATTACCAATAACCCATGGTTCTTTATTGCATTAACCATGATGATTATGGGAACCCTTCTCTTTATTGCAGGATTCTTAGGAGAAATGATTATCAGAACCAACCGCGAACATAAAAACTATAATATTGACGAAGTGATATAATCTTTAAATACTAATGGCACGAATGCTTCACAAATTACACTATGGGTGTTTGTGATATTAGTGTATAAAATTAGTGTAATTAGTGGTTCTTAAGCACAATGATAGTAGACCACAATTAACGATAATAACTTCTCTGAATAAATACAAGCACTCTGTTACAGGGTGCTTTTTGTATTTTTATAAAAACTTTTAATCTCAATGTTTCAATTCAAATCAATCCTTTTTTATTTTCTTTTATTCCTGATAATTTCCTGTTCATCCAACAAACTCTCTGGTTCGTGGGAGTTTATCGATATTTATGATGGTGAAATCAGTCAGACAGATACACTGAAAACCAAAACAAATAATTCCAGATACGGAACAGGAATTCTGACCTTTTATCAGGATAAAACTTTCAGTTCAATGGGCAACAATGGAACTTATCAGATAGAAAATAATCTGTTGAAAATGAAGTATAATGATGATGAAAATGTAACTCCTATGAAGATTTCAGGTGTAGATAAAAATTACCTGCTTTTATTTTCAATGTCGGGAAGTCCTAAAACGTGGTTTTATAAAAAAATAAAGACAAAGTATAAATAGGAAACAGTCTTTTCCCTGAAAAGCAGAAAATTAAAAATGATCAGGTATTTTATTGTCAAAAGACAAAGATTTTTAGAAATTTTAATCCTATTTTTGTTCAAAGTAATATTGAAAGTCTACTGAGAGATATGAAAAAACTTTCAGGGATTTTCAGTACGAATTGTTACGATAATAATGTAATATTTAAAATTAAATATGAAAAAAGTTGTATACACATTGATGCTGATGGCAGTTGTTTCCTGTGGAAAAGTTTCTCCAAAAGGAAATATTGAAAAGAAAGATGTGGATGTACCGGAATTTGTAAACCTTGACCTGGAAGGGAAATTCCGTGTATTTTATGCCAGAGGTCCGAAAAATTTTGTAGAAATAGAGACCTATCCGAATGTAGCCAATAATCTGGATGTGGATGTAGAAGACAAAACACTTTTCATCAAAGAAAAAAGAGGTACAAAAGGAGTCGATTTTTATAATGTAACGATTTATTCAAAATATAATCTTGAAAAAGTTGCCGTTTCCGATTCTGTTGAAGTCAATATTTCAAGTGAAATCAAGACAGACAATTTCAGGCTTAGTATGAAAAATAATGCAAGCTTCATGGGCTCTGTCAACACCAGAAGAGCAGAAGTGGAAATGCATAACAGAAGCCGTGCTAATTTTCTTGGATTGTCCAAAGAAGCTGTTATAAAAATCTCAGATACAGCAAGTTTGATTGCGCCTTACTGGAAAATTACCAACCTGAATATTGATTCCAAAAACGGAAATTATGCAGAAGTAAACGTAAAGGATTCTTTGAAAGGACATATTCAGAACACAGCAAAATTTGTCTATTATAACGATCCGATCAGAGCGTTTAAAATTGATAAAACGACGAAAGTTGAAAACAAAAAGCTGGATTAAAAAACAGCATTATTTAAACTAGAAACTAGGAATTTTACAAACTATAAAAGAACAACATATAAATATGAATACACTAGAAAAAGCGAAACTTTGGTTAAGTGATACCTTCGATAAGGAAACGAGAGATGCTGTACAATTACTGATTGACAGCAATTCCCCTGATCTGGAAGATTCTTTCTACAGAGAACTGGAATTTGGGACAGGAGGAATGCGTGGGATAATGGGAGTAGGAACCAACCGCTTGAATAAATATACATTAGGACAGGCTACACAGGGATTGGCGAACTACATGTTACAGCAGTTCAAAGGTGAAGAGATTAAAGTGGCCATCGCTTATGATGTTCGTAATAACTCAAAAGAATTCGGGAAACTGGTAGCAGATGTTTTAACAGCCAACGGAATTAAAGTACTGCTTTTCAAAGACCACAGACCGACACCTGAGTTGTCTTTCACCGTTCGTGATAAAAAATGTAACGGAGGGATTGTTTTAACAGCTTCCCACAACCCGCCGGAATACAACGGTTATAAAGTTTACTGGAATGACGGTGCACAGATTGTACCGCCTAATGATGAAGCGATTATCAATGAAGTATATTCTGTAAAATTTGAGGAAATTAAATTCAACGGAAATGATGATCTGATCGAATGGATCGGAGAGGAGCAGGACGACGTATATATCGATGCATGTATTGAAAACTCTACCTATCAGAATATCGGAAAAGAAAATTTAAATATTGTTTTCACTTCAATCCACGGTACAACATATACAACTGTTCCTAAAGCACTTGAAAAAGCAGGGTTCAAAAAGGTTGATCTGGTAAGAGAACAGATGATCCCAAGCGGAAATTTCCCTACTGTAGATTCTCCCAACCCGGAAGAGCCTGCAGCATTGGAAATGGCAATGGATCTGGCAAGAATTACCAATGCTGATATTGTGATCGGAACAGACCCGGATGGAGACAGATTAGGAATCGCGGTAAGAAACCTTGATGGCGAAATGCAGCTGTTGAACGGAAACCAGACCAATACCATCCTTACGTATTATATCTTAAACGAGTGGAGAAAGCAGGAAAGAATTACAGGAAAAGAATTTATTGGTTCTACGATTGTAACTTCAGATATCTTCTTTGATATCGCTCAGAAATTCGGAGTAGAATGCAAAGTAGGTCTTACCGGATTCAAATGGATCGGAAAAATGATCCGTGAAGCAGAAGGAAAGCAGAAATTTGTATGCGGAGGTGAAGAAAGTTTCGGATTTATGACCGGAGATTTCGTTCGTGACAAAGATTCTTGTGGAAGTATCCTTTTAGCCTGCGAAATTGCAGCATGGTGTAAAGCCAACGGAAGAACAATGTATCAGTACATGATCGAGATCTATGAAGACCTTGGAATGTATTACGAAGGATTGATCAATATTGTAAGAAAAGGAAAAGAAGGTGCTGAAGAAATTCAGAATATGATGAAAAACTTCCGTGAAAATCCTCCGAAGGAACTGGCAGGATCACCGGTAGAAGAAGTAAAGGATTTCAAAGAACAAACCAGCCTTACCGTTTCTACCAACGAGAAAAAAGTAATGAATGATATTCCGAAATCTAACGTTTTGATCTATTATACACAGGATGGAACAAAAGTATGCGTAAGACCTTCAGGAACGGAACCAAAAATCAAGTTCTATGTTTCTGTAAAGGATTCCATTACTTCAGAAGCAGATTTCAGAGACAAATTAAAATCATTGGAAGCCAAAATAGGAGCCGTTAAGACAGATTTGAAACTGGATTAATACTCTTAAAAACACCATCAATCAAAAATATGAGAAGATTCATGGAGAACGATAATATAAATTTAAAATAAGAAAAAGTGAAAGTTTCAAAATTAGCAGCGAACCTGATCGGTTCTGAAATTGTAAAAATTGGTAACGAAGTAAATGATCTAAAAGCAAAAGGAGCGGAAATTGCCAATCTTACTATTGGTGATCTGAATTCTAATATCTATCCTATTCCGGCATTGCTGAAGGAAGAGATTCAGAAAGCATATCAGAATAATTTGACGAACTATCCGCCTGCCAACGGACTTTTATCTTTAAGAAAAGAAGTTTCCAAAGACCTTAAAAAAAGATGGAACCTGGATTATTCTCCTAACGATATTCTGATTACTGCAGGATCAAGACCTTTGATCTATGCGGTGTACAAAACCATTGTAGACGAAGGAGATAAAGTAGTGTATCCTACACCATCATGGAACAACAATCACTATGCTTATCTTACTTCTGCCAACGCTGTAGAAGTGAAAACAAAACCTGAAACCAACTTCCTTCCGACTGCTGATGATTTAAGACCGCATTTGGATGGAGCAGTGCTGTTGGCATTGTGTTCTCCATTGAACCCTACAGGAACCATGTTTACAAAAGAACAGCTTTCAGAAATCTGTGAACTGGTTATTGCTGAAAACAAAAAAAGAGGAGCAGACGAAAAACCGTTATACCTGATGTATGACCAGATCTATTCTTGTCTTACGTTTGGAGCAGAACATGTAGATCCGGTTTCTCTTTTCCCTGAAATGAAAGACTACACCATCTATATTGACGGTATTTCAAAATGCCTTGCTGCAACCGGAGTACGTGTAGGATGGGGATTCGGACCTGCTCATATTCTTGATAAAATGAAGGCACTTCTTACTCACGTTGGAGCTTGGGCACCTAAACCTGAGCAGGAAGCAACCGCTAAATTCTATGAAAACTCAGAGAACGTTGATGTTTTCGTTAACGACTTTAAAGCTAAACTTGAAAACAGCTTAAAAGTACTTCACAACGGAGTTCAGGATTTAAAGGCAAAAGGACTTGCTGTTGACAGCATCGAACCAATGGGTGCTCTTTACCTTACCATCAAACTTGATTATATCGGAAAAACAAAACCTGACGGAGCTGTCATTGAAAACTCTTCAGATCTTGTTTTCTACTTAATCAATGAAGCAGGAGTGGCTTTGGTACCGTTCTCAGCCTTCGGAGAAGAAAAATCAGAACCTTGGTTCCGTGCTTCTGTAGGAGGATTGGCTGTAGATGAGATCAAGGTAATGCTTCCAAAACTGGAAAGTGCTTTGAACAATTTAAAGTAATCTTTACATAAAATATAGGCTTCGACTCTGTCCGGCATGACATCGTTAAAATACATCCTTTAGTTTTAGCAATGTCACGCTGAGCGGAGTCGAAGCTTTTTTTACACACCTTTTAAACCATGAACCTTCCACAGAAACCCTATATTTCATGGATATATGGGATTATTTTTCTGATCCAATATTGGAATTAAAGCTGCGTTTATTTCTCGAAAAATTAAATAAATATTAAAAGTTAGATAACCGCTTTGCACTACATTCAACAAGGAATTATATTTGTGGCTTTTACACACCTGAATATATAAATCGAAAATTACACGATGAAAAAACTGAGATTTCTACTCTTACCGGTTTCAATATTGGTATGCTCACAAGAAGTTGATACATTGAAGGTACAAGAACTTCCCAAAGAAGCTGAGCTTCCAAAAGTACAAACCTACACCTTAAAAGACGGTTCCGTCCGGACGTATCCAAAACCTAAACTCCTTGACTTTGTCACCAAATTACCAAGAAACTTCATCAATACCAATAAAGATTTCGTAGCTAAAGATCATGCTTATTATCTGGGGGGTGCTGTTGGTGCTACGTTAATACTCCTGCCGTTTGATCAGAAACTCATTGATAATTCAAGAGAGCTGGCCGAAAGATGGGGAATGGATAAGGATAACAACTATCACAAAGTGGGAGGTGTTTTTAAAATTCCTAAAGATGTCGGATCTGCGCTGTACCTGATCGGAAACGGGTCTACGTTAGTCTTATTAGGAATAGGCTTCGGAACCTATGGATTGATAAAAAATGACTACAGAGCCCAGGCTACCGCCAGTGGTTTAATGGAAAGTTTAATTCTTTCAGGAGTTTTTACGCAGACCCTTAAAAGAATTACCGGAAGAGAAAGCCCTTTTATTGCCGAAGAATACGGACATAAAGGAGGCGCATGGAACCCTTTTCCAAGCTTTTCAGCATTCAGCAAAAACACCTCGAATTACGACGCAATGCCATCAGGACATTTAACGACATTTATGGCTGGGATTACTGTAATTGCAGATAACTATCCGGATGCGAAATGGATCAAAGCTGTAGGATATACATTAGCCGGAGCATTGTGCTTTCAAATGATGCAGAGTAAAGTTCACTGGGCTTCAGACTATCCTCTGGCTTTATTCATGGGGTATTTTATAGGAAAAACCATTTCAAAAAGCAGATACACTTCTTCAGAAGGAACAATCGGAAAGACAAAATATAGTCTCAACTTCACTGCATCCCGCCAATGGGAATACAATATGGTAGGCGTAAAACTCTCTTTTTAATCTCTGAAATCTCTGTTTTGTTTAGGAAATAAGATACTTTTCACTACATTTGATCTCAGGATAAAAGGTGTATCCGGACTTTTATAAATACCGGAATGAAACCTCCTGATTTAAAAAGAATTACTTAATATTGTATTGAATGAAAATAATCGCTGTCATCCCTGCACGTTATGAAGCAAGCCGTTTTCCGGGGAAATTAATGCAGATTTTAGGAGAAAAAACCGTTATTACCACAACCTATCAGAATGTAGTGGAAACAGGGCTGTTTGATGAAGTATTTGTTGCCACCGACTCCGAAATTATTCTTGATGAAATCGTAAAAAACGGAGGAAAAGCGGTCATGACAGGACAGCATGAAACCGGAAGCGACCGTATTGCGGAAGCTGTACAGAATATTGACTGCGACATTGTGATCAACGTCCAGGGAGATGAGCCTTTCCTTAAGTTAGAACCTTTACGTCAACTGATAGAAGTTTTTAAACATGACCGGCAACAGGAAATATCTTTAGCTTCTTTGAAAATACAGCTGCATGAAAAAGAAGAAATTGAAAACCCGAATAATGTAAAAGTGATTACCGATAATAATGGGTTTGCCCTGTATTTTAGCCGTTCCGTCATTCCTTTTCACAGGGAGGTTTCTTATGATGTAAGTTATTTTAAACATATTGGAGTATATGCTTTCAGAAAAGATGCCTTGCTGCAGTTTTCAAAGCTGGCTATGAAGCCATTGGAAATATCCGAAAAGATTGAATGCATCCGCTATCTTGAATATGGAATGAAAATCAAAATGATAGAAACCAATTTCGTAGGAGTAGGCATTGATACTCCGGAAGATCTGGAAAAAGCCCGAAAACTTATCTGAAATTAACAAATTGGTCTTCCTGAGCTTTTGCCTTTTTTGCAATTTTCCATAAATCCCCCTATATTTGAATTTATAAATAAAATTAATGAAGAAGTTATTATTAGTATTTGGACTGATATTTTCGCACGTGATATTCGGACAGACCGCAAAGGAAATTATTGACAAAAACATTGAATTATCCGGAGGTTTAACCAATTGGAAACTGTTAAACTCAGTATTGCTTCAGGGAAAAGTAATTCTGGGTGTCAAAGATGAATATCCGATAAGAATTTTTCAGCAGCGTCCGAATCTTACTAAAACATTGATTACCACCGGAGGGAAAGAAACAGCCATTGAAGGTTTTGATGGTACCAAAGGATATGCAATGAACTATGCGGCCAACAAACTTCAGGAATATCCTGAATATGTGCCGGAAAGTTTTGATAATGATTTCATTGATTGGGAAAATAAAGGATTTGACGCCAAATATCTTGGAAAAGAAAAAGTAGGAGAGATCTACTGCCATAAGGTACAGCTTACCAAGAATGTAAATAAGAACATGTACTATTTTGATACAAAAACGTATATGCTGATTAAAGAAGTGAAAAAAGATGAGACACTGATCTATTCTGATTTCAAAAAAGTTGGGAACATTATCATGCCCTTCAGAATCGAATCTTCAAGTCCCAAAAAAGACGGAGATTATGTGATGTTATTAAACAGAATCGATATCAATAAAGTTTTTCCGGCTAATATTTTTAAGTTTTAAATCAACTGCAGCCTGCTGCATAAAATTATAAGAAATGAAAAAGATTTTTTTACTGCTGCTTTCTTTCATGGCATTCCTGCAAAGCTGCACCAACCAGAAAAGTGAAATTTCTAAAGCTAAAACCACAGAACTTATGGGAAAAACAATATATGACTTTAAAGTAGAAAGTCTTGACGGTAAAGAAATCAATTTTGCAGATTTCAAAGGGAAAAAAATCCTGATTGTCAATACCGCTTCAGAATGTGGGTTTACACCCCAATACGCAGATCTTGAAAAGGTGTACGAACAATATAAAGATAAACTGGTTGTAGTAGGTTTCCCTGCAAACAATTTCGGGGGCCAGGAGCCTGGGACCAACACGGAAATCGGTGCTTTCTGCCAGAAAAACTACGGAGTAACGTTCCCTTTGGCAGCCAAAGTTTCCGTGAAAGGAGATGATACCGCTCCCATCTTCAAGTACTTAACGGAAAAGGAATTGAACGGAGTAAAGAACACAACCATCCTTTGGAACTTCACCAAATTCCTGGTAGATGAAAACGGAAAACTCATCGATTCTTTTGTAAGTACTACAAAGCCTACTGATGAGGCTATTACAAAGTATCTGAAATAAGAAATATTTTTTATAAGTGGGTGTTAACATCCACTTTTTTATTTTAAAATTGGTAATTATACAATTTTACATTAATACTGCTATCTTATTTATTATGACTCTGTCATTCTGAATGTAACGCAGTGAAATGAAGAATCCGGACTTTCCATAAGGTTCTTCCTTCGTCAGAATGGCAATGGCATCAAATTGCATATAGTCCTTTTAAATTGTAATATATCTTATGAAAAAAATAATTTTTACCCTTTGTATCGTGGCTTCGTTTATGTTAGGATTTGCTTTTAAGGCCGTTACAGAAAACAAGTCTGACGATATGAAAAGAGTTACCGGTATTGGCGGTATCTTTTTTAAATGTAAAGATCCTGAGAAAATGAGAGAGTGGTACAAAAATCATCTGGGACTCAGTACCAATCAGTATGGAGCTGTATTTGAATGGTTTCAGGGTAGTGATAATTCTAAAAAAGGATTCAGCCAGTGGAGCCCTTTCAGTGAAAAGACTAAATATTTTCAGCCTTCGGAGAAAGATTTCATGATCAATTACAGGGTGGATAACCTTGAAAAACTTGTTGAACAGTTGAAGAAAGAAAATGTAACCGTTGTAGATAAGATTGAGACTTATGAATATGGAAAGTTTATCCACATTATGGATATTGAGGGCAATAAAATAGAACTTTGGGAGCCTAATGATATTGAATATGAAAAATTAGGACAGAAAATGGGCAGCAAGACTACAAAATAGGAATACATTACAGGTAGCAGTATTGGGAGCTTAAACTTAAGGGAATCAATAAGGAGTTTTTCCCCTTTAACACGAAACATATTACCCCGCATCCCGAAATCCCGAATCACGCATCCCGAATCTTTTAACTATTCATTGCTCTTTTCCGCAAAACAGAAAATATTTCCCAGCTTGATACTGGAGTAACCGTTACTTTTTATTTTCGAAGAATTAATCATAGCTTTTGCCAGAATATCGGTTGGCAGGGGCTTCTGACTTTCTAATAGCCCTAATTTATTAGCAAATTTGATGATGCGGCTTCCCAATACTTCTCCGGTTCTTTCAGAATCTTTTCGTTCCAGCATTCCCGGCTTAAAAATAGTGATCTTGTTGAAATGCAATTGTTTTACAGCTTCTTCCAGTTCGCCTTTCATTTTGGAATAGAAAATTTTAGACTGTGGATTTGCTCCGTAGGCTGATACCAGAATATAATCTTCCACCTCATTCTCTTTCGCTGCTTTCGCAAATTCATACTGATAATCAAAGTCTACTTTCTTTTGGGCTTCTTTGCTTCCGGCATCTTTTAAAGTTGTTCCAAGACAGGAAAAGGCAACATCTCCTTTTACCATATTTTTCCATTCCTCCGGCTTCTCAAAATTCACCACATGAACTTTAAGCTTGTCATTTTGAATATCAACAGGCTTTCTGACAAAGATATCCACTTCATCAAACTCTTTGTCATTCAGTAACTGATTGACAAGATCTTTTCCTGTGGCACCTGTAGCACCTATTACCAGAGCTTTCATAATAATTGCGGTTTTGTGAGATTATTTCTTTCTTAAATTTACTAAATTTGAATCAAAGATTAAAGAATTAATTTGATCATTACCTATTACTTATCACTTATTACTTATATTGAACATGGATGCCAACGAAATTTTAGATTACTGTCTTGCCAAAAAAGGAGTTACAGAAAGTTTTCCGTTTGATAACGAAACTCTGGTGATGAAAGTAGACACCAAAATGTTTTTACTGATGGGACTTGAGAGACAGCCGTTGGCCATTAATGTAAAAACAGATCCTGAATGGAGCGCAGAGCTTCGTGAGCAATATCCGCAGATCTCGGGGGCCTATTACATGAACAAAACCCACTGGAATTCTGTAACTGTAGATGGATTGAAAAGAGATCTGATCTTTAAACTCATTGATCAATCCTACGAGCTGGTTTTCAAATCTCTGACTAAAAAGGCGCAGAATCAAGTCAATTCATTATAGTAAATAAAATAAATTGAGGTACGGGATTTGTTATCTATTACTGGTGAAATAATATATTTGACATTAATAAAATAAATAACAAATGAGAAATCACCTTTTATTATTCGCAGCAGCCGGAACATTGATGCTGTCAGGCTGCACCAAGCCGGTAAATAAGAACACTACCGAAAAAAACACTTCTGCTGTATCAGCCCCTGAAAAATCTCCCGAAACTCTTAAATTAGAATTTTCAGGGACAGACGCATTTACCATTACAAATGCACGGCTGAAAGTGAGCTTATATGGAATGGACGAAAAACTGGCTGATGCTCCTGCTACTTTAATCACAGAACAGGAATATGAACAGAAATCAATACCTTTCACCATCAATCTGCCAATACCTGAAGATGCTGAAAGCAAGATTAATCCAAAACCTACAGGGCCTGCAAAATATTATGTAACCATAAGCTGGGACTCTGATGGAAACGGAAAAGCAGATCAGAAAGGAGATATCTTTATTGATTATGACAAGCAGTTCCCGAATGTGAAACTGAATAATGAAACCCAGAAAATCTACTTAAAAGTACTAAAATAAACAAAAAGGCTATTCTCACCGAATAGCCTTTCTCTATATTTAGAAATCAAATTTTTCTGTTATTCTTTTATCCTCATCCAGTCTTTCAATCAATTTGTCCAGACCTTCAAATTTGATTTCATCATGAAGAAAATCCCTGAAACTTACCGTAATCTTTTCTCCATAAATATCATCATCAAAATCAAGGATATAAACTTCCACAGTTAGTTTTTCACCGTTTACCGTAGGATTGGTTCCCACGCTCAGCATTCCTTTATATTGGTTGCCTTTTACAAATACTTCTACAATATAAGCTCCTTTTTTAGGCAACAGCTTGATCGATTCGGTATCAATATTAGCTGTGGGATATCCGATGGTTCTTCCGATCTTTTTCCCATGAACTACAGTTCCGGAAACAGAGTAGAAGTAGCCCAACATTTCATTTGCTTCTTTAACATTTCCTGCTAAAAGCGCATTACGCACTTTTGTGGAGCTGATATTGTTTTCATGAATGTTGATGGCTTCCATCTGTTCTACTTCAAAATCAAGTTCTTTTGATAATTTCTGAAGAAGCTCAAAATTTCCGCTTTTGTTTTTTCCAAAAGAATGATCGTAGCCTATAATAAGATACTTTACATTAAGTTTATCAACTAAAATCTGACGTACAAATTCTTCTCCGGTTAAATTTCTGAATTCCTCATCAAATTCTTTCAGGAACAAATTATCAATGCCATATTTCTCTACAAGTTGTTTCTTTTCCTCCAGTGTATTCAGAAGCTTTAAATCTTCATTCGGATTAAAAACAAATCTTGGATGCGGCCAGAAGGTAAGGATTGCAGTTTCCAGATTATTTTCTGTACCTATTTTAGTCAGTTCATCGATAATACTCTTGTGCCCGAGATGTACCCCGTCAAACATTCCTAAAGACAACGCTAGAGGCTTCTGTGAGGAGTAATCTGTAAAATTCTTGAAAACTTTCAAAACGGAAAAATTTTGATTGCAAATATAAAACCTTTATTTTTAATGTAACGGAGAGAACCTGAAAATTTAAAAATGAAAAATTCTGAAAATATCCTGCATTATATTGTATGATAATAATGACAAAGTAATGAATTGCATATTTGCTGTTAAATATAATGATAAATATTGAATTTTACATAGTAAATAGCAAACTCCTTCCTCTCTTCAAAAGCATGATAAAAATCTTTTTTTTACCAATTGCGGGTTTATGAAGAATCACTATATTTGCACCAAGAAAAAATTTAGCAATGGCAAACCAAATTAAAGGTAAAATTTCTCAAATTATTGGTCCGGTAATCGACGTTGTCTTCACAGATGTGGAAGCTGTTCCAGCAATCTATGACGCGTTAGAAATTACAAAAGAAAACGGTGAAAAAGTAGTTTTAGAGGTAGAACAACATATTGGCGAAGATACAGTAAGATGTATCGCAATGGACGCTACTGACGGTCTTAAAAGAGGGCAGGACGTAATTGGATACGGAAATCCTATTATGATGCCTATCGGAGAGGCTGTAAACGGAAGACTATTCAACGTTGTTGGTGATGCTATCGACGGACTTCAAGATATTTCTAAGGATGGTGGTCTTCCAATTCACAGACCAGCTCCAAAATTTGATCAATTATCAACTTCAGCAGAAGTTTTATTTACAGGTATTAAAGTAATCGACCTAGTTGAGCCTTATGCAAAAGGAGGTAAAATTGGATTGTTCGGTGGTGCCGGTGTAGGTAAAACAGTATTGATCCAGGAGTTGATTAACAATATTGCAAAAGGACACGGAGGTCTTTCTGTATTCGCCGGAGTAGGTGAAAGAACGAGAGAAGGAAATGACCTTTTGAGAGAGATGTTGGAATCAGGTATTATCAAGTATGGTGATGATTTCATGCACTCTATGGAAAACGGAGGCTGGGATCTTTCTAAAGTAGACTTAGAAGCTATGAAAGATTCAAAAGCTGCATTCGTTTTCGGACAGATGAACGAGCCGCCAGGTGCAAGAGCGAGAGTAGCACTTTCTGGTCTTACATTGGCTGAGTACTACAGAGACGGTGGAGAAAGCGGACAAGGTAGAGACGTACTTTTCTTCGTAGACAACATCTTCCGTTTTACACAGGCTGGTTCTGAGGTATCTGCACTTCTTGGTCGTATGCCATCAGCGGTAGGTTACCAACCAACGCTAGCTTCTGAAATGGGTGCGATGCAGGAAAGAATTACTTCAACTAAAAATGGTTCAATTACTTCAGTACAGGCGGTATACGTACCTGCGGATGACTTAACTGACCCGGCTCCTGCAACTACGTTTGCTCACTTGGATGCAACTACGGTACTTGACAGAAAGATTGCTTCATTAGGTATCTATCCAGCGGTAGATCCACTAGCTTCTACTTCTAGAATCCTTGCTCCTGAAGTTATCGGTCACGATCACTACAACTGTGCTCAAAGAGTAAAAGAGATCCTTCAAAGATATAAAGCACTTCAGGATATCATTGCAATCCTTGGTATGGAAGAACTTTCTGAAGAAGATAAAGCTGTTGTATACCGTGCAAGAAAAGTTCAGAGATTCTTATCTCAGCCTTTCCACGTAGCAGAGCAGTTTACAGGTATCCCAGGATCATTGGTAGACATCAAAGATACAATCAAAGGATTCAACATGATTATGGATGGTGAATTAGATCACTTACCAGAAGCAGCTTTCAACCTGAAAGGAACTATCGAAGAAGCTATCGAAGCAGGACAAAAAATGTTAGCTGAAAACGCTTAATAATTAGACATAAAGATTACAGATACCAGACATGAGACTTTAAGGTTGTCTGAAATCTGAAATCTGAAATCTTCAAATCTAAATTAAAATGAATATAAAAATTTTAACACCAGAATACGTAGTTTTTGAAGGAGAAGTAGACTCAGTATTATTGCCTGGAAAAAATGGTGAATTTCACATCATGAAAAACCACGCAGGAATTGTTTCTTCTTTAATCGGAGGTGATGTAAAGCTTTTTGCTAATTCTATTGATGAGGCTTATGCTAAAAACTTCACTAAAGAAGCCGGAAAAGACTCTGTTTTTGCTTATGCTATCAAAAGCGGTGTTGTAGAATTTAATCATAATAAAGGAATTATCCTTTGTGAATAATTAAATGAAAAGCTAAATATATTTTCAAGAAAGTGTAACTTTGTGTTACACTTTTTTTATTTGTAAAAGTCTGATTGTATGAAGAGAGGCATAATCATATTATTTACAGTTCTGGGTGTTTTCCTCCATGCCCAGAATATCAAAACCAAAAGAGGAATTATTAATCTTGACGGTATTCCGGTAGCTAAGCTCTCCAACAAATCCAGCGAATATACGTTTATGGATCTTAAAGAGACCCCGATGTATACGATTAAATTCATTGATAAAAGCATCGTGGATTCTGTTCGCGACAGTTATATCATGGTCAACAGAGTATATAACAGGGACAAAACCATCGAAATTGATTACTCGTCACCTTCTGCATTTTCCGGAGAAGAAAAATCTGCCGTCTTTACCTCAGTTAAAGATCTTAAAATTATTGATAACAAAGGGATCAATGTTAAAAACCTGGATGAGCTTTTTTCAAATGTTCCCAAAAGGAAGCTGGATGCTAAGACAAAAGATGCTTATGCAATCAGAAAGAAAATAGACAAGATGAATATTGAGGTCAATAAAGTGGGAGAGATCCTTAGTAATGGCGTTCCGGTGGGATATTTTACCAATCTGCCGGTAAGTTTTGGTTCGGAAGATACCATTATGGACAAAACACCTATTGATATTGAAATTTATGATGCTAAAAGTAAACTTATCGGAAGGTATATTACCACAACAAAACAGCTGAAAACAGCGGGAGGAAAGTCTTTTACCATCTACAGAGAAATGTCCGGAAGAGCTTCAATCCTGAAATTCCCGACCTACAAAGCATTGGCTGAGCGTATGGCGATTATGGATCCCAATTTTATCAAAATACAGGAAAAAGTAAACGTAGGTACTGTTTCAAAAGAGACCCCTAATTAATGTAATACAGATTTTATCGATAGGAACGGGCTTTAGCCCGTTTTTTTATTATGGATCAAATTCATCCGGCTTTAGCCAAAACTTTAAAACCACCCCGTCAAAAATTCTTTGAATGTTTTGCCACCCCTCCGGAGGAGGGGAATATTTTGCCGGTTTATCTATGGCAGCTAGAAATTGGTTTTTGATTCCTTAGTATAAAAATAGAAGATTTTATTCTCTTAAATAAAAATTTGAATTTGTGTAATCCGTGAAATCTGTGAGAGATTATATTTTAATCAAAACAAGTCTTATTCATTCAGAAAAATAAGAATTCACGGAAAATTCACCAATTTTAAAAATTCCTGAGAAAAAAACGGAATTTTTTATAAACTTAAAATCACCCCGTTTTCCTTCAATTGCTGCATTGGTTTTGAGAACCAGAACAGCTCAAAATCATCGAAATTTTCTTCAAATTGATTTTTAAGTTGTTGAATAGTAGGTTTTTTAGAATTTTCAACAGCATTTTCTTCCAGTACATTCATCAGCCATTCTGCTTTTTCCTGTTCCAGTTCCACCTTCACAATATTGGTTTTTAAGTGGAATGTAAGAAGCGTATACGTACCAGAATATTTCTTTTTATTTTTTACGCGATTCTCAGCGATTACATTTTTGGTTAAAAAGACAACTTTGGAATTGGTCTTCAACTGAAACTGCCCATCTTCCAAAAGACAGTCGTGAATATAATCCGGATGAATGGTTGTTCTTGGAATTTTAAAATCAAACCATTCCTGAAGCGGCAGTTCGAAATTGACTCCATGCATATAATTGAACAGAGACTTTTTTAATCCGAAGCTGAACTTATTGTGATCGATTCCGGTTTTATCTTTAAAGTCAATATCATTATTAGCAAACAAAATTTCCTGTTTTACCGGAACTACACCGAAATCTTCCGGGCTCATCCCGACAGGTGAGTGAGCGGTCATCGCAAACTGATGCCAGAAACCGCTTTGAAGAATTCCCATTTCAAACATTTGTCTTACCATTTCAAGGGAATCGACAGTTTCCTGAACGGTTTGGGTGGGATAGCCATACATCAGATAAGCATGAACCATAATTCCGGCTTCTGTAAAATTTCTTGTTACATTGGCAACCTGTTCCACGGAAACTCCTTTATCAATTAATTTCAATAATCGGTCGCTTGCTACTTCAAGCCCACCGGAAACAGCCACGCATCCTGAAAGTTTCAGAAGATAGCAGAGATCACGGGTAAAGCTTTTTTCAAAACGGATATTGGTCCACCAGGTAACCACAAGATTTCTTCTGAGGATTTCCAGAGCTACTTCTCTCATTAAGGCAGGCGGTGCGGCTTCATCCACAAAATGGAATCCTGTTTCACCGGTTGTACGGATCAGTTCTTCAATCCGGTCTACCAGAATTTTTGCAGAAATAGGTTCGTAGATTTTAATATAGTCTAAAGAAATATCACAGAATGTACATTTTCCCCAGTAGCATCCGTGTGCCATCGTCAGTTTGTTCCATCGTCCGTCGCTCCATAAACTGTGCATCGGATTGGCGATTTCGATAACGGAAATATATTGATCCAGTTTTAAATCTGTATAATCGGGAGTACCTATTTCAGACTGTTTGAAGTCATGTCTTTTAGAATTATTCTTGTAGACAACTTCATTATTTTCGAGAAGAAAAGTTCTTTTAAATTCGCCTTCCCCTGCGGGAATTTCTAAATTTTGGTGAAGAAGTTCCAATGGAAGCTCACCGTCATCTAAAGTAATAAAATCAAAAAATTCAAATACTCTCTGGTCTTTTACTTCTCTTAATTCTGTATTGGGAAATCCTCCTCCCATTGCAATTTTAATGTGAGGATAATACTTTTTGATCCATTGGGCACATTTGAAACCGGAATACAGATTACCGGGAAACGGTATTGAAAAGCAAACCAGTTTTGGCTGTACGGTTTCTATTTTTTCCTGAAGAATTTTTAACGTAAATTCATCAATAAAGGTAGGCTCACCAGATAGTTTTGAATAAAGTTCATCAAAAGAATTAGCACTTTTTCCAAGGCGTTCCGCATATCTGCTGAAACCAAAATCAGCATCAATATTTTCTACAATATAATCGGAAATATCTTCCAGGTACAAAGTTGCCAGATGTTTGGCTTTATCCTGGAGCCCCATATTTCCAAAAGCAAATTCCATATCATCCAGCTGGTTGAAACGGGAAGCTTCGGGAAGAAAGTTCATGCTGCAGATCTGTCTTGCCAGTGTAGGTGTTTTTCCCTGTAGAAAAGGAATCACCTGATCTATCGTTTTTAAATACTCTTCTCTTAAGGCATAAATTCTCTGGGAATTTTCAGAGGTGTTCTGAAGACCAATTTCTTTATTGAAAACCTTGAGTATTCCGTCCTTTGAAAATAATTCCAAAATAACATCGATCCCCAAATCTACCTGATAACTGGAAATATTTTTGGTATTTAAAAATCCTTTAATATAAGCCGTTGCAGGATAAGGAGTATTAAGTTGGGTAAAAGGCGGAGTAATAAGAAGCAGGTCTTTCAACAGAAATTTTTTGCAAAGTTATTCTAAAGTTTTTTTAGAAAAAAATTTTTTCTCCTGATTATAAGCAGTCCGAAAAAGTCTTCAGAAAAAATTTTGCTTTATTACATCCTTTTTATCACAATTGTTTTATTTTCAATCTTGAAAATGTATTTTAGAATAAATCAGCGGGTTTATTAAACAAAGCATCAGTAGCATTGTTATCGATAAAGTTCAGAAAAGCATCTTCATCAAAATATCCGTCCTCATCAAGAATTGCCGGATTTAATAATTCAATTTCACTGGGTTTTTCCAGGCTGATATTTTCAATAAACTTTCCGGTTTTGCCTGTGATCTCATTGTGAAAACTGATTAAGTATCTGGAATAAATATTGCCTTCAGCAACAGTGTAATGTCCGTTTTCTGCAATAAGTGAAGTCATAATGCTTCCTCCGATGTAGGTTTCATTATCATTCCCCGAAGCACCAAACAATACTTTTGAGGTAACATTTCCAGCGCAATACAGCGAACCGTTGATGATGATATTTTCTGCCTGTATATTACCGGTAACAATAAGGACAATAAAATCTTCCACAAAAAGTTTCTCCGATAAGTGAAGATCACCATCGATAAGAATGATTTTATACCCTTCATCTTCGGAAGTAATCAGTTCCAGAGAAGTATTGCTGTCATTTTGTATAAGAACAATTTCAGGAGCATCATTTTCATTATTGATGTACAGGGAAGCGTCCTTTAACTTTTCTGCTGTTTCATCATCCAGCATTTCGAGAAATTCAGTAAGACTTTCTTCATCTATGCCGCTTTCATTGAAAAAATTGTTTTCCAGGGCTTCGTGAGCAATGCTGTATAGATTTTCTGATTTTTCTTTGAGTTGTTTGTATAATTGGTCTTTGGTCAGTTTTTGCAATTCTTTCATCGGTTTTTAAAAGTATATACATTATCTATTCGGTGGGGGAAACACCTGTTAATAGACTGATGCAATATAGTCAGATAAATTGTGTTACGCCAGAAAGAGATGTATTTTTTCAAATATTTTTCTTTTTGATGATTTCCTGAGCTGAAAAATTAGATTATTTCATACAAAAACCGAACTCATCAAGAAGTCCGGCTTTTGTATTATTTTGTATATCAGTCAATAAAAATTTTAGATATGATTTATTTTCTTTTGGTCTCCAATCACATTCAGGGTAACTCCCAAAAGAATTAAAGTAATCCCGATGAGTAAATTCAGAGTGAATTTTTCATGAAACATCAGGACACTGATCAATACAGCAACTACAGGTTCCAAAGCTCCCAAAATAGCCACAGGAGTGGATCCGATATATTTAATAGCATATACCAGACAAAGACTGGAGATCACCGTAGTCAGAAAGGCAAAAATAAGGAAGTTAATGAAGATCTCTGTTGAAGGAATAGCAAACGATGCGTGTGCTGTGACCGCTTTGGACATAAAGAACAATGAGGTGAAAAGCATTGAATAAAATGTAAGCTTGAATCCGGAAACCTTGATATTCGACTTGTTGACGATAACCATATATAAAGCATAGAACAGTGAACTGAGCATGACAATTCCCAACCCTGCAAAGTTGATTTCCAGTCCTTTTCCTTTTAAACATAAAACAATAACTCCCGCGAAAGCAAGAAGTAAAGAAGCTCCCGATAATCTGGTAAGCTTCTCCTTATAAAAGAAAAGCATGATCAATGCGACAATAATCGGATAAATAAATAAAACGGTAGAGGCAATTCCGGGGGTCAGGAAATCATACCCTAAAAAGAGAAACTCTGAAGAAAGGGCATAACAGATACCAAGGATGGCCAGGATTAAGACCTCTTTTTTATTGATTCTAAAACTCTCGCCTGAATACAGCAGATATCCTCCCACCATTAATGCTGAAAAGAAAAATCTGTATAACAGCGTAATATCCATTGAAAAGTGCGCCTGTTTTACGGGCAGAATAAAAATCGGAATCAGACCATAGGAAACGGCCGACAAAATTCCCAGTGTGTAACCTCTAAGTTTCATGTGCATTATAGTTATTAAACAAAAAAACCACTGAATCAATCAGTGGCTTTCTTTATTTTTTTAAGATTAAATCGGTTTAAAACTTAATCCTTGTTCCTGCAGTAATTTTTCTTCCTGCTCTTTGTAGTAGCCACCTACTAATTTATCGTGAATAGCTTCAAACGCTGCCAGAGTTTCATTAATCTCTGCATCGGTATGAGAAGCGGTAGGAATCAGTCTTAAAAGAATCATTCCCTTCGGAATGACCGGATATACCACCACAGAGGTGAAGATACCGTAATTTTCTCTTAAATCTTTTACCAATAGAGTAGCCTCTACCGGAGTTCCCTGCATCATTACAGGAGTTACACAAGTATTCGTGTCTCCAATGTTGAATCCTCTTTCTTTAAGTCCGTTCTGTAATTTGTAAACATTCTCCCAAAGTTTAGCTTTGATCTCAGGTCTCGATCTCAAGAGCTCCAATCTTTTTAATCCTCCGATTACCATTGGCATCGTAAGAGATTTTGCAAAGATTTGTGATCTCAGGTTGAATTTAAGATATCTGATGATTTCTTTGTCACCCGCAAGGAATGCTCCAAAACCTGCCATAGATTTAGCAAAAGTTGAGAAATACACATCAATCTGATCGTTACAGTCCTGCTCTTCACCCACACCGGCACCTGTTTTACCAAGAGTTCCGAAACCGTGGGCATC
This sequence comes from Chryseobacterium sp. CS3K3.1, assembly GCF_059515165.1. Taxonomy (NCBI): domain Bacteria; kingdom Pseudomonadati; phylum Bacteroidota; class Flavobacteriia; order Flavobacteriales; family Weeksellaceae; genus Chryseobacterium; species Chryseobacterium sp. CS3K3.1. Next base: position 59,305 of record NZ_JCAKRV010000026.1, on the reverse strand, counting down.
ATCTACTAAAAGTCTGAACTGATATTTGGATTTAAGATCGCAGATCTCTTTGATTTTTCCCTGCTGTCCTCTCATCCCGAAAACTCCTTCTGTGATTACAAGAATACCTCCTCCTGTTTCTTCGGCTACTTTAGTGGCTCTCTGAAGGTTTTTCTCCAGACTTGCCATATCATTATGCTTGTAGGTAAATCTTTTACCGGAATGAAGTCTTACTCCATCCACGATGCAGGCATGAGAATCCATATCATAAACAATCACATCATTTCTGCTTACCAAAGCATCAATGGTAGAAACCATTCCCTGGTAACCGAAATTCAATAAGTATGCTGATTCTTTTTTTACGAAGTCTGCCAGTTCTCTTTCCAGCTGAAGGTGCTGGTCTGTCTCTCCGGACATTGCTCTTGCACCCATTGGATAGAACATTCCATATTCTGCAGCCGCTTTCGCATCCGCTTCTATTACTTCAGGGTGATTACACAGCCCTAAATAGTCATTGGCACTCCAGAAAATTACTTCTCTCCCCTGAAATTGCATTCTCGGGCCGATAGGTCCCTCTAATCTCGGGAAAATAAAATAGCCTTCACCATAATCTGCAAATTGTCCAAGTGGTCCTGGATTTTCTTTTATTCTTTCAAAAATATCCAACATTGTATCGTAATTTTTAAGTAATAAAGCCTTTTTTGTCTGAATACGCAAAAGGCTTTATTTATTTGTATCGTGATTTTATTCGTTCTTATTTGATAAACTCGGTTTTGAAAACTTCGTCATAGTTGTGAACACAGTTGTTAACAAATCCCTGTTCAGCCATCCATTTGTCACTGTATACTTTGGTGATGTATCTGGAACCGTGGTCAGGATAAATCAAAACAACTACGTCATTTTCTGTAAGTTCATGAGATTGGGCATACTGCATCAATCCCTGGGTTACAGCTCCGGTAGTATAACCTCCCATGATGGCTTCTTTCAAAGCGATTTCGCGGGTTCTGTACGCGGACATTTCATCATTTACCCTTACAAACTCATCCACCTTGTCGAAAAGCAGGGCAGAAGGGATCAGGTTTTTACCCATTCCTTCAATTTGATAAGGATGTACATCTTCTTTGTGTATTTCTCCTGTTTCGTGGTAGCTTTTAAGGATAGAACCGTCTGCATCTACACCAATTATCTTGATATCAGGATTTTTTTCCTTCAAAAATTTGGCAGAACCAGACAGTGTACCCCCCGTTCCGGTGCAGGCAAAAAGGTGAGTGATCTTACCTTGTGTCTGTTCCCAGATCTCGGGACCTGTTGTCTGATAGTGTGCATCAATATTCAACTCATTAAAATATTGATTGATGTAAATAGAATTAGGAGTTTCCTGAGCGATTCTTTTAGCTACTTCATAATATGACCTTGGATCATCTGCCGGTACATTGGCCGGGCATATATACACCGTAGCTCCCAATGCTTTCAGATAAGCAATTTTTTCAGGTTTTGTTTTATCACTTACTGCAAGAATACATTTATATCCCTTAATGATACACACCATCGCAATAGAAAATCCGGTATTACCGGAAGTAGTTTCTACAACTACAGAATCTTCCTTTAAAAGGCCTTTTTTCTCTGCGTTTTCTATAATATGAAGTGCGATTCGGTCTTTGGTGGAATGTCCAGGATTATATGATTCTAACTTGGCATAAACGGTTGCTGGAATATCTTTTGTCACAGTATTTAGCTTCACCATCGGAGTGTGTCCTATCAGGCCAAGAATATTATCGTAAACATTACTCATTATTTGTTATTTTCAATAAAAATCTGACTGCAAAAATACAAAAAAATAAATAATTACTAAACTTTTGTTTGATTTCTGGGGCATAGTTTGTAAAAAAATATTTTCGTATTTTCAGTTTTGACACGAGTATAATCGCAAATACTACGCCAAAATTTTTAAATTTTGTTAAAACCCGCATAAAATAAGATAAAAGCCTTATTTTCGCATAATTGATTTAATACTATGAAAAATTGGACTTTTAGGCAATGGAACACCGTTTCAGGATGGGTGATTTTCGTTATTGCTTTCTTCACGTACTTGTCCACCATAGAACCCAATTTCAGTTTCTGGGATTGTGGCGAGTACATTTCTTCTGCAGTAAAACTTGAAGTAACGCACGCTCCCGGAGCTGCTTTATTCCAGATAGTGGGTGCCGTGGCAGCCATTTTTGCATTAGGGAAAGGCGAAAACTATTCTATCGTGATCAACGCGATGTCTGCATTGTTCAGTGCGCTGACTATTTTATTTTTGTTTTGGACGATTACCCACTTTGTGAGAAGACTTTTGAACAAAGATTTTGAAGAAATTACGAAACATCAGGAAATCTCTATTTTATTTGCCGGAGCTGTGGGAGCACTTTGCTTTACGTTCTCAGATACATTCTGGTTCTCAGCAGTAGAGGGAGAGGTTTATTCTATGGCTTCTATGTTTATTGCGCTTTTGGTCTGGTTGATCACCAAATGGGAGAATGAGTATAAAGCGGGAGACAGTGAAAGATGGATCATTCTTATTTTCTTCGTTTTAGGACTTTCTGTGGGAGTGCATATGATGTGTATGCTGGCGATCCCTGCAGTATGTCTGGTATATTATGCAAGAAATTATAAGTTTACCTGGAAAAACTTTATCTGGGCAAACCTTATCACATTGGGAATTTTGATTATTGTTTTCAAAATTATTTTCCCTCTGATTATGACGATGTTCGGAAGACTTGAGATTTTCTTCGTGAATGGTCTTGGACTTCCTTTCCACTCAGGAACCATTGCAGCGTTTATTTTAATGGTAGCGATCTGCTACTTCTTAATTAAATATGCAAGAAAGGCAAAAAGAAACATTTATCAGACGGCTGCATTATCTGTAGTTTTCATGATGATCGGATTCTCCTGCTGGATGGTTATTCCTATCAGAGCGAATGCTAATCCTCCGATGAACCTTAATGATCCGGATACAGCAATTGGTATGCTGGATTATTATAACAGAGAGCAGTATGGTGACTGGCCAACTATTTACGGACAAAACTACACGGCTTTCCTTGATGCTAACGGAATTGAGAAAAACGAAGACGGAAGCTTTAAGACACAGAAAACCGGAGAAATCTACGAAAAAGATGAAAAAACGGGAACCTACAGAAAAACCGGAGACCGTTTCAATTATGTATTCAACAAGTCTCAGGTGAGCTTAATGCCAAGAATGTTTAATGAGGATAAGGATGTAATGGCGAACTATATTTCTATGTATGGTGCTCCTGATTTTACATTCAACTATGCGAATGAAGATGTGGCAGACAATCCGCAGGCAAAACAGATCTTTGATGAACTGAGAGCTAAATATGAAGACAAATCCATTACTGCCTCAGATTATCTGAAAGTAAAACCTTATAACCTGATCAATGTTCAGAAGCCATCATTCCTTCAGAATATGGATTATTTTATCACTTTCCAGAACGGATATTACTTTGTAAGATACCTGATGTGGAACTTCGTAGGAAGACAAAATGATCTTGAAGGAAACATGGAAAGCACAAAAGGAAACTGGATTTCCGGAATTCCTTTCATTGATAATGCTACGGTAGGAAATCAGGATAAAATGCCTGCTAAATTCAAGAACGAAAGTACGGTAAAATTCTTCTTCCTTCCATTAATTTTAGGTTTGATCGGATTCTTCTTCCAATTGAACAGAGACTTCGGAAGATTCTATGCACTGTTATCTTTATTTATTTTAACAAGTGTAGGGATTGTTTTCTATACAGGAGTAAAACCTTTTGAACCGAGAGAAAGAGATTATGCGATGGTAGGTTCATTCTATGCATTTGCCATCTGGATCGGATTGGGGGCAGGAGCCATTCTTTGGTTCTTACAATCTAAAATAAAATCAAACGGGGCTAATGTTGCTCTGGGAGTGGTTTTATTAGGAGTACCATTCATGATGGGCTTCCAGAACTATAATGTTCATGACAGAAGCAACAGATATACTGCATACGACTATGCGTATTCAGTGTTAAAATCATTGCCGAAAAACGATATCCTTTTCGTTTACGGAGATAACGATACTTACCCGGTTTGGGCTATTCAGGAGACGGAACAGTTCAGGGATGATGTGAAGGTGGTTAACTTTACCCTTGCTTCAACTCCATGGAATCTGGATCAGATCAAAAGAAGAACATACAATGCGATGGGAATCCCTAGCCAATTGACGCATGATGATTACAGAGATGGTGTAAACGACCAGATCTATATGATGAAGAAGGAAGATTGGGAAGGTGTTTTCTCTATGTTGAAAGAACAGGGAGCTCCGGAAACAGAATTCCAGTCGTTCAGAAAATATCTTACTCAGGATTCTTTAACCTTGAAACAGGCAATTGAATTTATTAAATTCAAATCTCCTGAAAAAGACGAATTGTTGAAAATGTATTTCGGGGAAGAGAAATTTGAAAAATACAATATCCTTCCGGTAAACAAATTCATCCTTCCTGTTAACAAAGAAAATGCTTTAAAAGCAGGCATCATCAACAAAGAAGATCTTCCGAATGTTGCTAATCAGATCATGATTACTTACAAAGGAAATACATTGTATAAAAACAACCTGATCCTGATGGATCTTTTAGCGAACTTCGACTGGAAGCGTCCGATCAACTTCTCATCAGGAGGTATTTATGACAGTGAGAATATTTTCTATCTGAACGATTACCTTCAGTTTGACGGATTCAGTTACAGATTGATTCCTATCCAGACGCCTCCGAGCGCTGATGGAGATATGGGACGAGTAGATGCCAATTCTCTTTATAATGTAGTGAAAAACTTCAGATGGGGGAACTTTAAGAATTTAAATGCTCACTTTGATGAAACAGCTACTTCCAATATCATCAGCTACAGAATGTCAGCAAGCAGAGCGGCAGCAGCTTTAGCATTAAGCGGACAGAAAGCAAAAGCATTGGAAATTCTGGATCTTGCAGCCAAAGAAATTCCGGCAGAGAAATATAATGATCCCCGTTCATTAAGTTCAATTGTTTCAGGATACATTATTGCAGGACAGGAGCAGAAAGGTCTTCAGATTGCTGAAGTGCTTAAAAAAGGAATCTTTGAAGAGTATGATTATTATTTAAGTCTTTCCAAAGCAGATCAAAGCTATCTGAGAAGACAGATGAGAACAAAACCAATGGAATATTCTCTTGTGGTTTCTGCAGTAACAGATGCTTATACAAAGATCGGACAGAAAGAAAAAGCATATGCTTATCTGGTAAAATCCATAGAGCCGATTGACAAGAAGTTCAATGTATTTATCAAAGATCTTCAGGAAATGGGCAGAGATAAGGCGATGAAAGAGTCTGAAAATGTACAGGAAATTACACCTTTCTATCAGTACTTATTTGATGTGATGGAGCCTTATGATTCTACCTATTCAAAAGAAAAGGAAAATCAGATTACGACTGCAATTATCAAAGCAACAAAATAAAATACTTAAAACGGAACTTCGGTTCCGTTTTTTTTTATTATTGGGAATCCTGAATTTTAAGATTATATTTGTGAAAGTAAAAATACATAATGTCCGAAACACAAAATAGCAAATTCCCAATGTATGCCGTCATTGCTACGGTTCTTTTTAAACTTCTTTTTTTATTAACGCACTATATTCAGGAAGATGCGTTTATCACCTGGAGAGTTGCCCAGAATCTATTGGATTATGGGGTAATCGGCTTCAATGGAGATACTAAAATTTCTGCATCTACAACACATCTGTATGTTTTTGTATCCTATATTTTCAATCTTGTTTTTGGAAAGGAAAATTTTATTGAGCCTCTTTTGATTTTTAATTCCATACTGTTTACCATAGGAACTTTATGGCTGTCTCATTTGGTTTTAAAAAATCCATGGCATAAAGCAATCTTTATATTTCTGATCGGTATTTTACCGCCTGCCATTAAAATTTCAATCCTTGGTATGGAATATGGAATTCTGTTTTTTCTGGAAATGGCATTGCTGTACTATGGATTTAACAAAGGAAAAAAATGGGTTGTGACACTCTTTCCCGTTTTAATCATGTTTACCAGAATTGATACCGTCATATTCCTTGGAATTGTATTTCTTGTGGACCTGTTCTGGAACAGAAAAATACGATGGAATTATATTTTTGGAGGAGCTTTTGGAGTTTTATCAACAGTTGCTTTCAACTGGTTTTACTTTGGCGAACTGGTGAACAATACCATTACCGCAAAAAAATTACTTTACAGTGAAAATTTTACGATCCAGCAGCATATCGGGTATTTCTTTAAAAGCTTTGGGAATTTCTGGGGAATGTTGAAAGTTCCGGGAGATTTCAATCCTATGACAATTGTAGTGTTGATTTTTGAATTGCTTTGCTTTATTTATCTGATCAGACAAAGGGAAAAAAGAAACTACTTTTTGTGGATGATTTTCCTTTTCGGATGGGCAAAACAAATCATATTCATTTCTCAAAAAAGTTTATTCGACTGGTATTACTGGGTGCCGCAGCTTTTACTTTTTGTTCCTGTTCTTATTTTCGTACTGGAACAGAAAGAGAAGAAAAACCTATGGCTTTCATTATTAATTGTATTCTACATTTTCCCGATGTTTGTTTTCCAGACTGTTCACTGTATTGCCACCGGAAACGGAGAGTGGAACTACCGCAGAACGATTGGTACCTTTTTAAATCAATATGAAAAAGATAAAAACCAATGGATTTTATTGGAGCCGGCAGGTTATGTTCCTTATTTCTCAGGATTAAAAACGATTGATGAGGTTGGATTGGTTGATAAACAGATTCAGGAGGAAATTAAAAAAGATAAAACGAATTACTGGATCAACACGGTAAAAAACAGAAAACCGAAATATCTTCTTTCTTATCAGAATTTATATGAAGAAAAGAATGCCAATTCAGAATACTATAAAACTCATTATAAACTTTTGAAAGAATTCCGTGTGAAAGATCATCTGAATAGTGATCATAAGATTCTGGAAAAAATTTACCATCTGAAACCTTCCGGTACAGACTATAATTTGTACATTAGAATTGATTAAAAGATTAAAATATTTAAAAATTGAAAGTATTCAGAAAAAAAGTTTTATAATAACTCTTTCACTCTAATACTCTCAAACCCTCAAACTCAAAACAAACCTAATACCTGAAAAAAATGAAATACTGTGCTTTTCTCCGTGGCGTCAACGTAAAAGGAACCAATATGAAAATGGCGGAAGTCTGCCAGGTTTTTAAAGATACGGGGATGAAAGACGTAAGTTCAATATTGGCGTCCGGAAATATTGTGTTTTCTTCAGATAAAAATGTTGAGGAGTTAAAGACCATTCTTGAAAAAGCAATGTCAGACCATTTTTCTTACGAAGCTTTTTTGTTTGTGAAAACCCAGGAAGAGATAGAAGTGTTCTGGAACAGTATTCCTTTTGAAAAGAATGAGAGTCTCCATATTTATAGTTTTGTCGGTATTCCGGGCGTGGAAAAAGTTTTGATGGAGGAGTTTCAAAAAGCCGCTCAGGCAGAAAATGAAAAAGCGGAAATTATCAATGGTATATTTTACTGGCAGATTCCTAAGGGAAATACTTTAGATTCTACTTTCGGAAAAGTGCTGGGCAAAAAAAGCCTTAAAGATCAGTTTACCAGCAGGAATGTGAATACATTTGAAAAGATTCTGAAAAAGATGAATTAAAATACACGAATTATCCTTCGGATATAGCTTATCCAGTGATATTATAACATTTATTGGAAATTCAATAGGGAACGGGCTTTAGCCCGTTTATCCATAATAGTAGCAGCCATTGGCTTCAGCCAAAACCTATTTTATAAGTTATTGTAAAGTTTCCCACAGATTTCTCAGATCTACACAGATTCTACCTTTGGAAAGTACTGGGCAAAAAAAGTCTTAAAGATCAGTTTACCAGCAGGAAGGTGAACAGGCATGAGAAAATTTTAAAAAATTCTAAATAATTATCGCAATGCTTCGACAGGCTCAGCATGACACCGCTAAAAAATAACGTTAATATAATGTGGCTCGACGTAGGTGTTTGTACATTGATGGTTTATACTTTGTATTATAGTTTTCACATTAATAAAACAGCTAGTATTAGAGTTGTCATGCTGAGTCTGTCGAAGCATCCATCACTTATCACTTATCCAGTGCCGATTAACGGTTAGTATTAGAGCTGTCATGCTGAGCTTGTCGAAGCATCTATCACTTATCACTTATCACTTATCAAGTGCCCATTAACAGCTAGTATTAGAGCTGTCATGCTGAGCTTGTCGAAGCATCTATCAATAAATAATAAGAAATCCAAAAGCCAAAAACTATTGCAGCCATAGCCTGTTAAAGCAATCAAATAATTTCCATTTGTGAAACTTTCTCAGTATTTTTACTGAACTTTTTAATTACAACAAAATGATTCAGTATTTAGATAATATTTCGCACAAAGATTCAAAAAACTTTTTCCTTATTGCCGGACCTTGTATTATTGAAGGGGAAGATATGGCATTAAGAATTGCTGAAAAAGTAATCAGTATTACCGATAAATACAATATTCCTTATATTTTCAAAGGAAGTTTCAAAAAAGCAAACAGAAGCCGTGTAGATTCTTTCACGACGATTGGTGAAGAGAAATCTCTGGAAATTCTTAAAAAAGTAGGAGAGACGTTCAATATTCCTACCACAACAGATATTCATGAGAACGAACATGCAGCATTAGCAGCACAGTATGTGGATGTTTTACAGATTCCGGCATTCCTGGTGCGCCAGACAGATTTATTGGTGGCGGCAGCACAAACAGGAAAATGTGTGACTTTGAAAAAAGGACAGTTCCTTTCTCCGGAAGCGATGAAGTTTGCCGTTCAGAAAATTACAGATTCCAATAACGAGAAAGTAGCGATTATTGAAAGAGGAAATTCTTTCGGATATACAGATCTGATCGTAGATTACAGAGGAATTCCTACGATGAGAGAATACGCTCCAGTGATTTTGGATGTTACACACTCTCTGCAGCAGCCTAACCAAAGTTCAGGCGTTACAGGAGGAAGACCAGATCTTATTGAAACCGTTGCCAAAGCAGGAATTGCAGTGGGAGCAGACGGAATTTTCATCGAAACGCATCCTACACCGGAAACGGCATTATCTGATGGTGCCAACATGTTAAGATTAGATTTATTAGAAGATTTGTTACAAAAATTGACAAGAATTAGAGAATCGATTTTGTAATTGTTAAAAAAACATTAATTTTAGAAATTCTAAAACATTTCTTTTGAAAAAACTAGTTTTACCGCTAAGCCTTATGGTCCCTGTACTGTTTTTCTCCCAACAAAGGAAAAAAGATACAGCGACCACTAAAGTAACCGATATAGAGGAAGTTGTCTTCCAGAAAAAAGCAACAGGAAGAACCAATGACCTTACCAATGTAAGGATTTCAGCGAAAGAAGCGAAATCAGTAGCTTCAATTAATGGTGGGATTGAAGGATTGCTTAAAACACTTCCTTCCGTAAACTCCAATACCGAGCTGTCTTCACAATATATGGTTCGTGGTGGAAACTATGATGAAAACCTGATTTACATTAATGATATTGAGATCTACAGACCTTTCCTGATCAGAAACTCTCAACAGGAAGGGATGAGTATTATCAACCCGGATATGGTTTCTGCAGTGAATTTCTCTGCGGGAGGATTTGAAGCTAAGTATGGCGATAAAATGTCTTCTGCTTTGAATATCTATTACCGTGAGCCTGAAAAATTTGAAGTTTCAGGAGAGGCAAGCTTAATCGGAGGCAGGCTTACAACAGGTCTGGCTTCAAAAAATAAAAAATTTACTGCTTTATTTTCTGGCAGATACAGAAATACCAACCTTGTTCTTAATACCTTAAAAGAAGATACAGACTTTAATCCAACCTATTGGGATTTCCAGTCTTATCTCAATTATCATGTCAGTGACAAATTCTCCATGTCATTCATCGGATATTATTCCAAGAATGATTATGAGATGATCCCCAGAGCAAAAAGTGTTACTTTCGGAAGTCTTCAGCAGCCTATTACCGTAAATATCGGCTATGGAGGTCAGGAAAATGACCAATATAAAAATATGATGGGAACATTCTCCATGAACTATAAGCCGGCGGACAAGTGGAAGCTTACCCTGGATGCCTTTGCTTATCAGAACAGAGAAAGAGAATATTACACGATACAGTCAGCATACGAGCTGCAAACTTTTGATCCTGTGACGCAGCAGCCTGTAACGTCTTTTGATGTGGGAGGACAAATAGAACATGCCAGAAACGACTTGTTTGTAAGAACCTACGGAACACAATTCAGAGCTAAATTTTCACCCAATGTCAATACAGATTTTGAAGTAGGTTTCAAATATGAAAAAGAAAACCTGAAAGATCTTACCAATGAATGGAAATTGGTAGACTCTGCAGGATACAGCCTTCCAAGACCGGAAGTTATTGATCCGAGAACAGGAACCACAGGAGATCTTAAGCTTGCTTATTATATTGCTGGGCAAAATAATATTGAGCCTACAAGACTTTCAGCATATGCACAGTATTCACAGAAGTTCTACTGGGGAGCCAGTAAAGTGTTTGTGAATGCAGGAGTACGTGTTGCCAACTGGAGTTTCAATAAAGAAACGATATTCTCACCAAGAGCCCAGTTTGCGATCAAACCGGATTGGGACAGCGATATGTTGTTCAAAATTTCAGGGGGAATCTACTATCAGGCTCCTTTCTATAAAGAAATTAAAGATTTGGATGGTAATTTTAACTCTAATATAAAATCGCAGCGTTCTATCCAGGTTATTCTGGCCAATGATTATGAGTTCCAGATGTATGACAGACCATTCAAACTGACAACAGAACTTTATTACAAAAAAATGGATAACCTGATCCCATATTATATGGATAATGTAAGAATTCGTTATTCCGGGCAGAATAATTCAAAAGGATATGCGTATGGTATTGATACCAGGTTATTCGGAGAATTTGTTCCGGGTGTAGATTCCTGGTTGTCTGCAAGTTATGCCAGAGTGTATGAAAATATTGATGGAAGAGGAGATATTCCCAGACCTACAGATCAGAGGTTGAGGTTTGCGATGTTCTATCAGGACTATATGCCAAGCTTTCCGAGTATGCGTGTGAACCTTACCCTGGTGTACGCTATGGGATTACCGACAGGAGCTCCTGTAATGTTTAACAGTAACGGACAGCCGGATTTTGGCTCAGCTTATAATTATCAGCAGACCCTTCCTTCCTATAAAAGGGTAGACTTAGGGTTGACAAAGGTATTCATTGATCCAAAAGAAAAAAATAAGAGATCCGGTTTCTGGGGTAATTTTGAAGAGCTGACATTAGGCGTTCAGGTGTTCAATGCATTTAATATTAACAATACTGTTGCGAACCAATGGATCACAGATTATAACAGCAATTATATGTATCCTGTTCCGGTACGTCTTACAGGACGTTTCTTTAATGTAAAACTGGAATTCAAACTGTAAAATAATAGCTTTCAAATTTTTTTGGAAGCTTTTTTATTTACCCGAATTTTATAACAACATTACCAAATTTTATAACAACGGTATCACAGATATTTTTAACTTTGTCCTACCAATGAAAAAGATTCTTGCCATATTGTTTTCTATTTTCTACTTCGGATTCTCTTCCGGAGCGGCATTTAGCATTCATTATTGCATGAAAGAATTTGTTTCCGTAAGCCAGAAAGTAGATGACATCTGTGGAAAATGCGGCGTTAAAGATAAAAAGGGATGCTGCAAAACGGAGATCAAAATTGTAAAAGTAGACGATTCACAGAAATCAGATTATCTGAATGTGGATTTCTTAAGTGCAGTTTCAGAAATTCCGGTGAAACATCAGTTTCCAGTTGTTGACAAGTCTTTTTCAGCTACGAAATTTACACAGATCCAGATTAATGCGCCGCCTGAATACAGGCTGGTCCCTATCTACATTAATCATTGTAATTTTAGAATTTAGAATCCGTCAGTCGTTTCCGGTATAATGAATCATATACCGTTACAGACGACATGTTCTAACGCACTACCGATGCGTTATCCCTTATTCTTTATTAAAAAATTAATTCTAAAATTTAAAACAATGAAAAAATATATCATCACAGCAGCCTTATCTTTATTCTCAATCGTATCATTATCAGCACAATCTAAAAAGGATGCTCAGGTTACTAAGCTGTATCAGAACTATATCGCTATTAAATCAGCTTTAGCTTCAGATGATGCTGACACAACTTCAAAAGCAGCAACAGAATTCATTAAAACAGCTTCAGCCATCGACTATAAAGTTGTTTCTGAAGGAAACCTTAATATTCTCAGAAAAGATGCCTCTGCCATTTCTGAAGCAAGAACAGTTGCCGCACAAAGAGAAACGTTTTTCAATCTTTCCGACAATATGATTGCTTTGACCAAAGAGTTCAAACTTTCTGAAAAACCAATCTACGTTCAATATTGCCCAATGGCAGACGGAAGCTGGCTAAGCGATGAAAAACAGATCGCTAACCCATACTATGGGAAGTCTATGCTTTCTTGCGGAAGTGTAAAGTAAGAAATTAATTAATTGCTGTATTATTATTAAAAACAATGAGTTGCATGGCTTAAATTAGAATTAACTTTAATTCATGCAGCTTGTAAAAAGTTCGAAATATTATGAAAAAACTTATAATGTTTCTGATGCTTTTATTCTCTGTTTTTACTTTCGCACAAACTACAAAAACGTATTATACCTGTCCGATGCACCCTGAGGTGGTGTCATCAAAGCCTGGAGACTGCCCGAAATGCGGAATGACTCTCGTGAAAAAAACAGTGGTTATAAAACCCAAAGTAGCAGCAAAACCGGAAGTAAAACCTACCCCTAAAACAGAGACTAAAGCAAAACCTGCAGAAACAAAAATAAATAAGAGAAAGGTTGAGAAAAAAGCGGAGGCTAAAAAGATTAATGATGCTAAATCTGAAACAAAGACTGTATTGCCGGCTAAAACTCAGGATTTAAATCAATCGGAATCTAAAGCTCAGAAACAGGCTACGTATACCTGCCCGATGCATCCTGAAATAGTTTCAGACAAACCGGGAAAATGTCCGAAATGCGGCATGGAACTGGTAGAAAAAGAAGATCATTCCCATGCACAGACTGAAAATCCTAAAGAAGAAAAATCTGTTTTAAAACGTAATTCAGAAAATGGAAAGATTACTTTTGGAGGAAAAACAGTTCGTTACGATCTCTATGTAAAAGATACGATTGTCAATTTTACAGGAAAAAACAGAAGAGCCATTGCAATCAATGGTAAACTTCAGGCTCCAACCTTGTATTTTACTGAAGGAGATACTGCAGAGATCTACCTGCACAATATGCTTAAGGAAAATACAGGGCTGCACTGGCACGGCGTGATTCTTCCCAATGAACATGACGGTGTTCCATACCTTACCACAAAACCTGTAAAACCCGGGGAAACTCATTTATACAAATTCAGAATTTCTCAGAACGGAACCTATTGGTATCATTCGCACGAAGCCCTTCAGGAACAGATTGGGATGAACGGCATTCTGGTTTTCAAAAAAAGAGAGGGTGAGCCGAAAACAACATACAATGCTGAAATTCCGGTATTACTTGGAGATTGGAGTGATGATGATCCGATGCAGATTGCAAGAAGGCTTCATATGGCCAATACAGACTGGTATGCGGTAAAGAAAAATGCCGTACAGAGTTACTGGGAAGCCATCAAATCCGGAAATTTAGGGACAAAAGCCCTGAATGAATGGAAAAGAATGGAAGCCATGGATGTAAGTGATGTTTATTACGATAAATTCTTAATCAATGGCGCACCAAGTTCAGATTATTCTAATGTAAAAGCTGGTGATAAAGTAAGACTGAGAGTTGCCAATGGAGGTTCATCTACCTATTTCTGGCTGAACTATGGTGGAGGAAAGATAAAAGTAGTGGGAAATGACGGAAATGATGTGATGCCTGTAGAAGTTGACCGCCTGATTGTAGGAGTTTCTGAAACTTATGATATTGAAGTGACCATTCCTGAAAACAAAAGCTTTGAATTCAGAGCGACTTCTGAAGACAGAATAGGGCACGCATCTCTCTGGCTAGGTTCAGGAGAAAAGGTTGAAGCGCCCAACCTTCCAAGGCTGATGCTTTTTGAAGGCATGAAAATGATGAACGGTATGATGGAGATGAGCGGAAATATGAAACCGATGAATATGACGATGGGAAATCAGATGATGGATATGAACGAAGTGATGTACCCTGAATTATCCGAAAGCCAGAGAAAGACTACAGCGAAGCACATCAATGAAATGATGGGTGTGAAGACGAAGGAAGATCAGAAAGAGGATCATTCTCAACATGCCGGAATGGATATGAAGGAAGAGAAAACAATCAAAAGACTGTCTTACAATATTTTGAAATCTCCTGAGAAAACCATTCTTCCCACAGACAGTATTCGTGAAATGAAATTTACACTGGAAGGGAATATGAACCATTATCTGTGGACACTGGATAACAAAACGGTTACAGAAACAGATAAAATTCTGATCAAAAAAGGAGAGGTTCTGAGAATCAAGATGTATAATAATTCTATGATGCGTCACCCGATGCACCTTCACGGTCATGATTTCAGATTGATCAATTCAAAAGGAGAATATTCTCCATTGAAAAATGTTGTGGATATCATGCCAATGGAAACCGTAACGATAGAATTTGCTGCGAATCAGGATGGAGACTGGTTTTTCCACTGTCATATTCTATATCATATGATGGCAGGAATGGGAAGAATCTTCAGTTATGAAAACTCAAAGCCCAATCCGCAGCTTCCCAACAGGAAATTAGCCTGGAAAAATTTCATACAGGATAATAAAATGACAAGCTCTATGGCGATGCTGGATGTAGCAAGCAATAGAATCCATGCAGAAACGATGACGATGTTCGGGCCTAGATGGGCTAACCTGAATGAGTTTCATTCCAACTGGAACTTTGATCATTTCGAAGGAAGTGCGAAAGTGGGACGTTTTTTAGGTAAATTCCAGTGGGCGCTTCCTTATGCCGGAATCAGAGTTCAAAAGAATCATGAGATCATGGAAAGACAGATGGCAGAAGATATGGGAACGGATTTTCATGGTAAAAAGACCTGGTTCGGACAGCAGAAAGCCTCCAAAAATAAGTTTACATTCATGGTGGGTATGCAGTATGTGCTGCCAATGCTGATTACTGCTGATGCTAGTGTAGATCAGAACGGAAAAGTACTACTGGAATTGAGCCGCGAAGATATCCCACTTTCAAGAAGGCTGAGAGGAAATTTTTCTGTCAACTCAGACGGCGAGTTTTCAACCGGATTGAGATATATCGTTCAAAAATGGCTGTCTCTTTCAGGAAATTATGATAACGAACTGGGCTGGGGCGCAGGTGTCACTTTAACATATTAATTTTTTTAACCCTATTATTTAAGAAACAATGAAAAATATAATAACCGTATTGTTTGTGGGAGCTACATTATATTCTTGTAATAAACCCGATCATAAAATACCTGAAAGCAAAGCCGCTGAACCGGAGATTAAAACAATAGAAAGAACTGATGCTGGCGAAACTTCAAGTCAGGAGCTAAAAGAAAATCTGGAAAATAAAAAAGAAGCAGAGGAGCTTTCACCTTTTCCGATTCAGCAAGTTATCAAAGGTTACCTTCCCCTTAAAAATGCCCTGGCTCAGGATGATTCTAAAAAAGCTTCCGATGCGGCTAAAAACCTGTTTTCCATCTTAAAGAAAATAGACATCAGTACAACCGATGCAAAAAACAATTCTGAGTTGCGTGATATTATAGAAAGTGCAGCAGAGAACGCAGAACATATAGGCGAAAAACCTGATGATATAGCTCATCAGAGAGAACATCTGCTTTCCCTGAGTAATGATATCACCGATTTAATAAAAGAACAGGGAACAGGCGGTTTAAAATTATACCAGGATTTCTGTCCAATGTACAATAACGGAAAAGGTGGAACCTGGATCAGCGAATCAGAGGAGATTGTCAATCCATATGAGGGACAGAAAATGATTAACTGTGGCTCTGTAAAAAAAGTATTTTAAAATGTAAAAAGAAATGAACCGACACATTAAAAGCATATTTTTAGGGTTTGTTCTCATTTTTTTACTTATTCAGATCATTCAGCCTGCCCGTAATATTGATTACGGGCAGGTTCCTTCAACAGATATTTCAAAGGTTTATAAAGTTCCTGATAATGTACAGTTTGTTTTGAGGCAATCTTGTTATGACTGTCACAGCAATTCTACGCATTATCCGTTCTATTCTTATATACAGCCTTTAGGATATTATATTGAAAAGCATATAAAAAACGGAAAAGAAGAATTGAATTTTAATGAGTGGGGGAGCTACAGCCAACGTAAGCAGGCCAATAAATTAGAATCTGTTGCTAATCAGGTACAGCAGAAAAAAATGCCGCTTACGTCTTATACTTATCTACATCCGAAAGCTGTGCTTTCTGAAAGTCAGATAAAAGAAATGATTCGCTGGATAGAGCTGATGAAGGCTGAACATAATAAAGCCAATAAGAATTAAAAAAAATAAAAGCCATTCTGAATCGAATGGCTTTGTTTATGGATACAGAAACTTTATTCAGAAGCTCCTGCAGTTCAAATAGATGTTAGTTATTGGCAAACTGTATGTAAACGCAAAGAATAGATAATTGGTATGCTTAATTTTAGAGGGCAAAGAGTTGCGACTTTGTCGCTGATGAAGCTTTAAATAATACATTCGCTTAGAAAGAATCAATGAAATTGATTCCGGCTTTGCCCCCTTAAAATTTTGCTATTCAAAGTGAAGCCTTTGCGTTTAAATCTCTTCTGCAATGGGTCCTTATATCTTCTTAGCTATCACTTTTACATTTATCTATAAGTAATAATCAATAATTACTTTACAGGCTTTGGAAACCTCTTTGTCAAAATAAATTTTGCCATCTCCCAAATCACAATTTTGATATTGACATTTAGCTACAAACTCCTTTGCTAAAGTTACTTTCCTTAGGAAACTTACTGGATTCACCAATCTATTATTCTTTTTAGTAAGTCTTTTAAGAGTAATAAATTGAGCTAATTGCTTTTTAACTAGCTTTTCAATTTTTTCTTTTTCTTTTACATTCATAATAGTAATTTTATTATTAATATTCAAATGTAATGTGTTGGTTTTATGTAATTGATGAGTATAATTTTTTATAAGAAAAATGTTAATAATTTAGCTAAAAACAAAAACCACCTCATTTTCACGAGATGGCTTTATGTAATATATAAGATGCTTTTATTTAGAAGCTCCGACGGCTTTTTCAGTCTTTGCTGGCGTATAAGTAACTTTTGAAATATCAACCGTCATTTCCTTCAGACGCTTTGCCACATTTTCAGGCATTTCTTTCTGATATCTTCCTCCGATTACTTCTGCAAGGAATTTTTCGGTTTCAGCATACATCGCCATGCTGTTTACAGGTTTACGGAATCCGTGGCCTTCATCATCAGCAAGAATGTAGTTTACCTTTTTACCTTTATCACGAAGAGCGATGACAATCTGATCTGCTTCAGCCTGCTTTACTCTTGGATCATTAGCTCCCTGAACAATCAATAATGGTTTATTGATTTTATCTACACTGAATAGTGGGCTTGCATCATGCATGCGCTTTTTTCCTTCCTCCGTTTTTGGATCACCTACCATCCCATAAAGGAATGCACGGGCAGATTCCCAGTAAGCAGGAACAGAATCCAGCAAGGTAAATAGGTTACTTGGTCCTACGATATCTACTCCCGCAGCATATACATCCGGAGTGAAAGCCAGCCCGGCCAGCGTTGCATAGCCTCCATAGCTCCCTCCCATGATCACCACTTTGTTTTTATCTGCAATTCCCTGATCGATCAGATATTTTACGCCCCAGGTAATGTCATCCTGCATCAGTTTTCCCCACTGAAGATCTCCGCCATTCTGGAACTTTTTACCATAACCGCCACTTGCTCTGAAGTTAGGCTGAAGTACAGCATATCCTCTGTTGGCTAAAAACTGTACGGTTGAGTTATATCCCCAATAATCTCTCGGACCTTTCGGGCCTCCGTGTACTAAAACCACAACAGGAACATTCTTTCCAGAAGAACCTACAGGTAGAGTCAGGTAAGCCGGAATTTCAAGTCCGTCACTGCTTTTATAGCTGATAGGAGTCATGGCCGCCAGGTATTTTTCAACTTTTTTCAGTTCTGTTCTTGGGGTATACTGGAATATCAGCTGTTTTGTTTTTGCATCGAAGAAATAGGCTTCTGAAGCATATTTATCTCCTCCTACAGAAACCAGGAACTTAGAATAATCATTGGTAGAACTTGCAAAACCAACCTCTCTTCCAGGGAATTTACTTTGCAGGAATTTGTAGTTAGCTTCCCAGGCTTTATCTTTCCAGTAATATTCTGTTTTATCTCCGGTGTAAGAAGTGTAGATCATTTTTCTTGTATTTCTGTCCAGGAACAGTCCTCCGAAATCTACTTTATCTTTAGGATCACTTTCTATTTTTGTAATCTGTTTTGTTTTCGGATCCATCAGGAATAGTGCAGATTTATCAAGATCTCCTTTATTGGTTACCAGGTAAAACTTGGAGTTATCCTCGTTCCAGTTGGAAATATAAGCACTTTCCGTTACCAGGGTTTCGTAAATAGGAGTCAGTTTATCACCTTCTTTATAAAAAAACTGTGTCGTTCCTTTATCATCCGTTTTGGAAAGAACTCTCAATTTTTCATCCCAGTCAAATTCATAGCTGGTGATACGGTCTTTATTTTCGTAAATCTTTTTCAGTTCTCCTGTAGAAATTTTCACCGAATACAGATCATGCCATGCTTTATCGCGGTTATTCAGTCCAATCATCAGCAGATCGGGATCTTTTCTGCTTGCCATGTAGATGCTTGCAGTTACGTCTTTAAGCGGTGTAATATTCCTTGATTCCGGAACTCCTTTTGTTACTTTTGCCATAGGATCTACTGCAAAAATATTCATGTTTTCATCCCCGTTATTATCTTTTACATACAGAATATATTTTCCGTCTTCTGTCCAGAAATATCCATTCAACGGGCGTTTGCTGTTTGTTAAAGGACGTGCTTTTTCAAAAGGTTCATCAATTTTTTTTACCCAGATATTCATAATCCCTTCATATTCTTTTGTAAAGGAAATCCATTTCCCATCGGGACTTAGCTGTCCTCCGGCAATTTCCGGGTTACCAAAGAATAAAACTCTGTCCAGTACCGGGACTTCCTGTGCTCGTGCTGTATGTACTCCTATGAGCAGGAGCAATACATAAAAGATTTTTTTCATGTTTTTAAGTTTTAGTTGTTATTAATAAATTGTTGATGATTTTTAATTTTTATTGATTCTTACAATAATGGCCTACATTTCCAGTTCTATAATTCTTTTTGCCATTTTCTGATTTATACTTTCCGGAATTAAACCCAACAGAAAATTCCGGAGGGAATTTCCTTTTTTCCATTGAGAAACCTTTCCGATGGTACGGCTTGTACTGACAATATAATCTACCTTTTTCCTTCTGGTACTTTGAAACTTTTTGAAAATAGCATTGAAATCCTGATGATCTTCCAGCAATTTTCCAATGATGTAGGCATCTTCAATGGCCTGGCAGGCGCCTTGTCCCATATTAGGTGTTGTGGCATGGGCCGCATCACCAATCAGACAGAGGCTTTCAGAATACCACTGAGGAATAGGAGCGAGGTCGGAAATTGGGTTACAGATGATGTTCTCATGCCTGGTGGCTCCAATGATTTTTAACACCAACGGATCAAAATCATAGAAAATGTCTTCAATCTGCAAATATCTTCCGAAACTTTTCTCATTGATACAGGCATACCAGTAGACCTTTTTATCAGAAATTTTTACAAAACCGAAACGTTTTCCTTTTCCCCATAGCTCAACAGCTTCCTGATGATGTTTCTCCGGCAGATCAAAATCTACCAGGCCGCGCCAGCATTTCTGCCCTGAATCCCTTATTATGCCGGTTTTCATGATCTGATTTCTGACAGAAGACTTTATGCCATCAGCACCGAAAACAATCTGACTTTCAATCTCGGTTCCATTTTCAAAATTCAGAATATAGTTTTCTTCTTTCTTTATTTTTTGTAATGGATGGTTGAGCTGTATAGAATTTGGGTTTAAATTTTCTGCCAGAATTTTCTGAAGCTCTGCCCGGTGAATCGCAACGTTACAGGAATTGTACAGGGCTTCCAGTTTGTTAATCTCCGTTTTGGAAATAGTCTTTAAAGATTCATCAGTAATAACAATCCTGTGAATTTTATTACCTGCTTTTTCAATTTTTTCTTTTAAACCTAATTTATCGAATATCTGCATTGCATTGACGGCCATCATAATTCCTGCTCCTACAGGCTTTATTTCAGGCGCAGATTCATAGATCGTAAAATCATACTGATGCTGTTTCAGTACATTTCCGAGGGTAAGTCCTCCTATTCCGGCTCCGATAATTGAAATGGTGTTCATAAGTTAGAACCTGGATTTTAATTTATACACTTAAAATATAACTCTCCGACACTTTTTTGAAACCGTACTTACTGAAAAAGTTGTGAGCGCCATGATTATTGACTCCACTTTCCAGTAAAATAAAACTGATATTCCAGTTTTTAGATTCTTGAATAGCTTTCTCCAGCAGTTTGCTTCCAAGGGATTGCCCTCTCACAGATTGATCCAGGAGCATGTCCTCCAGAATGGCATATTTTTTAAATGGACTGTTGATGACGTTGAAAACCATCATACCGACAATTTCTCCGTTTTCATTTTCTGCAACCAGAATATTCAGTTTGGAACTGCCATCGGAATTAAAATCGGTGATCAGCTGTTCTGTCAGGATCAGTTCAAGATCAGGATTCCAGTGGTGAGAGTCTATCGCTCTGCCGGACATCATTTCGCCATGAGAAATATAAGCATCTGTTTTATGGGTAATAAAAAAGTCTACAAGTTCTTTCACGCGGCTTTTATCGGTAAGCCATTGGGTAGTATATTTCATGAGGTGTAATGGTTTCTATTTTAAATTTTTCAGCTCTTGCAGCAGCTTATTCTGCTTGTTGATAAATTGATTGAGACTATCTGTTTTCAGAGGATGGGCATTCTGGTATTTTTCAATTTCGGGAAGGGTTTTTCTGATTTTGAAGGCAGCGTATAAGCTATAAATACTTTGCTTGTTACGATTAATTTTATGCTTAAGATCTTTTATTTTTTGAACCTTTTGATAATACTTATCTGAACTTTCTTCGATGAGCTTAATCATTTCCTTTCGTAGAACCGAATCGTTAATAGATTTTGCTTCATTTTTTGCAATCAAATAATAATCTTCTGAATTAGAAATGAGGCTACTATATATACCTTGCATTTTATGAGCATCTTCTTGCATTAAAGATATTTTTTCATCTACTTTCTTAATTTCCTTATCATTTTTGATTTTTTCATCATAGATGCCATTAAATATATCCTGGGTTTTGCTTAGTCGTTTTATAGGAATACTGGATTCTGTATTCTCAGCGGCTTTTTCTACAATATCATTTTGTGATTTACTTTCACTGCAGGAAAGTAGAGATAAAGCCAGAATAGAAGCGAAGAGTATTTTTTTCATAGTATGTTTTGTTTTAGTTGAAAATCATCATCATATCCAAAGCAACTAAAATTAATCATTTCAATGCTACCACAAGGGATTAAAAGATATGATTTTAATTAGTTGAACAAACTTTGAAAAATGTTACATCCAAAAAAAACGGAGCCTGAAACCAGACTCCGCCTATAAAATTTTTACGCTAAAATTATTTACCCAGGTAAGATTTAAGGATCTTGCTTCTGGTATTGTGTTTTAGTCTCTTAATTGCTTTTTCTTTGATCTGACGAACTCTCTCTCTTGTAAGATCGAAAGTTTCACCAATTTCCTCTAAAGTCATTGGGTGTTTTCCGTTCAGTCCGAAGTACAATCTTACTAAATCAGCCTCTCTTGGCGTCAAAGTATTCAATGCTCTTTCAATCTCAATTTGCAGAGATTCCAGCATCAGATCTTTATCAGGGCTTGGAGATTCTCCTGAACGTAATACATCATAAAGATTAGAATCTTCACCTTCTACCAAAGGCGCATCCATAGACAGGTGTCTTCCGGAGTTTTTCATAGATTCTTTGATATCTTCCTCGCTCATGTCAAGAACTTCAGCCAATTCTTCCGGAGAAGGTGGTCTTTCATTTTCCTGTTCAAGGTGAGCGTATGCTTTATTGATTTTGTTGATAGATCCAATCTTGTTCAATGGTAATCTTACAATTCTTGACTGTTCAGCCAATGCCTGTAAAATTGATTGACGGATCCACCATACTGCATAAGAGATAAATTTGAAACCTCTAGTTTCATCGTACCTTTTTGCCGCTTTCATTAATCCTAAGTTACCTTCATTGATCAAATCGGGTAAAGAAAGACCCTGATTTTGGTATTGCTTAGATACAGATACTACGAAACGAAGGTTGGCTTTGATTAATTTCTCAAGTGCGGCTCTGTCGCCTGCACGTATTCTTTGTGCCAATTCTACTTCCTCGTCCGCAGTAATCAGTTCCACTTTACCAATTTCCTGCAAATACTTGTCTAATGAAGCAGTTTCCCTGTTGGTAACCTGCTTAGTGATTTTTAATTGTCTCATTTATTTTTTCCTCAAAAAAGAGTTACTATAATATATACGTATGAAAAGGTAAAAAGGTTACACAAGATTTAATATTTTTGTGCAAAGTATACTATAAAATGTATTAATGATTTTTTAATAATAGATTAAATAACTGATAACTAAATTGTTGTGTATTTTGGTTTATAGTTTAAAAAATAAATATAAATTCTAAAAGAGGTAAATTCATTTACAAATTTCATAATTTCCTTAAACCTTAAACAAAAAAAAACGAAACCAAAGTCCCGTTTTTATATTTAAGAGTTATATTTTAAATTATATTGGATTAAAAACCCGCAACTCGAAATCTACTTAGAAAAGCTCATTCAATACTTTTGCCAGTCTCAATCCACCGTATAGAAGCTGTCTTTCCATCGTTTCATTAAACTTGTACTGGTAGTCGTAAGCTAATTTAGAATCGTTTGGAGTCTGTGCATAGATTTTGTTGGCGATTTTATGAGAATCATACAACCAGTCTTCCAGGGTTCCGGACTGAATCTGTGCTACTTCTTCTTTAGATTTGATATCCAGAAGTTTAGAATATTCAGTGTAGCTGTATTTTTGAGAATCTACTAATTTTCCATCCCAAACAGAGTGTAAATTTGTTTTTTCCCCGAAATAGGTAACATTGATTTTGTTTCCACCTAAATCTTCAGCTCTTCCTACGTGTAGAGGCTGAGCAAGATCTCCCATAATGTGAATAAGAAAGATCAAAGCAATTTTTCTGTCTTTTTCAGAAGTGTTTTTATCTTTGATCTGGCTGGAAAGGGTATTTACCTGAGTATAAAGGCTTGGTCCCGCCTGTGCTTTTAAGTTTTGTTCGAAAGCTTTAAAATCAGTCATCGGATCAATGTTTACATAATGCCATGATGAAGCCTGCTTCCATGCGCCTGTTGTATCAGATTTGATAAAATCCGGCCAGTTTGCCCAGTAAGCGAGACGTTCTTTTCCCATGATCTTTTTAATCTCTCTTCTTGCTTTGCGGGAAAGGTGGTTTTGTGCAATGTCTGCAATCACTCTGTGTCCCGTCAATCCCCACGCATAAGAATAAAGTGAAGAGGCCATGAATGCTAAAATCAGAATTTTAGAATAAATACTTTTCATTTTAAATAACAATTTTCAGTCTGCAAAGATACGGCCCGCTTTCGGAATGAGCATGCTTTATCCTGAATTTATTCCATATGATGATGTTAATAAAATTTAATTTAAATAAAAGAAGCAATTACAGTAGGTTTGACGGCTTGAATTTTTCCGGTAATAAAGGTAACAGGAGAGAACAATAAGGATTACAATGTAAAATCTGAATCACAACCTTAAACTTTAAATTTTAAACCTTGAACTTTAAACGATAAATGAAAACCCTTTAATCGATTGATTCTGAATAGTTAATTTTAAATTTAAAAAAGCAAATAAATAGGCTGTTTACCGTATTTTCACGGAATTTGTAGAAAATTATTCCTATTAATGTCAATAAATTATTATTTTTAGGATAAAATTGTTGTAAAAATATTTTTTCAAACTTATGAGATATATTATCTTTACAAGTCATAATCAGAGGAAACACTATGTATGAGAATAATATTGTAGATATGCATTACAATAAGCTGCAGACAGACTTTAAGGCTGAAGCTGTGGCTGTAAACCTCTTGAAATACCATCGTGCAGTAAGCAATATCTTCATTGAGCGTGTGGGCGTAAACGACCGTGCTTACCTGAAAGATATTAAAAGTATTTCAAGCAGTTATTTAGGATTTGATGAGGAAGTTTTTACTATAGAGACTTACAGGGAAGGCATTTATGACTATCTTCCGGAAGGTTTATTCCATCCGCCGTCTCTCGGAGCTTCCAGAAAAAATGTAGATACTGTAGTAAGAGAAATCCGGAAGCAGAAAAGGGTAGAAGATGATGCCCGTAAGTTTTTCCGGCCTTTTGAGCTGGAAGTATTTTTTACAGAAATAAGTGCTTTGCTTAAAGAGTCAGAATTTGATATTACAAGCAATACAGATTCTTTGCTGGAAACAGTGAGTGAGCTTTGGCCTCTGATAAAAATGCTGGACAAGCAGAGTGCTTATATTTTCATGCATATTTTACCGTTTTTCCATCAGATCAGAGGAGACAAAAGATGGTTTGAAAGATGTATGACTGCTTTTCTGCAGGTACCGGTAAAAGTAAGTTTTTCACCTAATATTATTGACGGAATTGAGAAAAACGATGATTCCATGCTGCTGGGAAATTCAAGATTGGGCGTCACCTATATTCCAAGCGGACCTCATATGGACGGGCAGCGAAACTGGGTGGTGAATATTGGTCCTATTCCTTATGGGGATATGAAGAAGTATATTCCGGGAAGTCCGTTCAGAAATGTGCTTCATGCTCTGTATGATTATTTTCTTCCTGTAACAGTGGATGTAGAGGAGAATTTTGTCACGGAAAAGAAGGAATATTCATTCAGTCTTGAGGACGATGAAAGAAATGCCAGCCGCCTTGGATACTCTACATTCCTCTAAATTATTTTATTATATTTACAACTACCAACAAAGTATAAATTCGAAAAGAAACAAATGGAAATTTCTTCAGTAAAAGGTATTTTTCTAAGGTATATCTTAATGCCTTTAATCGCTATTATTATGATGGTTATACTCGGTGTAATCAGGAGAAATAAACCTGCGATAAAAATTAAAGTAATTATTATATACGTACTGCTCTGCAGCTTATGTCTGGCTATTCCGGGTGTTTTTGGGTTTGCAGGAAACCTTTTTAATCCGTACTGGTATCTTATTGCACAGGTGATCTATCTTATTTTTGGGATTATTCATGTGAATCTGCTGCATAAATATTTCAAAAAGCACATCGATTCTCTGGCAATGAGTATTCTGTTTGAATCTATCCTTTCTCTGACATGTATCGCTTTGGGCGGATATCTTTTTACACTGCTCTTCAACCTGATGAGTAAAGGTACAGGATATGCTGTAATGGCAGCGACAAGTATGGTGATCTTTGTGGTTCCGATGGTTTTTTATTACTGCTATATTCAGTTTATCAGCATTCCTTTTGATATTTATAAAACGTGGAGATATTCTCCGGAGCAGAAACTGCCTGATTTTGAAGGTGCCGATTTTGACAGATTAATGGTCCTGAATGTTGAACTGAGCAAAAAATTGGAAGATACCAACCGTTTCAGAATTAAAGCCAAAACACTTCCTACCGGAGTTACTTTCGGAGACTGGTTCTACAGGGTAGTAGATGATTACAATCATAAAAATCCGGGTTCCATTATTCATCTTTCAGACGAAGGAAATGAGCCTTACTACTGGATCTTTTACACCAAAAAATCGTTTTTCAGTTTTAGAAAATATATAGATTTCGACCACGACATTACGACAAACAACATTTCTGAAAATGAAGTGGTGATTTGTAAGAGAGTTATTCAGCATGAAGAGGAGGGAGTCACAAGAAAATCATAACACAAAAAATTAAAAAGTATTAAACATGATACAGCCTATTAAACATTTTGCCATCAATTGGGTGGATGGGATGAAAGTTTCCCAGAGACACCTTAATGATCAGGATAATTTCTTAATTGATACCATCAGAGATTCTAATTCCCTTGGAATTACTACATATAACTACGGGCTTCTGCCTATTTCCAATGAATTTACAGACCGTACCATTTTTGATGTTCACAATACGGCAACCAATGATGTACAGCTTGTAATCAAGCGTTGCAGCGCCGTTACCATGGCTGGATACCGTATTGAACTTACAGACCGAAGAATCAGTGTGAAGTCTTTGGCGAAATCAATGAATGAAGAGCAGGCAGACGGGGAATATTATATTCTGATCTCTGTAAATCCTTTTGATAAAGTACCTTTCGGCGATATTGATCCTGAAGAAATTCCACCACGCCACCCAAGTGCACAGCCTAATCATCATATTGAACTGCTTCCTGTAACATCCTTGAACAGCAGCTACTCAGGAGGAAATTATCTTATTATCGGTAAGGTAGATTTAAAAGGAAATATTGCACAGGTGGATTCCAACTTTATCCCGCCTTGTACTTCTGTGCAGAGTCATCCGGCTTTGGTAGATTATTACAGCAGTTATGCAAAATCTATCGGAAACCTTCAGCAGTATGCTTTTAAAATTATCCAGAAAGCTTCTCACAAGAATCAGAATACAGCTTTAGCACAAAACGTTAAGTTCTTGTGTACTACCATGATCAATACTTTTGGTGATATGTATTTCCAGTTCAGAAATATTACACCATGGCAGCCACCTGTATTTTTAATTGAGTCTTTTGCAAGACTGGCGCTTCATTTATACAATTCAACCCAGCTTCTTGTTCCGGCAGAACTGGAGGAAATGCTGAACTACAGTTTGGAATGGAGTGAAATTGCCCCTCATACCTTACTGAACCAGCTTTCTATCGTAGCAGAAACGAATTATGACCACCATAATTGTGGTGAACCATTGCTTTATATTCAACAGATGTTGAGAAGCCTTGAAATTATCTTCTCTAAACTGAGCGAGCTTGATTATATCGGTCAGAGAAAAGAAAATATTATCGTTAATGAGCAGGAAGTATCCACGAACACGAACCCAAAAAGAGGTTGGAGTGTTTTAGATTAAAATCATTAATTAAAAATAAAGTCCCGGATGAAAATTCGGGATTTTTTATGGTCGTATTTAGGAAAAATTAAAAGTACATTTGTTGTAAGGATTGATAAAATGAATTTAGAGGTTATAAGACAGGATACTCCGGGATGTTCGGATAAGATATTTTTAAACAGTGCAGGCGCATCATTAATGCCTAAATCTGTTGTGGACACTACCATTAAGTTTTTATATGAAGAACAGGAGTTTGGAGGCTATACAGCCGCAACTAAAAACACAGGTCTCATCAATCAGTTTTATGATGAAACCGCAGAACTGATTAATGCAAAACCTTCCAACATAGCATTTGTAAGCAGTTCTACGGATGGATATGCAAAAGCTTTATCCAGTATTGATTTTAAAGAAGGTGACTGTATCATTACCACCAATGATGATTATATCTCCAATCAGATTGCTTTTATTTCTTTGCAGAAAAGATACCGTATTGAAATCATCAGAGTGGCCAATCTTCCTGACCATGAATTGGATCTGGAAGACTTTGAAAGATTAATTAAAAAACATAATCCGAAATTAATTGCTGTCACTCATATTCCGACCAATTCCGGTTTAATTCAGAATGTGGAAGGAGTGGGGAAGTTATGTAAACAGTATGATGTTCTGTATCTTGTGGATGCCTGTCAGTCTGTAGGACAGATCGTGGTGGATGTAGAAAAAATCCATTGTGATTTTCTGACGGCAACCGCAAGGAAATTTATGCGAGGGCCCAGAGGGACAGGATTTTTATATGTTTCAGATAAAGTATTAAACCAGAAGATGTATCCTCTGTTTTTAGATAGTTTTGGAGCTCAATGGACATCATTTGATGATTTTCAGCTCAACGATACTGCTAAAAGATTTGAACTTTTTGAAAGACCTTATGCTGCTTTGGCTGGATTTGCAGAGGCTTTACGCTATGCCAATGCGATTGGAATGGATCAGATTGAAAGCTATAACCGCAAGTTGGCAGATACTTTAAGAATCAATCTGCAGAACTACGGTTTCAGAGTGTTGGATCAGGGAAACAGATTAAGCAGTATTGTTACTTTCTGCCAGGAAGATGGAAAGGTTGAAAAAATTCATAAGGCTTTGAGTGATAATAATGTATTTTTTAAGGAAAACCGCAGACAGGATGCCTTAATAGATTTTACCTCTAAAAATGTAGATCATGCGATCCGTTTATCACCTCATTACTTCAATACAATGGAAGAAATTGAAAGGGTTTCACAGCTTTTAAAAAACAGTAACCATTAACATGATGGTTTTAAACTAGAAGCGCCCTGGCATTCGCCAGGGCGCTTCTAATTATTTTTTGTTCAGAAGATCAAGCGTATGTTCTACGTGTCCGCCTCCTTTCCATTCATCGTGTCCGGGAATAATCAAAGTTGCCTGTGAATATTTGTTTTTAAGTTTTGTCATGGTTTTCGGCCATTCTGCAACATTGGCTTCTCCGGTGTAGCCAAGATCAACGGCTGCTTTGCTTTTTACAAGACAACCTCCGTCCAGTATTTTATATTTAGGGAACCATACTACTACATTGTCGGCTGTATGCCCTTCCCCAAGAAAGTCTACTACAAATTCTTCACCACCGATACGGTAAGGTTTTCCTGTTTTGATAAGTTCGGTAGAGGTAGCTTTTCCATCTTTCTTCAAAAGCTCATTGGTTTTCGCTGTAGCGTAGGTTTTGATCCCTTTCTTATTATAAAAGCTTAAATCTCCGGCTCTGTCTTCGTGCGAATGGGTGGCAAATACGGCAATAACTGGAAGGTTATGTCTTTTTTGAATGGTATCCAACAAACTTTGATACTGGGTTTTCTGCCATGGAACATCAAATAAAACAACTCCTTTTTTGGTTACCAGATACACCGCATTGGTAGAATATTCTTTTCCTCCGAATACTCCAAAAGTTTTGTAAATATAAAAATTGGGCTGAATCTGAGGTTCAATGACAAAATCTCTTACCTGAGTATCCTGAGCGTTTGCCAATGGGCTTAGCAACATCGAAATAATAAAAAACGGAATGCTTTTTTTCATAATTTTTTTGAGTAATAATTAATGTTTGTATTTGTCAGAAATGACAAAGTCTGTAGATTGTTTTGCAAACCTAACTAAAAATAAATCTCCGGTATTTATAGAAATAGAGTTTAACCCTTTTTTAACAGTTTGAGGAATAGGGTAAATACAGATTGGTATGAATATCAAACCTCACAGGTTTCAAAAACCTGTGAGGTTTGCTTTTTCAGTTGTAATGGTTTATTTCTTAACGAGTATTTTCTCAGTAGCTTTTTTGCTTAAAATTTCTGTTTTACCCTCAATTTCTATCGTCATTGATTTATCAAAACTTTCTATTTTTACAATTTTCACTTTGGTATTGAGCAGCAATTTCCTGTCGTTCAGATACGTAAGGAAAGCATCGTCGGAAAGAGTAACAGAAGCAAAAGTTACCGTTTCTCCTGGTTCACAAATGCTTAATTTTTGTAAATCCTGGGCGATAATATTACCATCTTTATCAGGAATAGGTTCACCATGAGGATCGAACTTAGGATGATCCAGAATTTCATCCATTTTATCAAAAAAGATTTGAGAATGTACATGCTCAAGCTGTTCTGCAATCTCATGAACGTTTTCCCAGCCGAAATTCATCTTTTTAACCAGAAACATTTCGGTAAGCCTGTGTTTACGAACCACCAGCGCAGCTTCACGTCTTCCGCTTTCTGTAACGATCAACGGTTTGTAAGTCTCATAGACCACCCATTTTTTCTCGGCAAATTTCTTCATCATGTTATTGACACTCGGCATTTTTACATTCAAAAATTTGCTGAGTTCATTAATCGTAACCTTTCCTTCATTGTCAACTAAATGAAACAAAGCTTTCAGGTAATTCTCTTCTGTTAGGGTTGTTCTCAAAATGTTAGATGATTTTCACTACAAATCTAACAAAATAAAATGAAAAGTTCGCTCTTGTTATTTTAACTTTTTTTACTTTTACTCTATGAAATTTTCATTCAAAAACGACTATTCTGAGGGTTGTCACCCTACTATCTTACAGGCACTTTTACAGCATAACCTTGTTCAGCAGGCCGGCTATGGCGAAGATGAATTTTCACTGAAGGCCAAAGCTTTGATTAAGGAGAAAATCAATAATCAGCATTCGGATATTTATTTTGTTTCCGGAGGAACACAGGCCAATTTAATTGTTATTTCTGCTGTTTTAAAACCTTATCAATGTGTTATTTCTGCCTCTTCAGGCCATATCCTGAATAACGAGACCGGAGCTATTGAAGCCACAGGTCATAAAGTACTGAGCATCGAAACGGCAGACGGTAAAATAAAACCATCAGATATTGTTCCAATTTTAGAGGGACACAGGAATGTACCGCATCAGGTGATGCCTAAACTGGTTTATATTTCCAATTCTACAGAGCTGGGAACAATCTATCAGGCAAAAGAACTGGAAGAGCTTTCCGCATTTTGTAAGGAAAATAAATTATACCTGTTTATGGATGGAGCAAGACTTGGACATGGGCTGACAGCAGAGATCAGTGATCTTACCCTGGAAAAAGTAGCTGCTCTTACCGATGTTTTTTATCTTGGAGGAACGAAAAACGGAGCTTTGATAGGAGAGGCAATAGTAATCAATAATCCTGCACTACAGGAAGATTTTGCTTTTAATATCAAACAAAAAGGAGCGTTACTTGCAAAAGGAAGACTGTTGGGAATCCAGTTTTCAGAGCTGATGAAGGATAACCTGTATTTTGAGCTGGCACAACATGCCAATCAGCAGGCCATGAAGATTAAGAAAGCTTTGCAAAAAAGAGGAACTGAATTTCTTTCAGACACTTATACCAACCAGATTTTTCCTGTTCTCAGTAACCAGCTTATAGAGGTATTATCTGAAAAATTTGAATTCTATGTCTGGAAAAAAGTAGATGAAAATTTTTCCGCCATTCGTCTTATTACTTCGTGGAGTACAGGAGATGACGCTGTGAACCGTTTTATTGAAATGATTGAACAGAACTAGCATAAAATGAAAAGGCTGTCTCAAAAATCCACTAGCGGACTTTCGAGACAGCCTTTTTTTATTTTATAATGAATTATTTTTTCAAAGCTTCATTGACGACTTTACAGTCTGCAGGGCTTAGCTTCTGTCCATCTTTATAGCTGATTTTTTTCTCGTCAGCATATTTGGTTTGTCCGTCTTCTTCCTTATGATCACCAATACCCTCTGTTAAAATATTATCTTTCTGCAGGAAATAAATATCTCTTTTGCTCTTTTTCCCTTCAGAACTGAATTCATAGGTTAGTTTCAGGGTGTCTCCCGATTTGAAACCTGTTACATCTCCTTTTGAGCTGTCTTTTTCACTGTTTTTATAAGATAATTTTCCGGTGATTGTTCCTAAATTGTCATCAATAGAAGCAAAAACACTGTCTTTTCCTGTAACCCCGATATAACAGAACGATTTTGGCCCAAGGGTATCAATTACCGGTTCTTCCACAGCAATGGTATCTGCTTCCACTTTGGGAGCCGGAGCTTCAGTTTTCTTATTACAGTTGATTAAAAAAGCTGATACAGCACCCAGTAAGATTAATTTTTTCATATCCTTCATTGTTAAAAATCAAATTTCTATTCTGCTAAAATAATAATAGTATTCATATATTAAAAGTCCTGAACTCTCAGAAAATGTAAAAACGGGTGAAATCTCACATAAATAAAGGATTTTAGGAGAATAGTAAAATTGGAATGGTGCAATGAAAAGCTACTTAAAGAAGTTCTAAATGAAAAAGCAGGTTACCAAATCATTACCATTTTTTTTAGGTTTTTTTTAAAAAAGTAAATGTAATTCAATGTTTTGCGTTATGTTTCATGCTGTCTCGTAACTCAATTAAATTTAATTTTAACTATAAAACATTGAGTTATGGAAAGTTCAAAAAGGTCAACTTTTTTCAGGACTAGTCAGTTGTGAATATTGTGGATTATTTATGAACTAATAAATCTGTAGTTGACTCTCATTTTTAGAGGTATATATTTAAGTGTTCGATTACTTCAATATCGGATGAGATGTATTCAACCTCCTAATGTCCCAGTAGGTTTTTTTATTTTATTACTTTTGGTGGATAACTTTTTAATACGTCAAGTTCTGTCGTATAAAGGGTTTTGATTTGTTGAACTAAAATTGATGTGGATATGTTCTAAATAATCAATAGATCCAAGTCAGTGAAAGGAATGAAGTACAAGTCATTTATAGTAACGGTTCCGTTTCCGAAGTCATGATTTATAATTTTTGTATCATCGCCAGGGACAACTTTTTGCTGGATAAATTAATTGTTACATTTCAGTTCTCTGAAGGATCAATACTAGAGTAGGTGTAAAATTGGGCCGGTTGTTACTATCTTTTGAAAATGGCTAAATTCTAGTGAATCTGTACGGTGGATATACTAGCTGACTTGTTCAATTCCAGAAAAAATTAATCCAATTAAAACAGAAAAGTATTACTGCTTTTATACTGAGATTATTATGATACAGATTTACAACTCAAATTGCTCAATTTCAGGCTAATTGTCAGTATTGTGTATTTCTCAAAATCAGTGAAAGCAACATTTAGTCATTCTGGCTGAATAGGACATTTTGCTTTCAGTTAATCATGTAAGAAACAAGTTTTAGATTAATTATTAGATATCAAATCGCTATCTTATTGGTTAATTGTGCTGAAAATCAAATATGTATAATTTGCAGTATAAATGCAGTAAGGATTGATGAAAGAAATTCTTATAATTTTATTACACATCTAAATCATAACTCCCGACTATTTTAAAAAAAATTGAACCCATTAGAAAGGTAAGAAATTACCTTCTTCTGATAATTCTTTTTTACGGATTGTATTTAGCCCAAGTTGGAATAAGTACAAAGCCATTTAAACAAGAACTGAATGCTTGATATAGACAGATATTTAAATTATCCCTTAACAAAAACATATTCAAAAATGAACACAAAAAATTTATTTTCAATTGGTTTGTCATTAGTAAGTCTATCTTTATTTGCACAAACTGGCAATGTAGGAATTAATACGACAACACCAGGTACCACACTTGATGTTAATGGAGCCATCACCAATCGTGAAACAGCAGTAAATGTTGCTGGCAATACGGCTGCCGTTCCGGCTAATATAAGTCAGGTGAAACTTACAGGGTCTGCTACAGCAACTGTTTCAATTTCAGCCCCAACAGCACCCAATGCTGGACAGAGACTTGTTATTTTTAACAACACGTCAGGTGGTTTTGGTGCCACACTTAATGGGGTTACAATCCCAAATTCAAAAGCTCTGGAATTTGTCTACAGCAATGGAGGATGGAGATCTACTGATGGAGGAACTGTAGGTGCAACTCCTGTCAATATTTATACTGCAGATGGTACACTTAGCAGTAACAGAATCGTAACACAGGGAGCCAATACTTTGGCATTTACTGCAACTCAGCCTAATGCATTCTCTGTAGCCGGAAATACTTTTTCAGTAGATGCCGCCAATAATAGAGTTGGAGTAGGTATTTCAGCACCGACTGAGAAGCTTGATGTAAGAGGAAATGGAAAGTTTGAATCCGCTCAAACTAACGTTATGATCAATTCCACAGGTACTAATGCAGCAAGTATTAGTTTGACTAGATATAATGGCAACACTAATATTCCGGTTGGGCAACTTGCAGGATTTCTTAATTTTAATGGTTATGTTAATACTGGCAGTTGGACATTAGGAGCTATTGCGGTATCAAAAGCAGATTCTCCAACGACTTTGGGTTCGCAAATGGATTTCTACACTAGCGGAAATGCGAGCGGCCCTAAAATGTCATTAGATGAGTTTGGAAAGCTTGGTATAGGAACCAATGCTCCAACCAACACATTGGATGTAAATGGCAATGCTAGGTTTCGCTCGTTACCGACACAAACTACGCTTGGAAGTTCTAATATGTTGCTTTCTGACGGAACTGGAGTTATTTCACAGATTACCAGTAATGACTTTATTAACACCTTAAAAACTCCAAATAATGTTTTTAATGCTGAGCAATTTGCCAGTAGTGCAACTCTGCCTGGAAATGGTGTTGCTAACAGAGTTATATTTGGGACGGTCAATATTAATTCTGCAGGCGCAGGTACTTGGAACTCTGCTAATAGCAGCTATACAGTAGCCAAAACAGGAATATATCATATTGTAGCTGGAGTAAGACTGGAAAATGCTTCTAGTCCACCAAATTATGGACTTTATATCCATGCAGGTAATGGTACTTGGACTTTCGGCGGGGCTCCTCAGGCAGGAAATATTTATATACTATCTGGAACGTATGTAAAGTTGCTTAATGCAGGAGATGTTATTTATTGTGAGAGTAAAGCAGGTATTGGCGCACCTAGCTATAATCATAACGATGCATTTATGCATATTATTTATACTGCACTATAAGTGAAATCCTATAAAAATAAATATATTAATTGTGTAACACTTATCAATTACTGTTTAGAAAGTCATATGAAAAAAGGTGAATTTTAGTTGCTATAGTACACTTTGTTTTTTATTCACCAAAACTTTAAGTGTACTATTCTTCTTTATGATGACAATAGCAAACAACTATCAAAAAAACATTTGTTTATATTTCCAAATGCTTTTTAGGGCAATAATTTATTTCAAAAATAGTTTAAAACATGAAACTCTGAATAAAAAATATTTAACCATTAATAGCTGAAAAAAAACGACATTCAAACTATATTTACTAGCTATTTACTTACAACTTATTTTAACCTATCTTCTAATATCTATGACTCATTTGCGAAACATTTTTTTTGTTCTGTCATTTTTTCTAATCAGTTATTTCCAATGTCAAATCACCATAGCTAAAATTGACAGTATGCAAACCCAATCGGTTAGTAAACTCCTTATGCGTGGTGAATTGTATAAAATCGTACAATTAGAAACTAAATTGCGGAAAGAATGTCAAAAATTGCATTATAAAAAAGGTGAAATAAGAGGTTATCTGAATATTGCCACTGTACTCAATGTGATGAAAAAAAACAAAGAGAGTCTTCAGATGCTTGAAAAAGCAGAAAAGGAATTAGGGGATGAGGATGATTATGGACTTAAGTCATATCTATATTTTGTTTATGGTACCAACTATAATTCTCTGGGATTACACGAGCAGGCAATCAAATATTTTGATGATGCTTTTGTGATAGCTCACAAGATTAAAGATAAAAAAGAAAAGGAATATAGGCTTTACAGCATTTATGACTGGAAAAGAAACAGTTTTGAATATCTGGGAATTATGGATTCTGTCTACAGTAATGAGCGGAAATGTATGAAATTACCTATGCCAATGTTATATATTACAATTGCTGAAAGGCATTTTAAGCGAAAAAACATTGATTCTGCAGAATTTTATATTAATAAAGCAAATGAACTGCTGATTACCAAACAGATTCCTATGGAAGGTAAAGCTAATGTAATTAGGGCTCTTGGAAAGTTGAGCATTAAAAAGAAGGATTATAATAAAGCTCTAGAATATTTAATCAGTTCAGTAAATATTACATCAGAAGCCCGCCTGGATAACGGAACTCTTGAATCTTACAAATTAATTGCTGAAGCCTATAATGGTTTAAAGCTTTCCAAACTAGAGAATGAATATTTAAAAAAATATTCAGTGCTTAATGACCGCTTGCAGGAAGAAGATAATGCTGCAGTGAATTTGCTTATTAACAGTAAAGATAATGAACAGGCAGAACAAGGAAAGGAAGAGAATCTTATTTTTTTATATATCATCTTGGGTTTGGTTTTGGTGGTGGTCATCAGATACTTTATTTTCAAATTTTCAAGACAATGGAAAAAGAGTAAGGATTCTTTGATGATAGAGGAAGTAAATAAATCAGAAAGTTCTTTAAAAAGATCATCATACACGTATGAAGAATTGATCGCGCTGGCTAAGCAGTCAGATCCGTCTTTTATGCTTAAGTTTAGAGATTCATTTCCAAATTTATATGACGCCCTCATCTTGAAGTATCCAGATCTGAACTTAAATGATATGAAGTTATGTGCATTTCTTAAACTGAACTTTTCCAATAAACAGATTGCAGATTATGATCACATATCAGTTAGAACAGCTGAATCAAAAAAATATAGACTCAGAAAGAAATTGAACCTTTCCAGGGATATTGATCTCTATAAATGGATTAATGATTTCTGACTTCAGTTCATTTTTTTTACCAACTAATTTGATAATCAGTTATTTGTGTTTTGAAGTATAAATGCAGTATGAATTTTTTGATTTTTACTAAATACATTTGTTCCACAGTCAACCACAATGAGCTGCTTCAGGAATTCAATTTAAATTTTATTAATCAAAAAACAAAGAAATAATGAAAAAAACAAAATCCAGTCTATTTTGAGACATTAAACTTAAGTTCAAAAATTAAAAGATTCTGAAAACACATCTAGCACATCGCAAAATTTGGATATTCCTGTCAATTTCCCTCAATTATTAGAGACAGTGATTTCTTAGCGAATTCCTGAATGTAAGATAGTAACTTACATTTTGGTATGTAAAATTTTCTAAAAAAATAACGAAATGAAAAAGACTTTTATTTACTTTAGCCTATTCCTTTTTAACGCAATATTATATGCGCAAGTTGGAATAAATACTACAATTCCAGGTAGTACTTTAACTATTAATGGTTCTTTAGCAGGGACTTATAAAGTTTTCTCTACTTCTGCTACTTTAGGAATCAATGATTTTTACATGGCATTCAGTGGCAGTACGGCTGGAACATTTACATTGCCGATCGCAACAGCTGCAGCTCCTGCACAGGGAAATATACTTGGCAGGGTGTATTATATTAAAAATACAGGTACAGCGCAGCTGACGGTAGCTGCCAGCGGCTCGGAACTGATAGATAACCAAAGTGGTACCGGAGTGGCGAGCTTTAAATTGAATCCTGGCGGCTATGCAATGCTTATCAGTAAAGGTACTACGTCAGGAACAACATGGGAGCTATCTACTTTCATCGATAAAACAACTTCTACAATTGCGGCACTTGGGGCTACAGATATTGTTACTTATACGGGAACAGCACTTACTAATTTTAACAATAGTATTCCTCAAATTATTCCGTTTACTTCTGGAAACCTTATTGTGAACCAAGGGGGGTCTGCCTCTTGGAATGATGCTGGTGATTATTGGCAGATAATTGAATCCGGTGTTTACAAAATAGAGGGCGCTGCCTATTTTTCTAGTGGAGGAGCTCCTTCGGGTATATATGTATGGACAGGTATTAACCTTAATATTACAAAAAATGGGACATCACTGACAAACATTATAGGTGGAAACAGAAATAATATTATGAATGAAATTGCCCAGGTTGCCAATACTCCAATAAATGTAAATTGCATTGTGCATTTGAATGCAGGGGATCGTATTTACTTAACTATGAATTATGGGGCAGGTAATCAGCCTACAACAAGTGTCCAGATTGCTCATCCTAATTCATTAGTGGAATCCAGAAATTTCTCATTACAACAATTGTCTGTGCCTTGATAAAAATATTTGCAGGGGCAAGAATTATTTCTTCCTACTCTTAAATTAAAAAACACAATAACCTCTATAAATGATAAAAACATTATTTCAAACAGGAGCGGTTCTGTATGGAACGCTTCTGTATTCTCAGATTGGGATCAACATCTCAAAGCCCAAAGCAAGCCTCGATATTCATGGTTTTGAAACTGATATAAAAAGGCAGATGGTTTAATAGCCCCAAGACTTACCGGTAATCAGTTAAAAGCAAAAGATCAATTATATACGGGTGAGCTTAAAGGGGCGATAGTGTATGTAACTGAAGCAGCAAGCCCAGTAACGGTCAAAACAGGTAATGTAACTACCACAGGATGTAATATTTCCATAGAATCGAGATGTCTCCGTAGTGGAAATCAACAGTATAAGACAGCTTCAGACTCAACACTTTTTATTACATATGTGCCTATTTAATTTTTGTTATGAATTTCAAAACCATCCAGATTGGACCAATGATAGAACAGAAAATTGCAGAGAACGGGATAGAAGTATCCCGTATCTGCAGTTTTTTGAATATTATGGAAGCCGATTTAAAACAAATATATAGGTCGACTAGTATTGACACTGATTTATTACTTAGGATTTCCAAATTAACTGACTATGACTTTTTTCGTATATATTCGCAACATTTGATTTTGTATTCACCATCTAAAAGATCACAGATTTCAAAGAATAAAACAGAGTTGCCAGTTTTTAGAAAAAGTATTTATTCAAAGGAAGTCATTTATTTTATTTTAGAACTGATTGCATCTGGTAGCAAAACAAAGTCTCAAATTATTGAGGAATATTGTATACCTAAGACAACTTTGTATAAATGGATAAAAAAATATCAGAAATGAACAGATATCCCAATTATAATAGAATCTACAAAGATCTTATTGAACTAAAATATCCAGAAAAAAAAGTTATATGTGAAGTATACCTGCAAAAGAAAGTTTTATCTGCATTAGATGTGATTAAATTGAATTATTTACTTTTCAGTGATGAGTCGGATAGTTTTAATCAAAAACTTAGATCTTATGATGAAAAAGCTATTTTAGAGATACTATTGTTTCAAAAAATTAATGAGCTTAATAATACGCAAGTAGCATCTTATTTTAAGCTCAGTCGTAATACGATCACTAAATGGAAAAAGGTATTTAAGAATAAAATGTAAAACCTAGGTTTATCAATTTTTTTCAAATCTTTTAGATTTACTATTTGAACAACTATAATTATGAATGCAGAATTAAAAGTTAATCCAGTGGATCAATTTCCTACCCAGGTAGAAGGAGAGCAATTTTCCAGAACTGTTTTATTGTACGATAAAGATTTAGATAATTTTGATCTGGGTTATTATGACTTTGAGCTTCAGAAATGGCAGGCTGTGGAAGGTTTTAAAATGGATATAATTTGTTGGTCCTACATTCCTATACCTAATGAATTACAAGTTTCCGGATTTGATTCTGTTACTATTGATTAATTACTGAACTCATTAATTAAAGCCAGATATTTAAGTATTATTTTACATACTTATTAAAGTAAACGAGGTTGTCTGTATAC
Organism: Chryseobacterium sp. CS3K3.1; assembly: GCF_059515165.1. NCBI lineage: Bacteria > Pseudomonadati > Bacteroidota > Flavobacteriia > Flavobacteriales > Weeksellaceae > Chryseobacterium > Chryseobacterium sp. CS3K3.1. Next base: position 19,740 of record NZ_JCAKRV010000026.1, on the reverse strand, counting down.
AGGCAACCTCGCTTATTTAATAGAAATCAATTATAATCTATTAATATTAAAATTTAGAAAATTTATAAACAAAATTTTTTCAACGTTGAAACAATGTTTTTTGCAGAAATAACGGCTCCTTCCATATAACCTGAAAACTCCGCAGATGTTTCCGTGTTGGAAAAGAACAGTTTATCATTAAGGTATCCGAACTGTAAAAGCGGATGCCCGTTGTTTTGATGAGGTCTGCTGATCATCTGAGGACCTCCTGAAATATATTCATCCGTCCAAACTTTGTCATAGTAGCTGATTGGTTCCAATGCTTTCTCACCCAGAAGTTCGGCTAATTGCTTTAATGCAAATTCTTTACGGACCTTTGCTGAGTAGCCGGAAGCACTGATATGAAGAAAGATAAGACAGGTTTCAGCTGTGACCGTTATTTTCAGGCCGAATTGGACAATCTAAAGTTTGCAAGAAATGCTTTCCACCATTCTTACGTTCTGCAGTATGTTAATTTCTTTCCCTGTGAATGGGAAAATGACCATCAATACATGTCCAGACTTTTCGATTTTGCTTACCAAAATAATATAGGACTGGGCGGACCGGATATTGTTCCGGATAAGAAAGCCCAAATGAAAAATTCTTATCCCTTTTTTAATCAATACAAAGGAAAGCTTTCTCTGGTAGCAATGGCTGTTCAGGAGCCGACCTTGACGTATACAAATCCGAAAACTAAAAAGCCTTTCACCAAAGAAGAATTTACAGAATATGCTGAAAACTATCTTGGCGTAAAAATTATATTCTGGAGTGTGGAATCTCCCTGGCTGAGAGATCCCATTTGATTGTTCTCCTTTATACTTTTAATATTCCTCTGAAACCTCTTGCTGCATAATAAGAATCTGCACCATTGTGATACGTAAATACGGTATTGTAGCGTCTGTCGCAGAAAACCGCACCTCCAAGTTCACGGATCTGTGGTGGTGTTTTGATCCAGCTTGAAGTCTTTTGGTCAAATTTTCCCAATTCCTGAAGATGACGGTATTGTTCTTCTGTCAAAAGTTCAATTCCCATTTCCTTAGCGGTGTCGATGACATTGCTTTCAGGTTTGTTGGCCTTTCTGGCTTCCCAGGCTTGATAATCATAACATAAGCTTCGGCGTTTTGGGCTTTCGGGAGAGCAGTCAACGAAAGAATATTCATCTGTTTTTTTATTATAATCTACCACGTCGGGTTCGCCTTCTGTGGTTTCCATTTCATATAAAGAGCGGATTTTTTCGGGATGGGCTTCCAGTTTTTGCTGGATTTTTTCCCATTTCAGGTCTTTATGACGGTTCATGTTTTTTTCGAAACGGGTTTTTAATGTTTTTAAAAGCTCGTTGGTTTGTTCCGGGGTTAGTTTATTTTTCATGTCAAATTTTGTTGTGTTGTGTTGTGTTGTGTTGTGTTGTGTTGTTGGAAATCGCAAAGGCGCAAGTTTTGTTATTGAAGAGTGTTTAAAGCGCAAAGATTTTATCTTCGATAAAATTTATTTATTTCAATTTTAAAACGATTAATCAGCGATAGTAATTTTTCTTTCTGCAGGTCTGAAATACCAGGAAATAATAACCAGTACCCATAATAATACTGCCGGAAAAGTTCTGCCGGCTGTATCGCCAACGATAAGGTGGGAAATGACGGCGCCTGACATCACGAAGAAAAATCCTGCGTAAGCCCATTCTTTCAGTATTAGTCGTTTAGGGATTAATATGGCAATAACGCCAAGAATTTTACATACTCCAATGATCGTCATCAGATAAGAAGGGTAGCCGAGATGGGTAAAATTGGCCAGTTCATCTTTGTTTTTCATCAGTTGGACAATAGCTGTTGAAACCATGCCCAGAGCCATCCATAGGGTGAATATCCAATAGATGATTTTTGTTCTTTTTTGTGAAGGTTGTGGTGTGTTCATGATCTGTTTTTTTATGGTTAGTCGTTTAATCCTATTCCGTCCATGATTTGTGGAATGCATTTTTCAATGCGCGCTTCACGGGTTTTAGACTGTTTGGCAGAAGAAAAATGGAGCAGATAAGCTCTTTGTCTTCCGGGGGCTAATGCTTTGAAAGCTTCCTGTAATGCAGGATTTTGATCCAGCTTCTCCTGAAACTCTTCAGCAATTTCAAACTCTTTTGTCTTCTTCATTTCCACTTTTGCGCCCGATTCTTCAATTTCAACGGCTTCAAACATATAAGCACGAAGAACATCTTCCAGATCATTGATTTGCGCTACCTCTGTAAAGCGGATCTGTCTGGCCGCCTGTACATTTTTAGACTGCTGAATCAGCATATGGTCCGGGTCTTTCATTAAAGCTCCTTTAAAAAAGAGAAGCGCACAATATTCCTTAAAACCGTGGATCAGGAAAATATTTTTCCCTTCATAAGTATAACAGGGACAGCCCCATTTTAAATCTTCTGTAAGTTCTGTACTAAGAGCAATGGTTCTTAATTTCTCAAATTCTTCCTGCCATTGTCCGGCATTTTCGAAGAAAAAATTAACTTTTGGATTCATAGTTCTGGGTTTTTGGGTTACGGGATGCGGGATTCGGGGTGTTTAGGTTTGAGGGTTTGAGAGTATTAGAGTGGGAGAGTATAAGGGTTTAAAGTTTAAAGTTTGATGTTTAAAGTTGTTATCCTTCACTGATCATTGACGATTCACTTGCAAAGCAAAATTCACTATTGACATTGATGTTCACAATTTGAGCCTTGTTGCCCATTGTCTATCATCTCTTCGTCTATTATCTATAATCTGCTACCTTCCACCCAACAATTCCTGCAAACGGTTATGCGCCATATTAATGCCCTGTGCAAATGGCATTTTCAGGTGCTGGTCTCTGAAGTCTACAGATTTATAAATGGTCTGAATGGTTATTTTACTGGTGATATCCGTTAATTTTTCAAATGTTAAAAACTCGATCTGAGCAGGAAAAGGTGTATTTTCCATCTGGAAAGTTCTTATAATTTTCTCATTCTGAACAATGTCATGAATGGTTCCGTTGGCACTGAAAACCACATCGCCTTGAGGATTTAAAGTTTCGAAGCGATAACTTCCGTGCGGTTTGTTTTCGAATTTGGTTACTTTCGTTCCCATCCATTGCTCGAAAAGTTCAGCTTCTGTATATGCCTTGAAAAGCAGTTCTACAGGAAGGTCAAATTCTCTGATGATGAAGATTTCCTGTTTGTCGTCTTCTGCGTGGATTTTTGTTTTAAGTTCCATATGTTGAGTTTGGTGTTTAAGTTTGAGGGTTTGAGAGTGTTAGAGTGGGAGAGTTTGATGCGGGTTACGCGTTTCGGGGTTCGGGGGTTCGGGGTTTGTTTTTTGCGGATCCGGGGTTTTGTGTTTGCGAGGTTCGAGGTAAGAAATTCGAGGTATTTTAGATTTTAAATTGTAATTCATTATCCAATCTATCTCGGAACTTTGCACCCCGAAACACGTATCTCGCACCTCGCATCACATCTCTCTATTCTGATACGCTTTCATCACACTTTCCAGCTTGTTGAACTTTTCGTCCCACATTTTGCGGAAAGGTTCTATAAAATCGGCTATTTCTTTCATTTTATTGGGATTAAGGTGATAGATAATTTCTCTGCCGTTTTGTTCAGATCTCAGCAGTTCGCATTCTGTAAGGATCTGGAGATGTTTTGAAACGGTAGGCCTTGCCGTATCAAAATTGGAAGCGATAGCTCCCGCCGTCATCGACTGTGCCGCCACCAACATCAATATAGACCGTCTCGTAGGATCTGCAATTGCCTGAAATACATCTCTTCTTAAATTCATCGTGTAGTTATTTGACTACAAATATATGTGTAGTTATTTAGCTACGCAAGTTTTTTTGATTTTTTTTTGATATTGAATAAAAAACCTTTTACAAATCAATTGCAAAAGGTTTTTAATAGAATATTTTATGCTTATTTAGCTCTCTCGTGAATTCTTTTAAAATTACCATCTATTTCTAATATCTGAAAATTCTTCATTACTTTCGGATATAGCTTTCCAATCATATACTATTTGTGGGATGTTTAAATTATATTCAAGATTTTTCTCATATATACTACTTGCTAATTTTATTGATTTTTGTTTTAATAATAAAAAATCATCAATACTTATTTTATCATCAATTGAAAGATGTAAAACATACTGTAAAGAATCATATAGCTCTTCCTTAACTGAATCTGAAACTATCTTGCTATGATTTATAAAATCATCAAAAACATCAAAAATATCTCCTAATAAATCCAACATTTTCCATTGTAAAGGTATTAATAAAATATCTATTAGTCGATTGATAAAAATAATATCATTTGCATATGAACTGCAATGTACTGCTAGTATTACTGAATTTAATGCATCTAATAATATTCTTCTATTATTTGATCTTAAACCTTTTATAAGATCTGATAGATAATTTTCGTAGTCATTGTAAAAATTAAATACAACTTTTATTCTTAAAACAGGGATATTGTTAGACTCCAGTTCCTCAGATATGGTTTTTATTCTATGAACAATATTATTATTGAGAATATCTTTATCAAAGCCTAAAACTCTAGAAATTATATCAGGTAGTTTATTAAATCTACTCACAAACTCTTCATAAATACTAGCACCAAATCCCTCATCTTTATATTTTTCATCGAGAAGATAAAACTTATCTAATCTCCACCATGCTTCACATTTAGTTAAAATATTTTCTAATTCTTCAGTACTCCAAATAATACCATTATCATTATTTATTGTTTTTGAACCATAATATAATTCTATAAAGTATTTATCAGTTCCTCTTGAAATTCCACTTCCTTTTTCTGTTCTTTGTTGTTGAATATTAAAGTTGGCTGCATGGATATATTTTTTAAATAATCCTTCTGCATCTACGATCTTTGGGTGAGGCCAATTAATAAAATCAAAATAATAAAAAACTGTGTTTTTAGGAAACCCAAACGTATCATCTGTTTGGCTCCAAATTGTATTAAATAATTTTTGAGATTGGTTTTTATTTAATTGCTTACAATTGTATAGAAATATCAATCGTTTTATGGCATTTTCTCTAATGCCTTTATCTCCTTTAGCTTTCTCAATTAAATAATCAAAAACCTCTTTTTTAAATTTTATTGCCCCCTTTATTTTATATTCTTTAACGAAATCAAATGGTTCTTGCAGCATATAGGAAATAGCAAAATCTGAGTTTATTATAGGAAATTCCAACAAAATCTCTAATGTTTTATTCAATAAATTATTACTACTTGAATTAATTAAATTGCTTAATAATTTATCTGTTTTTGGTAGTGCTAATTCTTTATTGTATAATTCTAAACATAATTTATATATTTCTAATTTTAATGAATCATTACATTTTGTACATAGCCTTGAAAGTAAATAAGGAACTTTTTGAGTAAATGCACGAGCTATTGGGTTTGACTGTCTTTCTGGTAAAATTTCATAAAAACTTTTTATGCATTCTTCTGTATATTTATCTATGAGTGAAGAAGAAAACTTAAGCATTTGCACGCGATCAAAAACAGTATCCACAACTTTTTCACTTCTACTTCTATTTAATATCGAAATTCCCCATTGTGGGGATACAAGTTTGATTCTTTCCAATACTCCATTAATTGTTTTATCACTAAAATTTAAACGTGATAAGCTCAGTGGTATAGCTAATTCTTCAATAAAACGAAGAAAAGTATACGCAATTATAAAATCTTCTGATCCTTTTCCAAGGATATATGTACGAGTTGTTTTACCTATTTCAAAATCACTATTACTAGATGTATTAGTATTTTGGTAATAAGGTCTTTGCAACATTAAATCAAAATATTTCTGCTCTCCCCATGGGTCACATTTGTATTGTAATAAATCATTCCAACGTTCACTATAATCATCGCTTTTTATCTTTGGATTAACTTCATTTTCTTCAAGTCGAATATTTTCTTGAACAAATTTAAGTTGGTACATTACATAAGACTCCAAAGAAACCCATGTATAGTCATCTTCTATTGGTGATAAGTTGAGTTTTCTTCTTATTTCGAGAAGGTTTACCTCTAAGAGCTTTACAGCTTCTTTAGATTGGCCAAATTCCGATAGTAGCATAGCTCGTTTTACATTCCAAAATACAGAAATATTGTCTTGAGGCCATTCATCTAATATTTTTTTTGCCTCATTGAGTTTTAATTTAAAAACAGCCTCAAGAATTTGTTCATAATAAAATAATGATAATTGATCAGATGTTAATTGCTGTTTAATTGAATTAAGTATGGTATAAGTGGCATTCCATTCTTTATCAAAATTTTCCTCCCTGTAAAATCTTAATAATGATAAAGATAATTGTATCCAAAAATTCTGATATTTATGTTGATCAATACGAATTAGTTTTTTGTCTTGAATATTGATTTCTCTATTTTCAAATATGTATTCAGGAAATAAGTTGTATCTGTCTAAAATTTTTTGAAAATAAGGCGCGATATCATTCCAGATAGGGAATAAACATTTTTCTAATCTCCAATTTAATTCATAGATATAATCCAAATCTTCTAAATCCTTTAATTTCTTGAAAACAAAGGTGTTTCTACTATGGAATTCTGTCAACAGCCATAATTTTTCCCTTTGTATTTGAGGTAAAATTATCCAATTTGGATACTTTTTTCTACAATTTTGCCATTCTTTAATTAATGGACTAAAATCTTCTTCATCAACTGAGATATGAATTTTCTTTAAATCATTTTGCAGCGGCCAATTTAAATTTTCACGTTTGAATCTTTGGCAAGCTAAATAATTAATAAATACTTCTAAACCTTTTTGATGATTTCCGTTTATATCTTTGTATGTTGATAAATCAACTGGAATTATATTTTTATTATTTAAAAGCTTTTTTTGGGATTCAGATAAATTTAAAACTCCTACTAAATAAATTTTGGAAGCATTATTTTTCCCAATATTGTCATTTATCCATCCTATCCATTGTAAAAAATTTGGATCATCACCAGAGAAGCCAAGCAAGCATAACGTATTTTCCAATAATGATTGTTGTACAGTATTAACAAAAGGGGCAAATTTTTTTGGATAGCTCCGATAATCTTCTTCAGTTATTATAAAAGGTCTTTCTGAGGGTAAGCTACCATGTAATTTGATTATTCTTGGTTTATTCGAATAGACTAAATCATTTTTATTAACTACAATGTCGTACCTTCTTGAAATCACATCCCTACAGCTTCGTTCAAGAAGCGTATCATAATTAGTGGTAAGTACATCAGTCCATGGTAATTCCATTAGTGTTTTGTGTAAGTCTGATGGTTCATATTCGTTATCAGCAATATTTTTCGCTATAAAATGCTCCAATGCAGATCTACCAAATGCTGCCTCATATTCTTCAGCAAGTTTTAATAAACTTGCATATTTTATTTCATTTGAAGGTTTTTTTCCGTGAAGTTTTTCATAAAAAGTATCTCCCAATTCCCACCAATTAGGAGGTTGCTTTGTAGAGTTTATAGTATTAATTGCATTTTTACTAAAACCAGCACCAACCATAATAGATGCATGTCCTGTCCATAAACGTTCAGCTATTTCAGCAAAATATGACTGAATATCAGATGGTAAATTATCTATCATAAGTTTTAAAGTATCTTGTATTACATTTTCCAGAAAAGAAAAATGAGTGGGTGTAAAAGAAGTAAGGTATTTTTGTATAAAATATATTTAACTATTTATTAAATTTTTCATTTTGATTTCCCTTCTATCAACCTTTCCAACTTCTCAATCATCTCCCTCTGCTGCTGAAGCATACGCTCATAAAGTTCCACCATTTTATCAAGAGGATTAAAATTGAAGTTAGGATAATAGTTATAACCATTCGATTGATCGTTGAAAGTATTAGAAATAATATTCACCGCCTGTTCCTCATCAAAATTCTCAATCGCTTCCGCGGGAACTTTCAAAATCTGGGCTACCTGCGCCAGAATATCAGATTCTACGGTTTCTTTTTGTTCCAGAAGGGAGATTTTCTTTTGGTTCCAGTCGTCGCCCAGCTCAAAAGCCAGAGCTTCTTGTTTGATGCCCAGCATTTCGCGGAAACGCTTTATATTTCTACCCTGATGTATTTTTTTATTTTGCATATCTGTGTAAGTCATAATAACAAATATAAAGCTTTAGAACAAAAAAATAATGCTCTGTTTTAAAATAAATACTATTCTAAAATATCCGTCTTTAAGAATAAAATATCCTTTATCCGGATGGTTTATCCTTCTTATTATCCCTTCATTTGTTGAAAAATAACAAAGATGAAAAGAAAAAGAAGAATGAACAGCAGCAAATATAATGAACTGCACAATCGTAACCTTACGGTTTTCCTCAAATCGTTTTCAAGGGCGTATGGCAGAATCGTGTACTTTCCCGAAATAAGAATTACAGGAAAATGGGTACAGCAATGTGGCTTTCAGGCAGGAGATAAGATATTGGTAACCGTAAGCAGAAACCAGATTATTTTGGAAAGGGAAGTGAGCTATGAGTGAAAATATTAGTTTTAAACCATCAGGAGGTTTAAATTTCTTAAATTAAAGTTTTTTTATTTTGAACCATTAAGATTGTAGGAAGAGGTTAAGAGGATTAAGATTCGTTTCGGTCCCTGGTGAGAGTGCTTTTTAAATAGAGCGGTAAGGCTTCATGAATGTCTTGTGTTCTCTTCATATTCTTAACAGCTTACCGCTTTCTTAATGGTTTTTAAATTAAGTATAGTTTTATCTCATCAATTGTGTTATTTAGCTCTAATGAGTGGAATATATTCTTTTACAAAAATGCCGATATATTTTCCATTATATTCTACAACACAAGTGCTGATATTCATTCGGTTGCAAAAATCCTGATACGCGGAATTGTCTCCGATATCATCACTGATAAACACTCCGCCAGGTCGTAGTTTTTTATAGATCTGATGATACGCCCACATTCTTCCGTGGTAACTTTTATCGGAATCATAGTGGAAAACATCAAATGAGGAAGCCTGCTTGAAAATTTTAGGCAGAGATTCTCTATCGGCAAAACGGAATAACTTCCAGTATTTTTGAAGATGATCAGGAACAACACATCCTGCATACTGATCTCCATTCTGAGCAAGTAAAGGCATATCTGAACTATAGAGTGTGCCGTTTCTTTTTTGAAGCGAAAGCAATATCGCAAGTGAAGACCATCCATAAGCCACTCCGGTTTCAAGAACGTTTTGTGCTTTGGTGAATTCACATGCATAATAAATAAGCTCCAATGCACCATGTTCACCCATTTTGACAGGGCATTCTTTTTCTTTTACACTGGCTTTTTGCAGGGTATCGGCATAATCAGATCTGAAATGATCAGCATCGCGGGAGAAAAGTCTGGAGATCACCTCTTCCTGAGAAACGGCTATGGATGCAGCCCAGAAATTTGCTCTGGCTTTTCCTTTGGACGGACTTCTTCTGTTGAATGTGTTTTTGATGATTTTTCTGCCCAGTTCAGGATAAAGAGGGGGCCTTTTAAGATAAGCTACAAATGTTTTGAGGACTGTTGACATTTCACAGATGTTGTATTATAGTTTTCAGCAAATGTACTTTTTTTAAAAGCCATATTGCATTGAGACAACATTAATTTTAACAGTAAATCTGTTAAGGTTTTGTAATAAATACAGTCCGGAAATTATCAGTGAGATCTCTTGTTTTTGATTTAAAAACAGATCAGGTTGGCTTTCAGTTTTTTAAAGTAGAAATCGTTTTTTTATACGTGAAGAAGAATTTTTGTTTTTTCCTTTACAAAAATGCCTTTCCAAAAATATATGGAGTACGGTCATCAAAACGGTGATACTTTTCTGCTTTTTCACTGGGGTAGGTATTTTATTTAACACACTAAAAAGTGTGTTGTATGCAAATGTATAAAATAAATGGAAAAAATCAAAAGAAAATAAGACGAAATCATCCTGAATATATAGAATGGTCTGCTGCTGTAGAAAGTTATACTCAGAAAATTGCTTTATCTTTGGGCTTTTAATGTTTGCAGGTATTAAATAATATTATTTGAAGATGAAGTTTTTATTAGACCTTTTGTTTCGTACGATTCAGCTTTTTACAGAGCCTTATTTCTTAGTATTTCTCGCAGTGGTTATCATTGCACTTTTAAGAAGAAAAAACAAACGTAAAAACCTACGGATAGGAATTGGCATTGTTGCCGTTTTAATGATCATTTTTATAGGAAATGGTTTTCTCGGAAAGTTCACCGCAGAATATCTGCAGAAAAGTTATGTGAATACTATTGCGAATAAAAACGGGGCTTCTCAGAATCCTGTTATCGTTGTATTGGGTGGCGGCGTTGTAGATTTTAACCAAACAGAAAAGCTGCATACATTGTCTTATTCCAGACTGGTAACCGCCTATCAGCTGTATCATGAATACAGGAAAAATAATCTGCCTTGTAAAATAGTCATTTCAGGAAAGGGGAGAGGACATACAAGTGAAGCAGAACTCTTCAGCGAAAATTTTAAAAACATGGGGGTTTCGGATGCTGATATCATCAAAGAAGACAAAAGCATGAATACCTATGAAAATGCAAAATATTCCAGCAAGATCCTTAAACAGATGGCTCCTTCTGATGTCTGTCTGGTGACTTCCGGTTTTCATATGAAAAGGTCTGTGGCTTTGTTTCAGACATTTGGGGTAAATCCCGTTCCGCAAGCTTCAGATTTTATAGATACGGAAATTACCTGGTTTCCTAACAGCTATAACGCAGCATTTACTTTTGTGATGCTTAAAGAAGTACTGGGAATATGGCAGGTGCAGCTGTATAACAGTTTGGGATTGAATGGCTAGTACATACACTTATGATAAAAACCGGACATTTAAAATTACTTAAGTGTCCGGTTTTGTTTTTATAGTAAACGTATGTAAGCTGTACAAAAACCATAAAGTCATAAAACCTATCATTTTTAACCACTTGAGTTCAGAAGTTTAAAATAAAACTTAAACCTTTAAATCATACAAAGTGTTAAATATTAGTCAATTATACAAAAAACGATACAGCTGCCCAAATAAGCCGTGTTTATCAAGTCAGTAACTATGCTATCTGACTGAAAATAGAGGAGATATATGGGCAAATTGTATTTCAGCCTGATTATTTGGTTTTTGTAAAGGGTTACATAAAAAATACATTAAATTTATGTCCATCCGGATCTGCAAATACAAAACCGTAGTAATTGTCTCCAAAAGTCTCAGGCTCTGACACTATGGTTCCGCCAGCTTTTCTAACTTCTTCAGCCCAATTGTCTACCTGAGTTTTATTTTCTGCAGAAAGGGTAAATATGATTTCGTTGGAGTGGTGGGGATCTCCAAACTTCATACTTTTCAGGTTGTTTTCAATAACAGTTTGTAAAAAAAAGTGAATAATGAATTGATTTCCAGCCATAAAAAAACTTACCAGTTCATTGGACGTGTGTGGATTATTGGGCCTGAAACCCAGTTCAGTATAGAATTTCTGTGTGCGTTCAAGGTCGGTTACGGCCAGATTGGCCCAGATCATTTTAGGTTTCATATCGGTGATATTTTGGTTAGGATAAAGGTATTTTGTTTTTACAGAATAAAAACTGTCATGTGGCAAGATTTCGTATTTTTAAGGGGTAAATGAACATGATGGAAACTATATTTCAGGAGATGGTTTTCCTTCTAAATTTCCTGTTGGGTAATTTAACATAATATAAAAGAAGTTAAGTTATAATTAATGATCGAAGACCCTTTAAAGACCCTTGTCAAGGAAAAGCTATTGGGTAGGAAAAGTTTGAGAATAACGGATTCTCAGACAATAAATGCTCTATTTCACTTCTATTATAAAAATCCTATAATTTATATTATGTTAAATTGTATATTGTTCTGGTTTCAAAAATTCACAGAACATCTTAGGTTTCATTACTTTGCTCTCCTGATTATTGTATCGGGGTTTTCAAGTCATACTCAACTCTATTCAAGGTTGTGCTAATGAGAAATGGCGGATTAAAGAATTTTAACACCCTTAATCCGCCATCTTGTAAACTGCTGTGATCAGAAGTTTTCTATTGATTTAATTCTTATTTAATTTTTCTAATTCAGGTAAATCTTTTTTGTACTTTTCAACGTCCCAAGCTAAATTCCAGTTTTTAACGTAGTCAGAGATTGGACCCAAGCCAACTTCTGTTCTTCTTTTATCTACATTATCAGGATCTAGTAAAGGTAAAACATAGTAAGTATTATTACTTTGATTGACTCCTATCTGGCTTCCGTATATTTGTTTTCTGCCTTCCCGGATTTCTATTCTGTCAATTAACAACGCTAAAGAACCTGCACTGGCATTTCCTTTTGTGACAGCTTCTTTCATCATGGGTAGATATTTTTTCTGCGTTTCCAGATCTGAATGCTGAATCACAAGAAATAAGGCACTATTGGCTTGTGCACCTACTTTGTCTTTACCCACCCAGCCTTTTTCATCTAATATTTTTTTTACTTTTAACAGGTTAAGAGAGTCTTTCTGCATTGTTTTTTTCCAAAGATCATTCATTTCCTTAGATTGCGGACCAAATTTTTTTTGCGTTTCATCCATTTGCATTCTATATTTTTGGTCTTCCTCAAGAATTGCCAGTAATTCAGCCTGCAATGGTTTGTCATAATGGGCTTCTATGACCGCTATTTTCTTTTCTAACTTTTCAATTGTTTTTCCCCATTCTTTTTTTGAATGTAGATTATCCAAATCAGAATCAGATTTTAAGTGCTTCAGATTGGTCCAGCCTTTATCTATGGATAGGTTCAGCCATTTGAATGCTTGTTTTGTATTTCCTGCCAAGGAAGATGAACATGCGCCATTATATAAGTGACTTGGATTTTCGCTTTCGATTTTAAAAGCTTTACCATATACATCCGTAGACATTTTATAATCTTTTGCCCTATATAATTGATCGGCTTCAATGATTAATTTTGAGTATTCCTGAGCGTTAGCGCCTGTGAATAAAAATAATAACAACAAAGCATAAAGAGTGTTTCTCATTTTTTCTGTATTTAATTCTTAGATTTTAGATGGTTACGTTTTGTTTTCAGACTCAATTTAATTGATATAATTTTTACAAAGCCATTTATGCTACGAATATAAAATTTATTTTGATGATGGGATTGTTAAGAAATCACAAAAAAATCATCCTAAGTTTTGGATGATTTGATGAATCTTTTGTTTTTAGATAAAATTTCAGTATGTTTTTAATTGAAACATCATCTTAAAAAATGTTTATAAAAACTAAAAATTATTTTAGCTTGCTTCTCTCCTCTTCCCAGAATTTGTCCATAATTGCCTTAGATTCTCCCGCGCTTTTCAGCATTTTGATGTCCCCGTTGTCATCAATTGTATAATGTCCTTTAAAAGCATCAGGCATAGCCTCGTATTGTCTGTTTACTTGTTCTAATGTTTCTTTAAAACAAGGATAACCATATTTTTCAACTAAGTACGGCAAAGCATTTCCTCCTTTTAAAAGTTCGTACTCCTGAAAGTTATAAGGTGTCGTTTGCTGTCTTTTAGCCAATGATTGGTTAAATTTTTTTAAAAGCTGAGTGATTTCCTTTTCCTCAATAAAATTTGAAAGTCCGCGTAAGGCATATATTTTCATATCCAGATAACGTTCTTTCTTATAGGCATTCAGGAAAAAATCCTTCAGTAACGGATAAGTAAAGTCATAAAGCAATTTTAATATTTTATTTCGAATATCTAATTGTTTTGCTGAGTTGTAAATAGTCATCAGATGTTCCACATTGTCATTGCTGATAATGCTTTTGTCTAAATTAAACAGTACATTTCGAAATTCTGGCTTCTTTTCATTATCCTTTTTGTTCGTTAAAATATCCGGAAAGTTGCTGGCCATACTATCAATACAAGTGTAATTCTTAGTTATTATTGTTAATAATCGGAGCAAGTTCTTTTTTCAGTTCTTCAAACTTCTCCTTGCTCATCATATCAATTTCCACGAGTTCTTTTGCTTCTTTTAATTTTGCAATCGCTTCTTCTCTGGTCATTTTTCTATTTTTTAAAAGAATTTCACCAGATTCAATCCCTAGCTCCGTATCCATCACGCTTAAATATTTATTGATACCAAAAGCTCTGTCATTTATTTCTCCCAAAACCATAACTACGTACAAAGGCTTATTTTTGCTGCCTCTATGATAAGTTTTTATTTCTCTGACAATCACTTTAGTATTTTTTAAGCTGATATCTGCCATATTTTGTGCTTCTCCACCCATAGCAGACATAATACTTCCAAATCCAGCCGGTCTTCCCATTTGTACAAAGTCATAAGTCTTTTTGGAAGTACTTCTTGATTGTGAAATTCCCCCTCTTGCTTTATTTCCGTAACTTCCTGAATAAGTCCTTGTATTCAGCTCTTCAGAGGTTGGAGATCCTAATATTAAAGTATCACCTACCTTTACACTATTTTTACTCGTTGTTATATATTCCTTAACCTGAGCACCGTTTTTAATAGTGTTGAAGAAATTAATATCCTGTGTGTTTTCGTAGGTCAATAAATCAATATTTTCCTGAGCTTGAATATTTACTATCGATAAGAGAATAGTAAAAAGAGTAATTGTTTTTTTCATAATTGTTATTTTGTATATTGGAATTCAATTTTTAGTTTGCAGTTGATTATTCCAGTGTACACAAATATAACACAGTTATTTATATATAAAATGAGGAAAACCATAAAGCTCCAAAATCCGCAGATTTTGGAGCAGGGTTTAAATAGCTAACCTTTCGGCTGTTCTACTATTGCTTGGTGATTTTATGGAAAAAAGTATCACCTTTAAAGATATAGTCTCCTGAAGGATATTCAGTCAGATCGATGGTATTTTTCCCTTTTCTGAACAATATATTTTTAATGAGGTTACCGTTATTATCATATAAATACACATTTTCGTCTACTGAGGATTCCACGTTGATCACTCCTGTCGTTGGATTAGGATAAGCGGAAGTTTTTGTTTTTGGAGAAGCTTCTCTTGTTGACAGAAAACAACCTGAAATATAGGTATCTCCGATAATATTAAAACCTTTGTTGATCAGCTGCGCTCTGGCCAGCATCGCTTGCGGTGTAGAATAAACCAATCCTGCTGCATCTATAGTTCCGGACGTTATTGTGGAGTTTGCCCAGGTAGGATTATTATTCAGAGCGATGAGAAAATTGCTGTAATTCGTACAAGATAAGCCGGCATTTTTAAATCCGAAATAGATTGTATTCCAGTTGAAGTTCTGCAGCTTGATATTCCATGAAGAAATATCCTGGTCAAAATGCGAAGTACCTGCAAACATATTTAATCCGGCGAAATAATCAGCCTTACTTACATCCCAGTTTCCGATGGGCTGATTGAATGATACTGCATTTTCAAACATATGCTCAAAATCTGTCACTTTACCTGTATTCCAGTTGTCAAGTGGCTGATTAAATGCTGCCGCATTATAGAATGTATAGCGGAAATTAGTCGCATTTTCTGTATTCCATGAATTTAATGGCTGATTGAAAGCTGTGGCATCTGCAAACATGGAGGAGAAATCAGTTCCGGATACCGTATTCCAGCCAGAAATATCCTGATTGAAAGAAGATGCAGAAGAAAACATACTGCTGAAATTCGTTACTTTTGCCGTATCCCAGTTTCCGATATTCTGATTAAACAGCGTTGCTCCGCTGAACATACCGCTCATGTCCGTAATACGGAATGGATTCCAGTAAGAAAATGAAGTATGGCCTGTCAAAGATGAACAGTTTAGGAACATTTGTGATAAACTGGTTATCTGTGTCAAATCAGGAGTATCTGCAGCCGTTACGTTAAGATTGGGACAGTTGGCAAATGCTCTGTCGAATTGCTGAAGCCATGTCGTATTTCCCCACTGGCTGAGTTCTATGAGTTCCTGATTTCCACCTGGAGGAATGATGTCGGTATTGGCCCTGAACCCATAAAATAATCCGTTACCGCTGAATACTTTTAATTCATAAGTGGCCTGCAGAGGATCTGGATGGAATGATGGCCCAAAATATATAAGTAAAGGCTCACTGCTGCTAGAGTTTACATTATCAAACATCCCGTTATGCTCAGGATATCCTACTTCGTGCCAGTAAATGGTGTAATCGGTTCCTGTGCCGCCGAATCTTATTGAATGATCAATAATGCCGTTTGCATTGGGTTTCCAGATGGTAGTAAATTCATTCTGCGCATAGGAAATGCAAAATAAAAGGAGAAAAATGATTATTAGTTGTTTTTTACACATAATTTAAAAAAGTCGTTTTAAGGTTAAAATTGGTTTGGGTAAGACAATTAATTTCCCGGGATTCTTTATCTTATCTCTGATACAAAGGTACTGGCGCACAGCGACAAAACTCGTCGTATTAAAAGTTTTTCCCTCTTTTTTTTCTTTTTTTTTGATTAATTTTTGTATAAAAAACAGCGTACAAACTAGCAGAAATAGTCTGTATTCTAAAAGGTGGTTTTACATGGATACCTAAAAAAAATCTGCAGCTATTAAGTAATAATAACTGCAGAAAACAGATTGATTTATATGGTGATTTTCACACCGGCGGAAATAGTAATTCCGGGAAGCGGACTGAGAAATTTTAACTGAGAGTTCTGAAGTCTTGCCTCAGCATTCAGCAGGTTATTTCCTATGATATAATATTCCAGATTATCTAAACCCAGACTGCTGTCCTTATAAGAAAAACGGGCATTCAACAGTGAAAATGCGGGCATTGGAAGTTCAGGATTAATATTTTTACCTAAATATTTTTGCTGTAAGTAATGGTCTAAGCTGATATTCACGCTGAAGTTCTCTAGAGTTCCTTCCAGATTGAACCCGAAACGGCTGGTAGGCATATTGGGCATATAATCGCCATCACTCCACTTTCTTATGGAGCTGTCGGCAACGCTTATATTTCTTACCAGATCATAATATCCGCCTATCTCCCACTTTCCTGCTTTTCCGAGATCTGCTTTATAAGCAGCTTCCGCTTCAATTCCATTTATCTCCGTATCATCGGAACGCCATTCTTTTACCAGAAAAACTTCTCTGGAAATACCGGTGTGGGCAAGATAAATATAGTTTTTATAAGAGGTATGATACCAGCTGGCAGATATCCGGAGGTTTTTCAGATTAACTCCAGTCCCGATTTCAACGGTATTGGCTGTTTCCTTATCCAGCTTGTCATCACCATTTTCTTCTGTCAGGATCGCAAAATGATTGTTTCCTGAATAAAGCTCATTCACTTCCGGAGCTCTTTCTGAATGGTTGTACTGTACTTTCAGATACCCTTTTTTAAAGAGAGTCCATTGTGCGGAACTATGAAATTGGTGAAGAGTGAAATCTCTGTCACTGAGTTTTCCTCCGGAAAGTCCGCGGCTTCTGACATACTTACTATCTGCTTCTGCCCTGCGTTGTACATGATCGTTTCTATACCCAAGATCCAGTTGAAGAAAATTAAAATCAAGGTGCTGCATGGTAAAGATTCCGATTTCGCAGCTTATATTATTGGGTAAGTATCTCTGGCCTCCAGTTCCTTCCATATCTCTGTATTGTATTTCAAGGCCTGTGGTTCCGGTAAGAAATTGTAATTTCTGCTGGGTGATTTCCAGGCGTCCGTTATGCTGGTTCACAGCAAACTGATTGGCACGGTAACGATCCAGAAGTTCTGCATTTTTTGAAAATACTCCCATATAGTTCAGTTTGATGCTTGAAATCGGAAAACGGGTAAACTTGTAACCGGATTCAAACATCGCTTTGTGAGATAAGCTTCTGATATTAATGGGACTATATTCTATTTTGGGTTGTGGTTTTCCATGGCTATGTTGGGGTATTTTAGGTATTGCATACCCGGGAACTCCAAAATAGGAGTAAGAATTCTGATACGCGCCTCCAGCATACAATGATTTTCCTATATAACTGGTGCCAACATAAAATGAATTGCTTTCTGAATGACTGTTGGGAATCTCGCCGTCTCTTGTTTCCACATAATCTTTGATTCCGTTTACTTCACTTTTGTACCGGTCTTTCACTGCATCCTGGCCAGGAATGTACAGATCGTTCTTCGGGTTGGGATAATATTTACCGTCAGCAGGATTGTAATACGTGGAACTGAATGTATACAGATCATCTTCCGAAAGCTCATATTCTATCATATGATCTTTGGCAAACTGACTGATATAAGGAAAAAGGCTCTTATTCAGGACACGTCTGGAATCTACATTGATCTGGCAAAGTGACTGTAAAATACTGTTGAAACCTACAAGCTCAGGATCATAGCATCTGTCGTCTTTTGATTTTCCCGGAATTCTGACTATTTCCTGCTTCTGATTGGATGCTCCAACAGTCCAAACCCAGTTTTTAGCAATAATTCCTCTGGCTGAAAAAGCCTGTTTCTGACCACTGTTACTGCCTCCTTCAAGGAGTCCTTTGAAATTTATCTTTTTTTCCGGAAGCTGTCTGGCAATATAATCTGTTTCAATATCTACGGCTCCTCCAATAGCTTTTCCACCATACAAAACCGATGCAGAATTTTTGTAAACAGTGATATTCTGAACACTGTTCATTTCGATATCCGTATTAAAATCCGGGCTTATTCCCGAAAGGTCATTCACGGCCATTCCGTTTTCCAGTATTTTTACCCGGTTTCCGCTTAAGCTTCTGATAACGGGAGCGCCGGAATTCGGTCCATATCCCGAATTTTGAATTCCTGGAATTTTACTCAATGTTTCTCCCAGGGTATTGGATTGAATGAAATCCAGTTTTTTTCTTGAAATATTGGCAGCGTTGTAATTTGTTTTTCCCTGTACCTGAATGGACTCTATGTCCTTTACCGTTCTTTTTTCGGGGATAATTTTCTGCGCTTTCAGAAGTGATGAAGAATAAATAAGTGAGCTGCCTGCCAAAAAATAAAAGGTCCTTTTCATGTGCATATACTTTAATGATCCGGCAAAGCTAGAAAATTAAATTTATTAATGCAACTTTGTTGCTTTATTGATTGTCTCCGAAATTTCATGTTTAAATCTAAATAATTGAAAAATAGTTCTCTGCCAGTTATTTTTTACTACTCTCAGATTTTCTTGTAGTACATAAAAAAGCCGCCCTGGAAAGAGCGGCTGAAACTATTACATTAATATTATGAATATGTTTAATCTCAATCTACATTAGTTCGGATATTTTATAGCATCCGACAGCTCTATCGGATTATTGTACTTCTTCAGACGGGACTGGATTGTTTTGGTCATTTCTCTGAAATTTGGCTTCACCTCTTTTCCTCTTTCATCTATAAATTTTGCCTGAACATTGCTTGATTTCATTTCTCTTAATGGGTCATTATAATAATCTAAAGATACTTTCTGTAACTGCTTTTGCGGAACAGTGAGGGCTCCTTTGTATATATTCTCAAAATCTAATGTATCAGATTTTTTCTTTAGAGAATAAAGGTTAAACGTATAAGAGCTGGTAGAATCTGCCATCTCGATGATGAATCCGGGTAAATTTCGAAAAATATACGGTCCGGCCTGAATGGGTACATCTTGAGTATACCATGCTTCCCCAAGCTTAAATCTTAAAAGTTATAAATAGAAAGGTTTCTTTAAGATCTAGCTCAAATTTCCCTGATGGAATAATGTAATGCAGGAAAATTTAATTTTTAAGAATACAAAAGAGGCTGTCTCAAAAGTGAGACAGTCTTTTTTTTGAGCATAAAAAAAGGAAAGCTTTT
>NZ_JCAKRV010000025.1:0-86496 GCF_059515165.1 Chryseobacterium sp. CS3K3.1 | reverse complement strand
GTTTTATCTCCGATAAAATTTCATACGACATAGCTTATTTTTTCTCTCGCTGATGATGCAAATTACGCAGATCGTAAAAATCTGTGCAATTCGTGTGATCTGTGGGAATAATGTATACCACTTTAAATCGTTAAGAAAATAAAAGTAAAGCCTACCACAAATCTATTTAAAATCTTATAATAAAAAAGCGCTCCAAATGAATTGAAGCGCTAATATTTTAATCTCCGATGAGATGTTTTCTTAAGCGTTTTCTAAGATATAAGAGAACATCAATGGCGCACAGATCGTCGCATCACTTTCAACGATAAATTTCGGTGTAGTGATATCCAGTTTACCCCAAGTGATCTTCTCATTTGGAACTGCTCCCGAATATGACCCGTAAGATGTAGTAGAGTCAGAAATCTGGCAGAAATAAGACCAGAAAGGAATGTCATGCATTTCCATATCCTGATATAACATTGGTACTACACAAATAGGGAAATCTCCTGCGATACCGCCACCAATCTGGAAGAACCCAACTCCTTTTCCTCCTGAGTTTTTAGTATACCAGTCAGCAAGGTAAGTCATATATTCGATTCCAGATTTCATTGTAGTAGGCTTAAGCTCTCCTTTGATGCAGTAAGAAGCGAAGATGTTACCCATTGTAGAATCTTCCCATCCCGGAACTACGATTGGTAGGTTAGCTTCTGCAGCAGCAATCATCCAGGAATTTTCTCTAGGAATTTCATAATACTGTTCCAATACTCCTGAAAGGATCATTTTGTACATGAATTCGTGAGGGAAATATCTTTCTCCTTTAGCTTCTGCGTCTTTCCAGATCTCTACGATATGTTTTTGTAATCTTCTGAAAGCTTCTTCTTCAGGGATACAAGTATCTGTAACTCTGTTCAGACCTCTTTCCAAAAGATCCCACTCATCCTGAGCCGTTAAATCTCTATAATGAGGAACTCTTTCATAGTGAGAGTGTGCTACAAGGTTCATTAAATCTTCTTCAAGGTTAGCCCCTGTACAAGAGATAAAATCTACTTTTCCCTGACGGATCATTTCAGCAAGAATCTTCCCTAATTCAGCAGTAGACATTGCTCCCGCCAAAGTAATCATCATTTTTCCGCCATCTTTAAGATGTGCAACATATCCTTTAGAAGCATCCACCAATGCAGCTGCGTTGAAGTGCAGGTAATACTTTTCTATGAATTCAGTTATCGGTTTGCTCATTTTTTTAATTTTTGCAAAGATAAAACTTAAAAACGGAATGCAGCGAAAGCACTTGAAGAAAGTATAAGAGAGGCGTCTTTTTTTATCATTTGTTAAATAGAAGCGTCTCAGTTGTTGAAAACGCAAGGGTACAAAAGATTTTAAAGCTTTATGAATATTTTAAGGCGCAAGAAAATCGAAGATTTTCAGCAAGGGAAAGCATCATTTTTGCACAAATTGCACAGATTTTTATTTTATATTATCCGAAAAATCAGCATGTGATAAAAAATAAATTGTACAGTAAAAATTTTATCGAAGATAAAACCCTTATGCCTTAAAGTAGGAGCCATGTCAAAAAATTTGCGGCTTTGCATTTTCCAACATTAAAAGTTTATAAAAAAGCGCGACCCAAAATGAGCCACGCTTTCATTAACAATCAACTTAAATAATATTTAGCAGAAATTTATCCTTCCCAGGCTTCCACTTTCAGGATTTCTATTTTTCTTTCTCCGTCTCTGAAAGGCCAGCTGATAACATCTCCTACCTTATACCCTACTACTGCAAGAGCAATATCAGACAGAATGGAGTGTTTGTTCTTTGTAAGCTTTTGTTTCGTGGAGGGTACGAAAATGTATTCATGTTCAAAATCCAGGGTATGGTCTTTTAATGTTACTTTTCTATCAACTGTAACAACATCAGCAGGCAGATCTCTTCTCAGGACCTGTTTTGCTTTTCTGAGTTCTTCGGTCAATCTTTTTTCTTCTTCGATGCTCACTTTTTTTCTTCTCAGTGTATCTTTTATAGCATCATAAATTCCGGTGGTTACAATAATATGATTAGACATTTTCTTCAATTTTTTAATTTAAAATACAGTTGTTCTCTGACGATCCAATGTAGAAGCCAGGCGTACAACAGCCTTCTTCTATAGAAAACTGCAAAAAACAATATATAAAATCCGAAATGAGTCCCTGCCTTGGATCCTGACAGGGCTTAGATAATGAAGTCCTTGGAACTTTTCAGAAAAGAATCTGTATGAAGATAAAGTAAAGACAGCAGCAATCCTGGCCGGCGGTGTTCTGCAGATAAAAAGATTGTTGCTGTCATTATCAATTATTATTAATTCAAACAAAGATACGGCTTAAAAACGGAATGTAGCGGCTGCACTTAAAGAAACTCTGTGCAAACCTTCTTTTTGATCATCATCAAATTTATAAGTCACTCCGTTATACTTCATTTTATTCAGGGTTCCGCCACTTAATCCTACTTTTGGCCCTATCATAAAATTCTTGCTTACCTGATATTGATATCCAAGATCAACTTCTGCCCCAAAAGTACTTCCAGTACCTTTTACAGATCCTGTTTTTGTAGTATAAGACAGTACTCCCAACGCCACGTCTGCAAATACCTTATGTCTCGTATCCAGATGATTATTTGAAATAAGTCCGGAGAAACCGAAAAATGTAATATGATCCTTTGTCGTTACAGGAACAGATACTGGCATTCCATCTACATAACCAAGCAGAAATCCGTCGCTTGATGCACTGTAGTTAGAATATTTTACTCCGAATCCAAGCCCGTTTTTTACTTCATAATGGGCTGCAATATCAAAGTTCAGTCCATTTTTCAGGTCTTTTACATATTCTTTTTCTTCTTTGCTAAGTCCGGGAATTGTCTTTGCAGTTCTCCATGCATATCCTATGGAAGGTCTGATAGAAAATTTCTGAGCGAAAGACATGATGGAGATTGAGAACACTCCAGCTAAAATTAATTTTTTTATCATCGTTTTAAAGTTTCCGGCATAAATAAAATTTTCTACCGGAGAAACCAATTAAAACCTGAAACGTCTGCTTTCTTTTTTATCCGAAAGCTTTTTCTTATTATCCAGTCTTTTTTGTTTCTGACCTTTTGAAGGCTTGGTTGCTGTTCTTTTTTTCGGAACAATGAGTGCTTTGTTTACCATTTCAAGTATTTTTTCAATGGCTTTATTTTTATTCATCAGTTGTGTTCTGCTTTCAGAAACTGAGAGGAATAAAAAACCGTCTGCATTGATCCTGTTTTTCAGTTTAAGCTGAATCAATACTTTTTCGTCTTCATTAAAAAACTCTGATGTATCTACTTTCCAAAGTACAGTGACTGCAGTCTCCACTTTATTGACATTTTGTCCTCCTGCACCGCTGCTGCGGGAAGTTTTAAAGCTGAGTTCTTTTGAAAAGTCTTTCATTTTTTAAGATTTTGAGATACCGGAATCAACTAGAGATCTCCAGTTAAATTTTTATACAATTCCAATCTGTTTACCTTCCCGTTGGGAGTTCTCGGAATTTCTCTGATGAAAACAATGTCTTTCGGCCTGTGGAAATTTTTCTCAAATAGTATTTCTGAAACTTTCCTTTTTACCTCATCAGATTCATTTCCTTCTATAATCAATATCAATTTCTGGCCCAAACTTTCATCCGGCAACCCCGCAAATATGGCCTCATTTGGGAGTTCTTTTTTTACCAGGGCTTCCAGGGCTTCCGGAAAAATTTTTGCACCTCCGGAATTAATCACATTATCAATTCTTCCGAGAAATTTAAACTGTTTTTTATTCTTAATCTCAACTAAATCATTAGTTTGCAATTCTGAAGCATTTACATTGGGAGCAAAGATCTTCAGACAACCTCTGTCATCTAAAGAGATCGCTACATTTTCAAAAACGGTGAAATACTCTTCCTGTTCCGGCATTAATTGTTTTAATCCGATATGGGAAAGGGTTTCAGACATTCCATAGGTTTCAAAAATCCGGTTGGAAGGACTAAGGTTCATATGCCGGATTTTATTTTTCAGGCTTTCTGAAACAGCAGCACCACCAATGATCAGGTTTTTAATCAGATGAAGTTTTTCCAGTGAGTTTTCTACCTGGAGAGGTGTCATCGCACAAAAATCTATTTCTTCATTCAGATTTTCAAGAGGCTTTAAAGAAGGATCAGTAACTTTTAATTGTAATTTTCTTTCTAGAGAACGGACAATCATCATTTTACCGGAAATGTATTCTACAGGCAGGCAAAGCAATGCCGTATCACCTCCTTTTAATCCTAAAAAATTACAGGTCATTACTGCTGAATTGACCATTTTCTTTTTTTCAATTTCAAAAATTTTCGGCACTCCGGTAGAACCTGAAGTCTGGACATTTACTCCTGTTTTTTGTGAAAACCATTCTTCCAGAAAATCTTTTACTTTCTTTTCAAATTCTGTAGAGAATGATAATTGATTAATAGTGAGATTATTGAAGTCTATCAGCATGTTTTCCGTGAATAAATTCTACAGTAAATTTAAAAAAAATTTCAAAAAGTTCTTGTATATAAAGAAAAAAGCTGTAAATTTGCACCACTAAAACAAACAGAGACTCATGGTGTAGCGGTAACACTACTGATTTTGGTTCAGTCATCTGGGGTTCGAATCCCTGTGAGTCTACAAACCATCCTTTTTTAAGGATGGTTTTTGTTTTTTTATTCTTATTCAATCTAATTTCCTATTTGCAATACAATAAATAGCCACTGTAAATTACAATGGTCATTATTCATAAAATATAATTTCTTACAGTTTACCTTGCATTTAAAAGATTTATTTTCAAACTCTTTTTTTTACAAATAATGTTTTTTTGAGACTAATCATCTTCGCTATAGCAAGCTAATTGATACATATATTTGTCAAAATCTTCATTGAAATCATTTTCAACAAAAGGTTTTAATTTAAAAAACTGTTCTTTTGTTATGTTCTGTAACAACTAAAAAAGTCTTGTAAGTATCACTTTATACTGTAAGCTTGCATCTCCATTGTTAGTAAGATCTATTGTTCCGGCTGTGGGCATTGTTAATGTATAATTAAATGCAATATTAGTACCTCCTGCAGCACAATTTGGAATGCCTGACCAAACAACTGATGTTGTATATCTGTTTACTTCAGTAAAAGCAGGCGCTTTATCGGTGGTGTCTGTGTTTAAAATTCCATCCATTCCTTTAATAGAGAAAGAATTGTTAATAGCATTATTAGTGACGTAATACTCTGCAATACCAATACGCCCACAACTATTACTGACATTGACCACAGCTTTATATACCGCATTATTGGCAAGTCCAGCAATCAAAGTATTTGTAGCACCTGGTGTTATGGTAACAGTGTTATTAATAACCGTTCCATAAATGTTATCAACAGCTTTATTCAAAACCCCATTTGCATCTGAATATACCGGCGTAATAAGGGTAGCGCCTGCTGCTACATCCATGGTTCTTACTCTGGTACTACCGGCAACATCCAAGGTATTGGTAGGAGTATTGGTAGCGACACCTATATTACCAAGGGTTAGATCCATTGCCCAATCACTTCCACCAGGAATACGGGAAATAATAAATACCCCGTTATTCCCGTTGAAATTAGGATTTATACCCATTACTGCCTGTTTCACTCCCGTAGTTCCCGTAGTTCTTAAGATCGATAATATGGAGTTATTGGTAATAGGATTTTCTATCAGTAATCCCGTATTGGTAGCTTCACCTCCTCCAATACCTGTGGCTGTTCCCCTATTTTTTATATGGAGATTCGATAATGGTGTTAGGTTACCGATACCTACATTTCCTTCAGAAGTTACTGTGAAGTCATTGGCTTGCTGGACGTCAGTTGGAACACCGGTTGCAGGATTGTCTTTTGCCCCATCTACATGGAGCATACCTTGAGGGTTTGATGTATTTATCCCTACCTGTGAAAACGCAATGATAGAAAACAATATCATTGCCAAAGAGATTAAATTTTTTTTCATTTTTTAAGATTTAAAATGGTGTAATTTGAGTATTTAATTCAATACATTTATTTATGATTGTTATTCAAATAAACATATATAAAAATCAAATTTACACTTTTAAAACGATCACAATATTAAATTAACATAAATAACTCATAATAAAAATAATATTCTCAACACAATAATTGTAATTTTTATTATATACCACGCCCTCTCAGGAAATAGTAAGATAAAAAAAGTACTTTTTTCAAAAACATCTTGAAAAAAGTGGTCTTAAGGAATTAATTGACTCTATTTCATCTGATAAATATTACAATCCTGAACCTGATGACTTTTTTATTAATTTACTGCAACCGCATAAATCGCATTTTCAGACCATACTCCTCCCACTTTACCCAATCCGGCGCCTGTCACAGTACCACTAGCCTGAGTATTCCCTACAATATATCGATACGTTTTGGTTGTCCCGGATGTATTATTAATTTGTACTGTACCCGTAGCAACACTATATTTTTGTCCACCATTAAACGGTCCTTCCAATTGAAAACTCATTAAAGTAGGTCTTATGACATCTGCTGACTGAGTGCCGGTTTGTCCAATGGTTGTAAGATTTGCATCTGAAAAAGTACTTCTTACAAACATCCAGTCACTTGCTGTAATTGTTCCCTGCGGTATTAATAGTAATGAAATGGTAACCATCCATCTTCCCGGAGGTAAAGTAATGGAAGAACCAGTATATCTAAAATCAGAAAATTGGGAAAATGGGACATCATATCCTCCGCCCAATGTTCCTACAGCAACATTTGACGCGGCTCTCTGCCATGTTGCCACGCCATTGGCATCAGAAGTTAATATCTTATTGGCCCCTTGTGTACCATCTACAATTTTTAATGCGCCATTCGTTGAGGAACGTACATCCAATACATTTGTGGGCGCCGTTGTGCCAATACCTACTCTGCCATTTTTATTCAGAGTCATTAAGGGGTCTCCTGCAGCCGGAGCTCCTGCAAACAATTGTAGTACATTGGCAGCGTTTCCCAATCCATAAAAATCATCTCCTGCAGCACTGTTCCATAATGCCAGTTTTTTTCCGTTACCGCTTCCCAAATCCAACATATTCTTAGGAGTTGTTGTTCCTATACCCACTCTGTTGGTAACTGCATCTACCGAAAATGTACTTCCATCCACTGAAAAGTGACTGGTTCCTGCGGTAGCAGTACTTGTAAAGGCTAAAGAACCGGTTCCCTGAGCTACTGTACGGGATCCTGTAAGTGTTCCGTTTGAATTGTAAATATTAGTATTTGCAGGAAGGTCCTTCCATGTTGCAACACCATTCGCGTCTGATGTTAAAACTTTGGCATTTCCCTGTGTTCCATCGACAATTTTTAGAGCTCCATTGGCTGTAGAGCGGATATCCAGTTTATTGGTAGGGTTTACTGTTCCTACTCCGACATTTCCGTTATTAAGCACTGTAAAATCATTAGACTGTTGAGCTGTAGTTGGAACTCCTGTTGAAACATTATCTTTGGCACCATCCACATGAAAAGAGCCTTGAGGATTTGGAGTATTTATCCCTACCTGAGAGAAGAATAAATTTGAGAAAAGCATTCCTGATGAAATGATTATTTTTTTCATTTGTTTAGGTTTAAAAAATGTTTGATGTTTATTTTTTTTCTTGTGTGTATTTAGAATCGTACTGAAAAACATGACCGGTCTGAAATTTCTCTGTGTCCGAATTAGATGATGCAAACTTATTGACTCTAAATAAAAAAAAATCTACATCAAAGACACTTCAAAAAATAAAACATTGATAAACAATCAATTAAAACCAAAAAGAAGTAACTTTGAAGTAAGTGAAAAAAGTGAATTATTGGCTCTCCATAAGCAAAATTCTGTGATAAAGATGGAAATTATAAAGCTCTGCAACTTCAAAAGCTTTATCATTAAAAAAGGCAGGGACGTTACTATCCCCGCCCATAAACACAAACACTTAAGAATGAAAAAAATTTTCGTAGTAAATGTATCAATATTATGCAGCCTGGCTACTACTTTAAAAATACTTCACTTAATAATGAATTAAAAGACAATATTTTATATATTCGAGGGTGTATTTTTGAAGTGTATTTTTTATGATATATTTATGTAAAAGTTTCTACTATTACTTAATTTTTTAAAACATATTCATAAAAAAGTTATTTTTGTTTTAATAATTTTAAAAAATATGTTCCCCAATTTTAGAATTAAAACATTATACCTGATTTTCTTTTCTTTCTCTGCATTTTTGATGCTCAAGACTTTTCTTTTCAGCCCGAACCCATAAAAACCACATTAGAATACAGAAAGAAATTAGATGCCAAAGGAGCTTTGCAGTTTAATATTAGTGCTCTTAAAAAGTATGAAGAAAATAATAATACTAAAGGTATAATTATGGCCTATACCAATATAGGAAGTCTATTAAACGGACTTGGCAGAAACAAGGAAAGTTTGCAGTATCTTGACAAGGCTAAAAAAGAATTGTTTCATAGTAATGATCCTTTTCTAAAGGCTAATTTGTATAATGAATACGGAAGAACCTATACAAGTCTTGGGCTTTACGAGCAATCCAATGCAGCCTTTGACCAAGCAAAATCTTTTATAAAGAAAATTCCTGACCTTAAACAGAGAGAATTTGCTGAGGCCTACAACTATTCGTGGAAACAGCAAAACTTACCAAAGGATAAAAACCTTGACTCTTTACAGACCCTAAAAAAGAAAATAATGGGTGTAAAGCCTACTATAACTTCTTATACCAGAACAGCAGATCAATTTATTGCTAAAAAAAATCATTTGGATTCTGCTGAATATTATATGAATAAAGCCATCGCTCTTTCAGGAAATGCATCTGATATTGAAAAAGCAACGGCCTGGTTCAGCTATGGAGATCTCTTTAATGTGAAAGGAGATAAAGAAAAGGCACTTCAATATTATCTGAAATCACTCGATATATTTCAAAAAACGGAAAATACTCCAACCTCCCTGCTGACGGTTTATGATACGCTTTCGAGTGTTTATAAGTCTTTAAATGAAATTGATAAATCCAATGAATATCTGAGAAAATATACTGTTCTTAATGATGAGATCAACAAAAATGAAAAAGAAGCCATCAATCTTGCTGTTAATAAACTCATTGAATTAAAGCATGAGGAGAAGGAAAAAGAAAGAAAAACATTTTATGCAATAGCGCTGGTTATTATCGTTATATTTTTAATAGTATTCTATTTTATCCGAAAAATCTATATTCAAAAGGAACTTAAGAAAGATAAAATTATTGAAAAGAAGATTCTTGAAACGGATGTTCTAAAATTAAAAGTAAATGATTCATTTGACGAAATTATCCAGCTGATGGAGAGTAGAAGTCCCTTATTTCTCACGCGTTTTAAAGAAGTATATCCTGAATTTTACGAAAAATTAATTACCCATACCCCCGAACTTACAGAACATGATGTAAAATTCAGTGCATATATCAGATTAAATCTTACGAATAAAGAAATCTGCCAATATGAAAACATTAGTTTGCGGGGAATAGAGACAAAAAGATACAGACTTAAGAAAAAACTGAAGCTGCCATCAAGCACTGAACTTCAGAAGTGGATTCTGGAGCTTTAAGATATTTTGCTTGATTTAAAAAAAGACCTCTATTCGAGGTCTTCTTTTGTTTATATGTAAATATGTATTATTTTTTGAGCTCATCAATTTCTTCCTGTATCGATTTGATTCTATCCCTTAATTCCTGGCTTACTTTCCCCGGAATCTTTTTTATCTTTCTTAAATCCAGAGCCAGCATAATGGAAGCTATTCCCATAAAAATAAAGGAAACACCGGTAAGGGTAACTAATGAAATTCCCGTAAATACCGGATTAAAAATCAGCAGCAGGGAAAATATAATGCCTCCCACACTGGCAAGAGCAACATTTCCCCAGCTCATTATCTTCATGCTTTTCAGGTCAAATGCAAAGCCCAGTAATTGAAATGAACGGAACAGCAAGGTAAATCCGATGACAAAAGGAAGTACTGCCATAGAAATCTGAGGATTTGCGATAAGATAAATTCCTATTGCAGTGGTTAATAATCCACTCACTAGAAACCAGCCCCAACCCTGCAGGGATTTGCTGTTCTGTAAGGAAAAGAATATTTCAGTAATACCCGAAAATAAGAATGAAACACTGAAAAAGATAGAAAGTGTCACATACGTTGCAAGCGGTACACTGAAAACATAAAAACCGCAGATAAGGAAAAGAATTCCGAAGATTAAAGGGATGTACCAGTGCTTTACGGTATTGGTAAAAGTTTGAAATAAATTGGCCATAAGAGTGTTTTTTGGTCATGCCTACTTTTTTGTAACGGTTTTCGGCTTCTCCGCAGGTATCACAAACAGATTATAATTTTCACCTGAATTTGAAATATAACGTCTTACTAATATATGAAAAATAAGCGGAAATACGAAGTACTCACTCAATGAATGTTGCATTTCTCCTCCACTTAGAAAGTATCTCTAAAAATTTTCAGAAACAAAAAAGGTGAAAATCTTTTAATTTTCACCTTTCCAAAAACATGTTTAAATGTGTTTATTTTTAATTCGGTTTGTACAATTTGTACATTACGAACAAAAAGCCAATCCATATCGGGATCAGAATTACCTGAATTTCCATACCTGTAATACTCATTAATCCTAAAATCAGAATTAAAAATGCAATGCAGATATAGTTGGATACCGGATAAAATATAGATGGGAATTTTGAATGTATTCCCTCTGCATTTATTGATTTTTTGAACTTTAAATGGGTGTAGCATATCATAAGCCAGTTGATGATCAGTGTAGATACAACCAAAGCCATCAAATATTCAAAGGCTTTCTCCGGTACCAGTTTATTGATTATAATACAGATTCCTGCGAAGCATGAAGATATAATGATCGCATTGGTAGGAACTGAGTTTTTGTTCAGTTTTTTCAGGAATTTCGGAGCATTTCCCTGCTGAGCCAATCCGAAAAGCATTCTGCTGTTACTGTAAACACTGCTGTTGTACACTGACAACGCAGCTGTTAAAACAATCAGGTTAAGAACATTCGCTATTAATGTATTGAACTGAATCACTTTTCCAAAAAGGCTGAATTCGAGACCATTCAGATTTTGAAATACCATTACAAACGGGCTGGATCCTTCTGTAATATCTCTCCAGGGACTTAAAGAAAATAAAATAACCAACGCTCCCACATAGAAAATAAGGATTCTATAGATCACCTGATTGGTTGCCTGCGGAATCGTTTTCTCCGGGTTTTTGGCTTCTGCAGCCGTAATTCCGATAAGCTCAAGCCCTCCGAATGAGAACATGATCATTGCCATAGCTGCAAATAGTCCTGAATATCCGTTTTCTGTTTTGTTAAATAATCCTTTGGGAAAAAAACCTCCGTCATTCCACAGATTGGTAATTGTCGCTTTTTCTCCTCCTGTCCCGCTTATTAAAAGATAGACTCCGAAAATAATCATCGCAATAATAGCCACTACCTTGATAATGGAAAACCAGAATTCTGTTTCTCCGTAAACTTTTACGGATGCCAGATTAAGCGCATTAATGACCACAAAGAAGAATAAACTGGAAACCCAGAGTGGTATTTCCGGCCACCAAAAATGGATATAGTGCCCAATTGCCGTAAGTTCTGCCATACTCACCAGAATATAGAGAATCCAGTAGTTCCATCCGGAAGCAAATCCCGGAAAATTTCCCCAATATTTGTAGGCAAAGTAGCTAAAACTTCCAGAAACGGGTTCCTGAACTACCATTTCACCCAGCTGACGCATAATAAAAAAGGCAATAATACCTGCTAAAGCATAGCCTAAAATTACGGACGGTCCAGCCAGTACCGCTGCCGGTCCGATTCCCAGAAATAACCCTGTTCCGATGGCTCCACCAAGGGCAATTAATTGTATGTGTCGGTTTGTTAATCCTCTAACTAAAGTCTCGTTTTGTCCTGTTTTATTTTCGTTGCTCATTGAATGAATTATTCGGTCGCTAAATATATAAAAACTTTTCAGAGAAATTCACATTCCATGGGGTAAATTGAGAATTCAGCCTCATCCGTATATTTTCTTTTTACATCATTATAAATAAAGTTCAGAATACAGTTACAAAAATAGTTTTAATAATTGTAGTTAAGATTCTATCCTACCTTGTTTTCCATCTCATTCAGAGCAAAAAAAATGATCACTTTCTATTGTTGGAAAGAGATCATTTTTAATACATTATCTAAGCAATTAAGGTTTATAAAAATTCTTTGGGAACTGAAATATTATTCTTTTTCATGTATTCCAAAAGATTTTGATATTTATCTTCATATTCATCGTTTCCGCACTTATGCGAAATACTGCAGATGTCAGATGGCTTGATGTCTAAAATATCAGATATTTTAGTCAGTATCTCCAGGTTGATCTTCACCTTGGAATTCTCAATATCGGAATATGCCTTTTGGGAAATGCCCATTTCAAAGGCCATGTACTCCTGCGTAAGATCTTTGCTCCTACGTATTTTCCTGATATTTTGTCCACATACTTTCATCGCTTTTGTTTTAGTAGTTTTCGGTATATTTTAGAAGATTAGCTATTAGCCTCTAACAAAGTTAATAAATACCTTTGGCAAAACATTACACACGTTACATGATATTTATTTTCAGCATAAAAAAGACTTAAAAATACGCCTTTTTTCAGAGAAAATATCACTTCGGTAAACACTATTGGAATTTATGGAGACGCAAAAATTTAATTATGACAATAATATTGTCAGAGCATTCCTCTATGCGACTATCGCATTCGGACTTGTAGGATTTCTGCTGGGGCTTACAGCTGCATTGATGCTTTTTTATCCTGAATTGCCTGAATTTTTATTCGGTACGGATGATACAACTATTAAAAGCTTGGCTTCAGGTAATATTCAGGGGCTGATCAATACACAGGGAGCCATGGGCTTCGGAAGGATCAGAATGCTTCATACCAGTGCTGTAATTTTTGCTTTTGTATGTAATTCCTTTTTCTGCGGTGCTTATTACAGTATGCAGAGGCTTCTTAAAACCAGAATGTACAGTGACACCCTTTCATGGATTCACTTCTGGTCATGGCAGCTGATGATCGTCAGTGTGGTTATTACATTCCTTATGGGAATCAATACTTCTAAAGAATATGCCGAACATGAATGGCCCATCGATATCTTAATTGCATTCTCATGGATCATTTTCGGAATCAATATGTTCGGAACTATTGCCAAAAGAAGAGTAAGACATTTGTACGTAGCCATCTGGTTCTATATGGCAACCTGGCTTGCAGTAGCAATGCTTCACATCTTCAATAACCTGGAAGTTCCGTTATCTTTCACAAGCTGGAAATCTTATTCTGTATATGCAGGTGTAAAAGATGCATTAGTACAATGGTGGTATGGCCACAATGCGGTTGCATTCGTATTAACCACCCCTGTATTAGGTCTTATGTATTACTTTATGCCAAAAGCAGCTCAGCGACCGGTATTCTCATACAAACTATCCATTATTCACTTCTGGTCGCTGATCTTCGTATATCTTTGGGCCGGGCCTCACCACCTGCAATATACAGCTTTACCGGCATGGGCTCAGGCGGTAGGAACAGGGTTCTCTATTATGCTTATTGCTCCGTCATGGGGAGGAATGCTGAATGGCCTTCTTACCTTAAGAGGAGCCTGGGATAAGGTAAGAGAAAATCCGATTCTTAAATTCTTTGTAGTAGCGGTTACATGCTATGGTATGGCTACTTTCGAAG
The DNA here is from genome assembly GCF_059515165.1 of Chryseobacterium sp. CS3K3.1. NCBI lineage: Bacteria > Pseudomonadati > Bacteroidota > Flavobacteriia > Flavobacteriales > Weeksellaceae > Chryseobacterium > Chryseobacterium sp. CS3K3.1. Next base: position 72,711 of record NZ_JCAKRV010000025.1, on the reverse strand, counting down.
GACCTTTACTCGCTACAAAATCATTAAATAAAATTGGTCACTATACAGACTGGGTTATCGGACACGTACACATTGGTGCACTCGGATGGAATGGTTTTATGGCATTCGGAATTGTTTATTACCTGGTTCCTATTATGTGGAGAACATCTCTTTGGTCTAAAAAACTGGCCAACTGGCACTTCTGGCTGGGAACTTTAGGAATTATCTTCTATGCAGTTCCAATGTATATATCTGGATTTACGCAAGGATTGATGTGGAAACAGTTCAACCCGGACGGAACCTTATTATGGAAAAACTGGCTGGATACTGTAACAGCTGTCATTCCTTACTATAAAATGAGATTCTTAGGAGGACTATTTTATCTTTCAGGAGCTATCCTGATGGTTATAAATGTTATTAAAACAATCAAAGCCGGTTCATTCCAGAAAGAAGTTCCTGCAGAAGCTCCTGCCTTAGCCAATATCGGAAGTTCAAGAAAAGAAGGTGAAGGCTTACACCTTTGGCTGGAAAGAACGCCTACTCTTCTTTCTGTATTAGCTTTCATTACAGTAGCAATTGGTGGATTGGTGGAGATTGTTCCTACACTGTCACTGAAGCAAAGTGTTCCGACAATTACTGCCGTAAAACCATACACGCCACTGGAACTGGAAGGTAGAGACTTATATATCCGTGAAGGATGTAACTCATGCCACTCACAAATGATCAGACCTTTCCGTGATGAAGTCGTAAGATTTGAAGGGAAAAACGGACAGTACTCCAAAGCAGGAGAATTCGTATACGACAGACCATTCTTATGGGGATCAAAAAGAACAGGACCGGATCTTCACAGAGAAGGAGGAAGAAACCCGGATTCATGGCACTTCAAACACATGTACAACCCAAGAATTACTTCTGCCGGTTCCATTATGCCACGTTTCCCATGGTTAATCAGTAATAAACTGGACAGAACACAAATGGTGGATAAAATGAAACTGATGAAAAATGTCTTCGATGTTCCTTATACAAAAGCCCAGATAGATTCTGCCAGCCAATGGGCGGACAACCAGTCCAAAGCAATTGTACAGAGAATTTATTCTGAAGCAACGGATGTAAAAGATCAGATGGCCAAAGAAAAAACAGCAAAAGGATCTGCCTATGTACCACTTGAACAAAGAGAAATTGTAGCCATGATTGCTTACCTCCAGAGGTTAGGTACAGACATCAAAACGACACAGGTACAAACCGCAAGCGTAAAGTAACATTTAAAATTAAACTGCAATGAAAACGAGAACCCCCATTTCAATATATATCGCAACAACGATAGGTTTAACGATCATGGCCTTTGAAATGTTCGCCGGAGATTCAGGATATTTTTCTTCTCCTTTTTTCTGGGCGCTGATACTAATTGCCATTATCCTGCTGCTGATCATGAATTCGATTGGTGACCTGGTAGAAAATGAAAGTTTCAACAGATTATCCGAGGAAGAAAAAAAACAATATCTGGAAGAAAAAAAGATTCCTTATTACCAGAAATTATGGAACTCTGCGTTCAAAAAGCAAAGCGCTACAGAAGAAAAAGATATTCTTATCGACCATGGTTTTGATGGAATTACAGAGCTGGACAACTCGCTTCCGAAATGGTGGATTGGCTTATTCTGGTTCGGATGTATTTTCTGTGCCGTATATCTGGTAGCCTTCTCTTTTACAGATTATGCCCATCCTGATGCAGAATACACGAAGGAAACAAAAACCATGCTGGCTTCCATAGAAGAGTATGAGAAAACGGCACCTCAGATCAATCTGGAATCTGCAAAATACAGTGCTGATAATATTGCCGAAGGACAGGAACTTTTTAAAACGAATTGTGTTACCTGCCACGGAGACGGAGGAAAAGGAGGTATAGGTCCGAACCTTACCGATACCCACTGGATCAATATTAAAGAAAAAAGCTTATTTAAAAATGTTTTCTGGATGCTTGAAAACGGCTCTCCGAACAATCCTACCATGAGACCTTTCATTAAAGAAGGAACCATTACCGGAAGAGATGCAGAGAAAATTGCCGCTTATATTTATCACATCAATCAGGAAACCGCTCCTATCACTACGGCACAAGGTGGTGCAGCTCCTCAGGGAGAAGAAGTGAAATGGGAGAACGGAAACAACTAAAATTATTATTATCTATCAATAAACCATGCCACGCCCCCTTCACAACTACTAACATTTGAATTTCATTTTTGCTAACTAACCTTTTCAACATTAAAAAATGATAAAAGGGGGCGTTTTTTAAACATAATAATCCCTGCCTTGACTCGTCTTACTCAACTATTCACTTGACAACTACAAACTAAAAATTCCATAATAAGACAGCCAAGGCAGGATTTTTGCATTCGCAAAGGGTACCACAACAAAGACCAAATAAAATAGTATTGTTATCTTTGTTAGAAACCTCATCGCATTTGAAACTGAAAATCAACACCACAAAACTCTTAAGGCGTATTGTAATAACCTTTATTTCAATATTGGTTCTTCTTACCCTGTTGATACTAAGCTTAAGGCTTCCAGCCGTTCAAAATTTCATCAAAGACAAACTCATTGTTTACCTTGAGAAAAAAATCAAAACTCCCGTAAGCCTGGAAAGAGTCTATATAGGATTCCCGAACAGCCTTGTCATGGAGAACCTTTATCTCAAAGGACAGGACGTAGATACTCTTCTGGCAGTGAAGAAACTGGATGTAGGTTTACATATGCTGAAGCTTCTTAATTCTACGGCAGATATTACTTCTGTTGAAATGGAAGGAGCACGTGCCAATGTAGTGAGGAAACCGGATGGCAAATTCAATTTTGATTATATCATTGATGCTTTTGCTTCCAGTGATAAAGAAGAAAGCCCATCCAAACCCTTTATTATTTCCCTTGATAAAATCAATTTAAAAGATGTTGGGGTAACATTTAACGACCAGCAATCGAAGAATGATATTCAGCTCTATTTTAAGTCATTCGATACCAGAGTTAAAACTTTTGATCTCAGCAAAAATAAGTATGCTGTTAATGATATCAATCTCGACGGATTAAAATTAAAGTTAAAGCAGGGACTTGTAGAAGAAGTTGCCAACAAGGTGGAGAAAAAAGTAGATTCTCTTAATGAAAAAAAGCCTATGAATATTGGCTTAAGAGGAATCAAGCTTACTCATTTCGACATTGATTACGGCGATGAAAACACCAAAACATTTGCAAAAGTTATATTCAAAGAACTTAGCACTAAGGTCAACAAACTGGATCTTGAAAACAACGCTTTCAACGTAGCGAATGTTTTTCTTTCGGGAGCAGACATTAATGCCAATCTTTATCTTCCCGCTCAGAATGCCAATCCTAAAACAACCAAAGAACCTGAAGTTTCCAAAGCCTCTGATCAGGATAAAGCTATGAAACTCCTCTTAGGAAAACTTGTTTTGAACGATGTAAAGGTCAATTATAACAATACCGCTATCGCTCCTACTAAACAGGGAATGGACTTCAACCACCTTAATTTTTCAAAGATGAACGTGGAGGTGAGAAGCTTCAAAATGGAGAACAACACCTTTGCAGGAACAGTAAACTCAGCAGAAATCAAAGAAGGCAGAGGGCTGGATATTCAAAAGTTCAATACCGATTTTGTGTATGCTGAAAAGGAGGCTTATCTTAAAGATCTTTATCTGCAGACTCCAAAAACAATACTGCGTGATGAGGTTGTTTTAAACTATAATTCTATCGACCAGCTTAGCTCAAACTTAGGTGCTGTAAAGATTTCGGCCAATATCAAAGATTCAAAAATAGGGTTTTCCGACATTCTGAATCTGGTTCCGACATTGAGAAATACGGTTCCGTTCAATAAATATCCGAATGCTATCCTAAACGTAAATGCGAATGTAAAAGGAAGCGTGAATGATCTTTTAATTCAGGATCTCAAAGTTTCAGGGCTGGATCAGCTAAGGGTAATGGCTTCCGGAAGGATCAAAAATGCGATGAATCCGGATCAGTTGTATTATGACCTGAGAATAGGGGAATTTTCATCCAATGCTAAGACGATATTCAATCTTGTCCCTAAAAATACAATCCCTTCGAATATTTCGCTTCCTTCCCATTTCAGCATCAAAGGAAATGCAAAAGGAACAACGAAAGCGATAAATACAGATCTCAACCTCTACTCTACTTTGGGAAACGCTGCCATCATCGCACAGGTAGACATGCGAAGAAAAAATCATGAATTGTATGATGTGAAAGCCAATCTTCAGGGTATACAGGTTGGGAAAATCATTCAGAATAAAGATATTGGTCCTATCACTGCACAAATTGCAGCCAAAGGGGAAAGTTTTGATTTTAAAAATGCCAATGCAGATTTAAAAGGTCACGTTGCTTCCGCAGTCTACAAAGGATATCGTTACCAAAACATGAACCTTACCGGAAAGATCAATAAAGGAGCTTATCATGTTATTTTAGATTCAAAAGACCCGAATGCCAGTTTGCAGCTGACCGCTTCCGGGGTTTATGACGAAAAAAATCCTACGGTAAAAGTGAACGGAGAAGTCATCAAACTGGATGTCAACAAACTTGGCTTCTATGAAAAACCAATGATTATTGCCGGAAAAATTGATGGAGATTTCACCAGCTTAGATCCCAATAATTTAAATGGATATCTCAACCTTAAAGATTTCGCGTTCTCGGATACCAAAGAGGTTTATCCTGTACAGGAAGTCAATCTGAAGGCTTCTTCCACAACAGATTCTACTCAGATTATTTTCAATTCCCAGATCGCAGATGTGGAACTGAAAGGTAAATATAAATTGACTCAGATTTTTGGTGCTTTAACGAAAACTGTGAATCAGTATTACCAGTTCCAGAAGCCGGATAACAAACAGAAAATTGATCCAGGACAACATTTTACTTTTACGGCTAAAATCAAAAATGATGATCTGATCAGAAAGTTTGCGCCGGATCTGAAAGATTTTGAAACCATCAATCTTGTTGGAAATTATGATGCAGATTCTCAGAAAATTGAAATTGACGGCCAAATACCAAGATTATTATATGGTGAAAATACCATTGAAAAAGGTGCTTTAAAAGTCACCAATGAAAATCAGGCATTGCAGTACAGTCTGAATGTAGCGGCTTTAAAAAGCTCAAGCTTTTCTTTAAATAAAATCAGTATTGATGGGGATGTTGCGGACAATACCATCCGATACAATGTTACCACAAAAGATGAGAAAGACGCCACTCAGTTCCTGATTGCAGGAAATGCAAAATCGTTGAATGATATTACCGAAATATCTCTGAACCCGAACGGGTTGAAACTGAATTATACGGACTGGAATGTTGCTGAAAACAATAAAATTCAGATCAGCAATAAAGGAATTCTGGCGGATAACTTCATCTTGTCTAATGGCAGCAGTGAAATTGCTGTACAGTCTGAAAGCAGCAGCCCAAGCAGCCCTTTGAATATTTCGTTGAAAGATTTTAAAATTGAAACCATTACGGAACTTATTAAAAAAGATACGGTTCTGGCAAGAGGAACGATCAATGGTACGGCGCAGCTTCGTGATGTGACTAAAAATATGACATTCACTTCCGACCTGAATATTTCAGACTTAATTGTCTATGGAAGTCCTGTCGGAAACCTTGCTGTAAAAGTGAATAATGCCTCACCGAAGGTTTTAAATGCTGATATTGCCCTTTCGGGAAATAACAATGACGTAAAAATCCTTGGGGATTATAATACCTCTTCCAGTACTTTTGATCTGAATATGGCGATCAACCAGCTTCAGATGAAGAGTATTCAGGGATTCTCTATGAATGCTATTACCAATACAGAAGGTTATCTATCAGGAAACTTAAAGATCAGCGGAACTACAGATAAACCGAATATTTTAGGAAAAGTGAAATTCAATGATGCCGGATTGGAAATTGCCAAAACGGGAAGTGATTTCAGACACCTTAGTGATGAAATAGATTTTACCAGCCGCGGAATTGAGTTTGATCAGTTCAAAATCAAAGACAAGGACGGAAATGCTCTTGTGGTGGACGGGCAGGTTCTTACCCAAACCTACAGAGATTTTGCCTTTAATCTGGATGTGAATGCAAAAGACTTCAAAGTTGTCAATTCAGAGAAATCAAATGATGCGATGATGTATGGTATTCTGGCCATTGATGCCGGACTTCATATTCGTGGAAACCTTGATCTTCCAAAAGTAGACGGAAGACTGAGCGTGGCAGACAACACTGATTTCACGTTTGTTCTTCCTCAATCCAGCCCTACTTTACAGGAGAGAGATGGTATTGTAGAATTTGTGGATCAGGATCAGGTGGTTTTAAACAAAACAATCAAAGCAGATTCTCTTAATGCGCAGAGCCGCATCAAAGGAATGGATGTAAGTGTTAATATTGAAGTCAGCAAAGAGGCAAAACTGTCGCTGATCATTGATAAAGCCAATGGTGATTTTGTACAGCTTCAGGGTGAAGCTGAATTAACCGGAGGAATAGATCCGTCAGGAAAAACTACGCTGGTAGGAGTATATGAAGTGGAAAAAGGAAGTTATGATCTTTCGGTGAGTTTCCTGAAACGTAAATTTGACATTCAGAAAGGCAGTACCATTACCTGGACAGGTGAACCTACTATGGCTCAAATGGATATTACTGCCGTATATAAAACAGAAGCACCACCTATTGACCTTGTGGAGCAGCAGATCAGTGGAGAGAGTGCCTCAACCATGAATCAGTTTAAGCAGAGGGTTCCTTTCAATGCTTTATTGAAAATGAAAGGAGAATTATTGAAACCTCAGCTTACTTTCGATATTACTACAGATGAGAAAAATAATTCTGTATCTACGAATGTAAAAGATGTTGTAGATCAGAAACTTGCCCAGATAAGAACTCAGGAGTCTGAGCTGAACAAACAGGTATTTGCCTTATTGCTTCTGAACCGTTTTATAGGAGAAAATCCGTTTGAAAGCGGTGCCGGAATGTCTGCAGAAACCATGGCAAGACAGAGTGTGAGTAAAATCCTTTCCCAGCAGCTGAATAATCTTGCAGCAGGCCTGATTAAAGGAGTAGATCTTAATTTTGGACTTGATTCTTCAGAAGATTATTCCACCGGAGAGAAAAATACCCGCACCGACCTGAATGTAGATATCAGTAAAAAATTATTGAATGACCGACTAAAAGTAACGGTAGGAAGTAACTTCGGACTGGAAGGCCAGGCACGCCAGAATGAAAACATGACCAATATTGCGGGGAATGTATCCGTAGATTACAGCCTTTCCAAAGATGGAAGGTATATGCTTCGTGCTTATCGTAAGGATGAATATCAGGTAGCTCTTCAGGGACAGATCATAGAAACCGGCGTCGGATTTATTATTACATTGGATTATGACAAGTTCCGGGAGATTTTCCAGAAATCTAAAGAGAAAAAGCAGAAAAAAAATCAAAATAACCAAGTGGTAGAATTTAAATAATGAATAATAAGTTCCATATATATTGTAAGTATCTGTTGGTTTCCGGGATGGCATCCACGGTAATCTCGTGCGGCAACACCAGGTTTTTGAAAGAGGGCCAGATGCTCTATACGGGAGCCAAAGTAAAGATTGAAAATGATACGATTTCCAAAAAAGAAAAAAAAGATCTTGAGTCTGCACTGGAAGCGAATCTCACTCCAAAGCCTAATTCCACATTTTTAGGACTACGTCCCAAGCTGTATTTTTATAATATTGCCAAGGAGCCTAAAAAAGACAAAGGCTTTAATTACTGGCTTAAATATAAAGTGGGTGAAAAACCAGTATTATTGGGAGATGTAGATCGTGAGTTCAATAAAGATATCATTGAAAATTATTCTGAAAACAAAGGATATTTCAATGCCAGAGCTACTTATGACACTGTTTCAAAGAACAAAAAAGCTCAGGTTATTTATACAGTAAGGCCTGGTTCAAGATACCTGATAGACGGTGTAAAATTCCAGAAAGATTCTACACTGGTCAATCATGAAATTCAAAACCTTACGGAGAAAACTCTTCTTAAAAACGGAAGACCATTTGACCTGGATGTCATCAAAGCAGAAAGAGAAAGAATTGACAACAGGCTAAAGGAACGAGGTTTTTATTATTTCCATCCTGATAATATTATCGTGCAGGCGGACAGTACGGTGAGTAAAAATCATAAAGTTGAACTTAACGTAAAACTAAAAGATAACACTCCTGATTTGGCAACGCAGCAGTTCAGTATTGATAATGTTATCGTATTTCCCAATTACAATATTCAGGATGTAAAAGATGGTAAATACAGTATCCCGATGGATAAAGATTCTCTTTCCAAATATCGTTTTGATGACATTTACGTCATTGATCCGCAGCATAAATTTAAACCGAAAATTTTTGACAGAGCTTTATATTTCAAAAAAGGAGATCTTTACAACCGTTCGAACCACAATTTAACTCTTAACCGATTGATCAGTCTGGGAGTATTCAAATTTGTAAAGAACGAGTTTATTGTATCTGATTCTTTAAGCCATAAATTTGATGCCTATTATTTGTTGACTCCAAGACAGGTACAATCGCTTCGTTTGGAAGCATTGGGAAGGACCAATTCCGCCAACTATGCGGGTAGTGAGCTGAACCTGAACTGGACCCACAGAAATTTCTTCAGAGGTGCAGAACAATTTAAAGCTGCCATCTATGGAGCTTTTGATTTCCAGATGGGAGGGGCTCAAAATGCCAATAATATTTTCCGTGCAGGAACAAACGTACAGCTTTCAATCCCACGAATTGTAGCACCATTTCGTTTTCATTCTTCCAGTGAATTTGTTCCCAGAACGAATATCACATTGGGATATGAATTCCAGAACAGAACACAATATTATACCCTAAATAATTTCACCGGATCATTCGGATATGTGTGGAAAGAAAACGCAAGAAAAGAACATGATCTGAAAGTGATTGATATTACTTTGGTGTCCCCGGCAAAGGTTACCGCAGAATATGATTCAATATCAAAGAAGAATCCAGCAATGGCAAGAGTTGTGGCAAAGCAGCTTATTTTCGGCCCTACCTATTCTTATACCTATACCAATACCATGCTTCCAAAGACCAACACCGTTTATTATAAAGGTACGCTTGATCTTGCTGGAAATATTACGGGATTGCTTACCGGAGCTGATGTAAAAAAAGATAAGGAAAAGAAAATATTTGGTATTCCTTTCAGCCAATATGTAAAGATTGAAAACGATTTCAGATTCTATCATAAGTTCAGTGAAAAGTCTTCACTGGCTACGAGATTTATTGGAGGAATTGCCTATCCATACGGAAACTCAGAGTATATTCCTTTCTCTAAACAGTTTTTCTCAGGAGGAAGTAACAGTATCAGGGCATTCCGTGCAAGAACATTAGGACCGGGAAGTTTTGACCCGAGAACTATAGATCCTGGGACTTACTTTGACCAGTCCGGAGATATCAAACTGGAATTAAATGCAGAGTACAGAGTCAATCTTTATAAATTTTTAAATGCTGCCGTGTTTGTAGATGCCGGAAATATCTGGCTTCTTCATGATGATGAAAACAGACCCGGGGCTAAGTTTTCAAAAGATTTTTTAAATGAAATTGCGGTGGGAGCCGGAGTAGGTCTGAGACTGGATTTTTCTATCCTGATTTTAAGACTGGATCTTGCGATGCCACTGAGAGTTCCTTACTATCAGAAAGGGGACAGATGGGCCTTCGATAAAATTAATTTCGGAGACTCAAGCTGGAGAAAAGACAATCTTGTTTTAAATATTGCCATCGGATATCCTTTTTAATATGATCAAAACCGCTAAATTTTTCTGGGAAGTTTTAAAAGATACATTCACTGAATGGAACAATTCTACTGCATCAAAAGATTCAGCAAGTCTTGCGTATTATGCCATCTTTTCTATTCCGGGATTATTGATTATTATTATCTGGGTACTTGGAAATTTCTTTGGGGAAGAAGCCATTCGCGGACAGATCAGCACACAGATCAGTGGTATTATGGGACCGGACGTGGCAAAAAGTATCGAAGGTATGCTCGCCGGTGCTCTTATTGACAAAAAGAATATTTTTATGAAGGCAGTTGGAGTTGGATCATTGGTTTTCGGTTCTACTACACTCTTCTTTCAGCTGCAACATTCATTAAATACACTTTGGGAAGTAGAAGCTGCTCCCAAAAAGGCATTAGTCAAATTTTTACTGGACAGAGCGAATTCTTTGGGAATGATTCTTATTCTGGGATTTCTTCTGATGATTACCATGATTTTATCTTCTCTGATCAGCCTTTTTAATACGATTATCACCCAATATTTTGGTTTTGAAACGTATATGTTGGTAGAGGTCGTCAATTTCGCCGTCGGTTTTGGCCTTGTGATGCTGTTATTTGCTTTGATGTTTAAAGTACTGCCCGATGTTTTAGTCAGCTGGAAACCGGTATGGAAAGGAGCATTCCTGACTACGGTTTTATTTACCCTCGGAAAATTTTTATTAAGTCTTTATTTTAATCAGGTAAAACCTACTTCAGCCTTTGGTGCTGCTGGAACAGTCATTCTGATTATGATGTGGATCAATTATTCCTGTATGCTGATATTCTTCGGCGCAGAATTTACTAAAGTATATACTTACAAAAAGGGATATAAAGTAGTTCTTTCCAAACATGCACGATGGACTCCTGCTAAGTTGTATGCGGATAGTCTGAAACAGATGCAGGGTGAAAGTAGCGATAAAACGTAGGTTCGGGTTACAGGGTTCGGGTTGCGAGATTTTGAGATCCGGGATATTTCTGATACGAGATTATTGATATATAAAAAAGAAGAAAGCCTCCTGAAAAATTTCAGGAGGCTTTCTATTTTTACATTCTGTTTACGGTTCCGATTCCCAAGAGTTCCAACGATTTTTTAATTGTCTTTGCTGTGAGATCTGAAATATTCAAACGGAATTGTTTTACATTTTCATCTTCCTGATTCAGAATCGGATTATTCTGATAGAAAGAGTTGTATGCTTTCACAAGATCGTATACATAGTTTGCCACCAAAGCCGGGCTTAAAGTTTCCGCTGATTTAGCGACTACAGTTTTAAAGTTGGCCAACTGCATGATCAATTCTTTTTCAGACTGATTTAATTCAATATCCGCTGTTTCTGTCTGCAAAGTACCTGCTTTAGACAATAATGACTGAATTCGCGCATAGGTATATTGAATAAACGGCCCTGTATTTCCATTGAAATCAATACTTTCTGCAGGGTTGAAAAGCATCTTTTTCTTTGGATCTACTTTCAGCATAAAATATTTTAAAGCTCCCAATCCTACTGTTTCATAAGATGCTTCTTTATCTTCTTCAGAAAGGTTCTCCAGTTTTCCTAATTCCTGAGCTTTGGATTTTGCTGTTTCATACATTTCCTGCATCAGATCATCCGCATCTACTACAGTTCCTTCACGGGATTTCATTTTACCTTCAGGAAGCTCTACCATCCCGTAAGAAAGGTGGAATAACTGATCTGCCCATTCATATCCTAATTTTTTCAGGATTTTAAATAAAACCTGGAAGTGATAATCCTGTTCGTTTCCTACAGTATAGATCAGTTTCTGGATATTATTTTGCTTAAAACGCTCCACTGCCGTTCCAAGATCCTGAGTCATATAGACTGAAGTACCGTCTGAACGAAGTAACAGCTTCTGATCAAGACCTTCATCGGTAAGGTCACACCAAACAGAACCGTCTTCTTTCTGATACAAAACGCCTTTATCCAATCCTGCCTGAATAAGATCTTTTCCTAAAATATAGGTATTGCTTTCATACTGAACCTGGTCAAAGCCAACGCCTAATCTCTTATACGTTTCATTGAATCCTTTATAAACCCATGAATTCATTTCCGCCCAAAGCGCTCTCACTGTTTCATCTCCATTTTCCCAATCCAACAGCATTTTCTGAGCTTCCTTCATTACCGGAGCATCTTTTTTAGCCTGCTCTTCTCCTACCCCTTGTTCTACAAGCTCTGCAATTTCTTTTTTATAATTTTTGTCAAATTCTACATAATAGTTTCCAACAAATTTGTCTCCTTTGGTATTGGTTGTTTCAGGAGTTGCTCCGTTCCCGAATTTCTCCCATGCCAGCATAGATTTACAGATGTGAATCCCTCTGTCATTGATGATCTGAGTTTTGATTACATCATATCCGGCCTCTTTTAAAATCTGAGCGACTGAGAATCCTAATAAATTATTTCTGATATGCCCTAAATGCAATGGTTTGTTGGTATTTGGTGAAGAATATTCTACCATTACCGTGGCATTTTTCTTTTCTATAGTGGAAAAATTCTTGCTTACCGATCTGAAGTTATCCACAAACAGCTGGTTTTTCACTTTAACATTCAGGAAACCTTTTACTACATTAAAGCTTTCGAAAAGTTCCGTCTGTTCTGTTAACGCTTCACCTAATTCAACCCCGATACTTTCAGGATTTTTCTTCAATTGTTTTACCAACGGAAAAGTGACAATGGTGAAATCACCTTCAAATTCTGTTTTATTTTCCTGAACTTCCAGTTTCATGTCTTTTAACTGATATACATTTAAAATAACCTCCGAAAGTTTTTCTTCTATAATATCTTTAATATTCATGTGTTCATACTTATTTTTTCATAGGCCACATGTAATTAGCCCGTATTTCATTTCAAAATTTTGAAGTACAAATATACGGAAAGAGTTCGGTAACAATTACCGAACTCTTTTATTAATTCATAAACGTTATTCCTTTAGCTTTTAAGCTATAGAGTTATTAATAACATTTGTCCGGATTGTAAATTCTACAAGGTCCATTTTCTGTATACTGACAAGTTCCTTCCGGACAACTCTGTCCTGGCTGGGGAACCCATCCACCTGCAATTTTTTTTAATTCTGATTTCGATAATTTTTTTAGATTTTTCATAATAATATTTTTTAATTTAGTTTGTAAAGGCTGTAAAAGTCTCATTAGACTAAGATAATAAATTAATATGAAATAAAAAATCAATTTAAAAATAATCTCACATATCTATCCAACCGATATCATTGACCTTACGTTATAATTACAAATAAAAAAACCGCCCGAAGGCGGTTTCTTAAGTATTTTTATTCTTTTATATAAACTAATACAGCATCATCATTACCTGTGATTCCATCTACATTTTTAGAACCGTCAGCAATTTTAAGCTCAGTAGCTGAAAAATCTTCCACTGTTTTTTGTGAGGTTTTACTCACTCCCGCTTCCGTATAAGTAAGTGTTAATTTACCATACATCTTATCGTAGGCCCATTTCCCTGAATAGGACTCAGGCTTTATACACTCTTCTGATCCAACACCAGCTTCATATCTTTCATACACTCCCGAAAAGTCGGTATTAATAAGTATCTGTCCCTTTTTTTCACAAGTGGATACAGGATAGCTTTTCCCTTTAAACTCATATCGGGATGGCTTCCATGTACCATTAATACCTACTTCTTCTGTTATAGAATTACTTCTGTCATCACCACTGCTGCATGAAATAATTCCCATTATGGCAATAAGCCCGATCAAAAACTTCATATTGTATTGTATATTTTTTTTAAACAAGATATTCCTGTATTGCTACAGGAATACCATTTATTATTAACTTCAAAGGACAATTACACTAATTTACGTCCCAGAAAATTTTTGTTGATACTTTATCTCCTCCAATTTTTGCAGCAGCTTTCTCAACATTAGTTTTGTTAAGCAAATATTCCTGATCAGAATACTTCATTCTTACCGGAACAGATTCTACTGCAGAATCTTCTGGATTTTCAAACACAGGGTAGTTTAATCTTCTCGCAAAATTCCATGCCTGGAATCCTTTATTAAACATTGCAACCCAAGCCTGGAAACCAATTGATTTTCTCCAGTTTGAAGCATCGTAAGGATTGGTGGCAATAAATGTAGCTGCAACTGTAGGAGAAATTCCATATTCTGTCATGGAGGCTGTGATTGCTTGTCCATAAAGGCCTGCTGCTGTTCCTCCTACACTAAATCCGCGTGCTGCTGCTTCAGCTCTTAAGAATGAAATTTCTGAGTAATCTAATAAAAACCCTTGAGCATTCTCTGCAATAAGCATATATCCATCTTCTCCTGCATCATTAGGTTTTGAAGAAGTCATATGGGAGTATGCACCAAATGAGTTACCAGATCCATAAACACCTCCTACATAACTTCCTCCTACTTTAGTAAACCATTTTCCTCTTCTAGGATCTGAAGTAGAATTCATATAGTTTACTAACATTTCTGATGGAATAAAGTCATTTCTACCAGATTGCACTACCTCTTGATAAACAGGATTAGCAAATAATCCCGAAGGGAAAGCAGTTAATCCAAAGTTATCCTCTTTACCCTCAAATAATCCCGCAGCATAAGCAGCTTCTGCATGGGTTTTAGCTAATGTCGGATCAACGTCTGCTAATGTTACTGCTAATCTGAATTTTAAGGAATTACCCATTTTTTTCCAATTTGTCATATTTCCCTTATAGAACAAATCGTCTGTATAACCACTTTCACTAGTATTGATCATGGCTGTAGCAGCATCTATTCTTTTGATCAAATCTATGTAAATTGTTTTTGCATCGTCATAAGGAATTTCTGAAGCCCCTGGATTTCCAGGAACAGCTTTTAAAGCTCCAAAATAAGGAACATCTCCATAGGTATCAACCAGATTTGCCCACGCGTATACGCTAATAAGTTCAATTATTGCTTCATTATTGGCTTTCTTTGCAGCACTCATTCCTTCATTTTGAAGAAATTGTTTTGCATCTCTAAGGGCAGAAAGAACCCCTGGCGAATGAACAACAGCAGAACTAGTAGCCATTAATCTGTTATAATGATTTCGTGGTATAGGTCGTGTAACCATGTCATAGTTGGATTCATCAATATAGGTTGTTTGTGCCCACTGCTGAGTAAATAACCTTGCTATATTATTATTAACGTTTGGTGTTAATAATTGTGATATTAATTCCTGCTCTGCACTTGCCACCAATAATCCTGAAGGAACAATTGACGGGTGTTTTGGGTCTTCATTCAAAGATGTGATATCACGTTCACAAGAAGTGGTGGCCACAGTTAAAGAAATTAGACTTAATATTAAAATTATCTTTTTCATGTTTTTGTTAGAATTTTAATGTTACATTGATACCGATGTCACGTGTTGTAGGAAGCACTCCAATAGAGTTTCCTTTTGAAGCCAACCCGTTTCCAGTTCCTGCTTCAGGATCTGCATAAGGTAAATTTTTGTGGATGATCCAAAGGTTTCTTCCAACTAAAGAAATTTTAGCTTCCTGTATAGAAGTATTAGCAAGAATTGATTTTGGAAGACTGTAACCAATACTAGCTTCTCGCAACTTCACGTAAGAAGCATCATACACGAATCTGCTATTCGGCATTCTTCTATATCCATCTACGTTACCAAAAGTATCAGGTGAACTTGTAGGAGTTGTATTTACCTGTCCGTTAGGATTTACACCAGGATGAACAACACCTGCAGTTCTGTAGTCACCTACAGCTGTTTCTTCATATAATCCGGTAGCAAGACCATAATACATATCTGTAGAGAATACATCTCCACCATGCTTGATATCAATTAGGAAACTAACAGAAATTCCTTTATAAGTAAAGCTGTTTCTGATACCTCCAATCCAATCCGGAGTAATATTACCAATTACCTGATTTGGATTTCTTAAATATCTACCGTTAGCTGGATCTATTACGCGTTCTCCATTAGCATTATAGACATAATCTGAACCAACCAAGGCTCCAAATGCCTGCCCTACTCTCGCGTTTAGAGAAACTCCTCCCTGATATTGTGCTAACAAATAGTTTTGAGAATCACCATAAAGGGATACCACTTCATTTTCGTTTTTAGACCAGTTGACATCAATATCCCAGCTAAAGTTAGAATTTTTAATTGGCGTACCATTTAACTGAACTTCAATACCTTTATTATTAATCTGCCCTGCATTTACAAGGAAGGTTCTATACCCAGTAGCTGAAGAAACCGGAAGATTGATGATTTGATCAAGAGTACGCGTTTTATAAACAGCAATATCAAAACCTAATCTATTTTTTAAGAATTGAGCTTCCATACCGAATTCTACTTCTTTTGATCTCTGTGGCTTAAGATCTGGATTTGCTAAGAAATACGACTGATTAACCAATCCTGTGCTTCCAAATCCTCCTCTTACTCTATAAGTATTATTTAATTGATAATTCACAGTGGATGAACCTACTTCTGCATAATTAGCTCTTACTTTCCAGAAACTTAACCAGTTTTGCTTCCATAATTCTGAAAGAATTAAAGACCCTGTTGCTGAATAGTAATCATAAGTATTATTAGCTTTTGGAAGATTTGAACTTCTGTCTACTCTATACGTTCCGTCTACAAATAATAAATTTTTATATCCGAAAGAAGCCGTTGCATATAAACTCGATGTAAGCCATTTTGCATAGTTTTCATCTGGCGGAATGATTGGACTTGCAGAGTTAGAAATTGCAAATAACCCCGGCGTTGCAAGACCACCTTCTGTACTTACATACACAGCATCACTTAGGTTCCTCCTTACGTTTCCTCCTACGATACCGCTAACATTTAAGTCTTCTATAATATCGAATTTATAATTAGCGAATAAATCAAAATTGGTTTCAGAAGTTCTTACATCCTGACGGGAATATCCTGAAGTCACATTATTTCCTGAAGCTCCAAATGCCTGTGGTAATGAGCCATTAGCCAACCTCTCTTCAATCAGCATTTGCATGTTGTCGTAAGATAATTTCCCAGTAATTCCAAAGTTCTTTGAGATATCATACTTCAACTGTGCATAACTGAATGTTCTTGTTCTGGAGTCAGTTTGATAGTTATTATATCTCTGGAAATATGGGTTATTCCAATAAGCAGGTGTTCCATCTGCTCCAGAAGTTCTGTTCCATGTATTGTTACTGTTATTTGTTCTGGCATAAGCGTCTCTTAACTCATAAATGTCAACGTTTGTCTGCCACCATTGCCTGAACCCAGTTACAATATTATCGGAATATCCTGTTTCATTTCTACCTTTCGTATCCTGAATTGTTAAAGTTGAAAATACTGTAGCATGAAGTTTATCTGTAAAGTCATAGCTGAACTTTGCCGTTAAGTTATTTTTTCTCAAATCTGAATTTGGTAATAAACCATTGGAAAGCATATTTGAATATGACAAAGATATGTTTGATGATTTATTTCCTTTCTCTAATGAAATTGAGTTAACATAAGTTACCGGAGTCTCAAAGAATTTAATTGGGCCATTTTTAGCGGCAACCCAAGGTGTTGCCTTCCCATAATAAGGAGAGGTCGGATCGTAGGAATACCATTGACGAACTAACAAATTAGGATTAAACTCGGCTCCATAAGAAGCATCTTCGGTAAATGGCACCTGAAGTTCTCCAGTATTAGGATCATGGTTGAAATATTCATTACCATTGTCTCCGTATAATGGGCCATAACCGGCTCCATATCTTGATTGATATTTAGGGAAAGTAGATTTATCAATAAAACCTACATTGATGTTTGAGTTCAATGTTACTCCCCAACTTCCGTCTTGTTTTCCACGACCACTTTTGGTAACAATCAAAATTACACCATCACTTCCTCTTTCGCCGTATAAAGCAGAAGCAGCAGCTCCTTTCAAAACATTTATACTTTCAATATCATTCTGATTGATATCAGACAAGAAGTTTCCGTAATCAAAAACACTTCCCTTAACACTTCCGTTATTCACAGGAGATCCATCAAGTACGATAAGCGGAGATCCTCCTGACAAAGATTTATATCCTCTGATCAATAAGTTTGATGATCCACCAAAGTTGTTGTTTGTGTTAACCTGAAGACCGGCTACTTTACCTGAAAGTAGTCCTGCGACGTTCCCCGTATTTGTTGTTCCACCTGTTAGTGCTTCCGCTTTTACTTCTTCAGAAGCATACCCCAGAGATTTTTTCTCTCTCTTAATTCCGAGTGCGGTTACAACCACGCCCTCGATCTCTTTTGTTTTAATAGTATCATTCTTTTGCTGGGCATTTGCAACAGCTATAGAAGAAGATAATACTAAAACAAGAAGACTTGCTGTTAGTTTCTTCATATCAAATTAATTTTGTACCCTACAAATTTGTAAAACTTTCTTAATACCACAAAGCAAAAATTAAAAAAAATACACATATTTCAAAATTCAAAAACAAAAACAACAAATAACGCACTAAAATTAGTTAAAAACTAAATATTTAACAAAAACAAGTTGTTTAATCATTATATTTTTTTAAGAAATAATAACAATCATTTAAATTGATATTATCTATATTAACAAGAATCAAATAGAAATAAAACAACCTGAATATCAATAATTTGAAAAAAAATAAATAAGAAAACAGCGTATATCCCACCAATCATACTATGCTTAGCATATTTATATACAGGAAGAGAAATTAGATCTAAAAAATAAAAAAACCGCCCGAAGGCGGTAAAATATATTAAAATTGTTTTTATAAGAATTAGTTCTGATTCCAGAATGGAGTTGTTTGGTTCTTAGTAAAACATTGAGCGTTTGAAATCTGAGGAACGTTCGCTGAGTTAGCAACATATTCAGATGAAGGATACATTAATCTGTACGGCTTATTAGGCTTCGCTGAAGTTGTTGCCATAGGAGTAATCGGGAAACCAGTTCTGTTATAATCAATGAAAGATTCTGTAGGGTTAATTCCAGCAGTAGCTAACCATTTCTGAGTCATGATTGCTTCAATCTTATTATCATTAGTACCAGTCCATCCTAAACCTACCTTAGCTTGGATTGCAGCAATATAGGTAGCAGAAGAGCCTGCTGTGGCATATAAGTAATCAAAAGATGCTTTGATACCATTTTCGAACTTAGCCTGACCATTAGCGAAGATAGATGGATATCTAACAGCTGCTTCAGCCTGAAGAAACTCACTTTCTGAACGGGTCATTAAAACCCCTGATTTAGCAGAACCTACTGAAGTCAGTTGAGCAGTAGTACTAGGACTACCTTGACCAAATATCCAACCATTTCCAAATCTTGAAACCGTTGTAAGATCTGTCGGAGCTCCTGGTTGACCAGGTGTAGCACCTTGCCTAACACCTTTTACAACAGGAAGACCATTATAAGTAACTAAAGAGAACATTCTTGCTCTTCTTCCATCAATGATACCATTAAACTTCTGATAAACATTATCTGTCATATTATAAGGATTACCATTAAGGCAAGTAGCAATATGCTCAGATGCCGTAAATAATGTATTATTCTGCAACTGAGAGTTTGAACTGTTTCTTACATAGTATCCATAAAATGGATTCTGTTGATCATCATTAGCAGCACTGTATCCAGGGTTTACTAAAACATCTGCTTCTACGAATTTTGCTCCTGATAAAGTCTGAAGTTGCTGATCTCTAAAAGCAGCCATTGATCCTGTTACTTTAGACATTCTTATCAACATTCTTAACTTCACAGTATTCGCAAGACGCTTCCAGCTATCCATTGTTCCCTGAAAAACAATATCAGTGGCACCTAGTTCAAGTGCAGCGGCATTTCCATTATCTATAAGAGTGATAGCATCATTCAGACCAAGAATTAATGATTTGTAGATTTCTTCATCATTGTCATATTTTGGAGTTGCATTAGCCTGACCCATAAATGCTTGAGAATATGGAGCATCGCCATATAAATCTACGATAGTTTGCATGTAAAAAGCTTTCATCACTTTTGCAGCAGCTACATAGTTATCATATTTGTGAGTAGAGTTATCATATTTCTCAATAGCAACGAAGTTACTTACGTTTCTGTATAATCCATCCCAAATCTGTGGATAAAAAGAACTATCTACATTCAAAGTATATTCATTCCCAAACGGAGCTCCAAAAGAATAAGAGTTACCTGCATAGGAATTCATCATAAGACCACCAAATCTATTCATCCATGTAGCTTGTGTTCTATAAGTCTGAGCAACAGCACCAGGGAACAATAAAGTTGGCGTAATAGCTTCTGCATGGATACTATTTGGATTTTCATTAATATCCAGATAATGATCACATGAAGTCAACGTCATAGAGGCAACAATTAAACCTAGTATTGTATATTTAAATTTTTTCATTTTCAAGTAATAATTAATTAAAGTTTAGAAAGATGCTTTAAGATTCACCCCAAAGCTTCTAGTTGATGGATACTGTGTTGTATAAGCAAAACCAGCAGCATTTCCTGTTGTACTTGCAGTTTCGGGATCCGCGTAGTTTCTATTGTTATCCGCATACTTAAAGAATGGGTTCCTTGAGTAAACACCTACTGTCAATGAATTCAAGAATGTAGAACTTAAGACTGATTTTGGTATATCATAGCTTAATGCAATTTCTCTAATCTTTAACGCGGTAGCATCAACTACTAAGTTTTCTCCAACAGCTCTATACGCACTACTTGAGAAGTAGTTGGTAACGTTAGTATAAGTTCCTGCTCCACCTACTGGTGTATTGTTAGGAGTGTATATCGGATTTGCTGCAGTACCCGTGTTTTGTACTGAGTTAGGAACAACATATCCTTGAGTTCTATCAAATTCAGCTGATTCTTCTAACCCTCCTGTAAAGGCAAGTAGGTTTTTCGTAAACGAAACAAATTTACCTCCTTTTCTAAAGTCTCCCATTGCAGATAATGTGAATCCTTTATACTTAATATTAGTTGAGAACCCAAGAATATAATCAGGAGTAGCTCTTCCTAAAACCTGAAGATTACTTGTTGTTAAAGGATTTCCTTTAGAGTCAACAATAATTCTTCCTTGATCGTCTCTCTGGAATGCACTTCCTTTGATAACAGGAAAATCAGATCCTTTCACAGCGAAAATACCTACTGCTGCTGAACTACTGCTTAATAAAGATACTTCATCAGCACCATCAGCCAATTCCAATACTTTAGATCTGTAAGTAGAATATGACACTTTCATATCCCAGGTAAAATCACTTGTTTTGATTGGCGTTAACCCTAAATCAAGCTCAAGCCCTCTTAATCTCATTTTACCCACATTATCAAGAATACTTGTTAATCCAGATGCACTTGATGCAGTTCTTGCAGTAATTAAGTCATCAGTTGTAGATTGATAAACAGAAGCATCTAATCTGATTCTGTCTTTTAGGAATCCTAGAGATAATCCAAAATCTAAAGTATTAACAAATTCAGGTTTAATATTTACTGATGTAGGTGTTTGATTATTAATATATGAACTTAAACCATTAAATGGAAAACCTGTTGGGAACACTCCGATTTCATCTGTTCTGTAAGGATCTACTGCAGTTGTATTACCTACTCTTGTAAATGAACCTGTAATTTTTGCGTAGTTAAGAATATCTCCTTTTAAGCTCTGAAATGCTTTAGTTGGTACAAAAGACAAACCTACTGAATAATAAGGATAAACAGGATTTGTTCTTTTCCCAGAGCTATATGGTCTTGTTGACAATACAGAAGACTGCTCAATTCTAAATGTAGAGTTTAAGAATAAATAATCATTATAGTTTAAATCCAAGTTAGCAAATCCAGCAATAATTCTACTGTTTGTCTGATAGTTATCTAAATTAGCACTTGAATAAGGATCTGGATTAAGTACATTTTTGATATGATACCATCCTGCAATATCTAAATTATTACCTCCTACAGATGTTACATTAAATGTTCTGTCCTGAATGTTATTCCCGATGTTAAACTTTAATCCGATTTTATCTGTTAGCTCGTAATTAAAGTTCACCATTAAGTCACCATAGTAATTTCTCTCCTTAGATGTACTTTCATAGAACCAAGACGTTATATCACCATTTCCTAAATCACCGAAAGTAATTCCATCAATAGATGTTCCAGGAAGATTATATGTTTTAGTAAAAATTGCACCATCATTATGTCTCGTATAAGTCATACCTCTAGTTGTAACGTTTCCGTTATACGTAATATTGATATTCTTATTCAATTCATAATCTAAACCAAGAATGGCACTAAAGTAATCACTATGTCTGTCATATCTTTCATGATCGATAGTCCAGTATGGATTTACAGCATATCCAGTGTAGTAGCCTTCAATTCCACTATTTCTATAAAGCTTAATGTTATTATTAGTAGGAGTTTGAAGAATATCATCATATAAAGATGAGTTGGTAGTGGATACTATTCTATTAATATAGTTGATATTACCATCAATTTTCAGTTTTCCAATTTTTTTACCAGCTTTAAATATAAAACTATTTTGTCTCAGTTTATCACCCTCAACTACGAAATTATTTTCTGTTCTATTCGCAGAGAATGACACATAAGAATCAGCTCCACCAGCAGTTGCTGTAATTCCATTTTGAGTTAATACTCCTGTTGAAAAGAATTTACTCATGAAATTTTTAACCGGAGCATATTTTTCATAAATAAATGATCCATCAGCCTGCGGAAGACCTGAAGGCATCATAGTCCCTCCGATAGCGGGATTATCATAAGCAGCTCCCCAAGACATGTTTTCCCATGGCACATAGTTTGTACCACCATAACTTACATCACTCCATCCTTCATCCTGAACTCCTTTACCGTATTTTTGCTGAACCTTTGGAAGCATGAAAACATTAGAAATATCAATAGATGAATTGAATGTCATCTGAAGTTTTTCAGATTTCGTACCTCTTTTTGTTGTTACGATAATTACCCCGTTAACCCCTTGTTGCCCATAAAGAGCCGCTCCCTGTAAACCTTTAATTACGTTAATATTTTCAATTGCTTCAGGTGGTATCTGCTGTAAAATATCAGCAGATGAAATTACGTTATCAATTACAATTAATGCTTGGTTATTACCTGTAATAGACTTAGCACCTCTTAAGACAACTCTATAGCTAGGATCTACACCATTATTTGTCAAATTGATTTGTAAACCTGAAACCTTACCTGTCAGCGCCTGTACAGCAGTTGGTGCAGACGCCTGATTCAATTCTTTTGTCGTTACGACTTGCTGTGTATTTGTTATCGCATCCGCCTTCCTTTTAATACCTAAGGCTCCGGTAACAACTATCTCCTCAATATTTTTGGTTTTTAGAGTATCCTTGGTGTTTTGGGCTGATACCATCATAAATGATGACGATAGTACAACCGCGAAAACACTCGCAGTTAATTTCTTCATATCAAATTCAATTATTTTTACAGATTACAAATATGTGAAAGTTTCACAAAACAACCAAAAAAAATGTTAACGTTTTATAATTTTTTAAAACCC
Organism: Chryseobacterium sp. CS3K3.1; assembly: GCF_059515165.1. Classification (NCBI taxonomy): domain Bacteria; kingdom Pseudomonadati; phylum Bacteroidota; class Flavobacteriia; order Flavobacteriales; family Weeksellaceae; genus Chryseobacterium; species Chryseobacterium sp. CS3K3.1. The sequence continues at coordinate 49,434 of NZ_JCAKRV010000025.1, read as the reverse complement.
CTATCTTAAAAACATAGCAAAACTAGTAAGTTATTAAAAAAATCGACATTATTTAATCAATATAAAAAAAACAACTAATTAGCAAACTCAATACAAATACTTAAAAACAATATTACTATACTTGTTATACTACAAAAACAATAATAATCACATAAAATATTTTCCTGCAAAATTTTATATTTTTGCAGTATAGATACAATTCATGGAGCTAATAAAAAACTGGTCAAACCTTTACATTGAGGCGGGATGTGATGAAGTAGGAAGAGGATGTTTAAGTGGTCCGGTGGTAGCGGCAGCAGTAATTTTGGATGATGATTTTAAACAAAATCTGGTTAATGATTCAAAGAAATTAACGTTCAAAACCCGTATGGAACTGGATAGTTATATTAAAGATAATGTGAAAAACTACGCCATTGCAGAGCTTCCACCGTCCTTCATTGACGAACATAATATTCTCAATGCAAGTATCCATGCAATGCATCGTGCGCTGGACAAACTAACGATAACTCCTGAGCTTATTCTGGTGGACGGGAATAAATTTCATCCTTATAACTACATCCCTCATCAATGTATTATCAAGGGAGATTCTAAAGTATTATCGATTGCTGCAGCGTCTATTCTTGCCAAAAATTATAGAGACAAGTTAATGATTCAGCTTCATGAAGAACATCCTGAATATGGGTGGGATACCAATTTTGGCTATGCTACTAAAAAACATCAGGATGCACTTATTAAACATGGACCGACCCGATATCACAGACAGTCTTTCAGACTTAAATACGATTAAAAGTTACTGATTTTCAATTATTAAATTTTCATCCACTGATTGGAAATTTAAAATTATTCTAAATAAATTACACATAAAAAAAGAGAAGCAATTGAACAATTGCTTCTCTTTTTTAACGTATTATTAAGAATTTATTTCTTTTTATTTCTTTGTTGTTCCTGAGCTTTTTGCTGCTCCTGAGCCTTCTCCATCATTTCTCTCATTCTCTTCTGGAACTTGCCTTCCGCTTTCGGTTTTTCCTTATTAGACTGAATCTGGGCATGGATTTTCTTTTCATCCAGGATCAAATACTTAATAACAAGGATGATCAGGATGTTAATCGCATTCGATACAAAATAATACCATGAAAGACCTGAAGCCGAAGTATTAAGGAAGAACAGGAATGTAATCGGGAAGATATACATTAACACCTTCATATTTGGCATTCCTTCCTGCTGAGGCTGCTGCATATTTCCTGAAGTCATAACAGTATAGATTAAAATAACAACTGTACAGGCTAAAGCGAAAATACTTAAATGGTCTCCAAGGAAAGGAACTTTAAACGGAAGCTTGATCAAATCATCATACGCTGTCAAATCTTTGGCAAACCAGAACCCTTGGCCTCTAAGATCAATAAAGTTCGGGAAGAAACGGAACAAAGCATAGAAGATAGGAATCTGAACTAATGCCGGTAAACATCCCGCCATCTGATTCACTCCAGCTTTTCTGTACACTTCCATCGTTGCCTGCTGCTTCTTCATCGGATCTGCATCCTTGAACTTCGCGTTCACCTCATCAATTTCAGGACGGATCACCTTCATCATAGCACTTAGTTTGTGCTGCTTATACATAATTGGCGACAGGATCAGCTTTACGATGATCGTCATTACAAAAATCACCCAACCTGCTGATAATCCCCACGCAGCGATAATACTGTATAACCACATGAAGAAATAACGGTTCATTGCCCCGATGAATGACCAGCCTAACGGAAGGATTTCATCAAAATTCTTATCGTAAGATTTAAGCAATGGCAAATCCAATGGCATAAAATACCATGTGAAATCCTGGTTCAGCTCGCTTCCTGTCATTTGAACGAAACCTTCGTAATTGAATTTCTTCAGATACTCTCCTTCTTCAACATTCTCCTGATTACCTTTACTTTGTGTAAATCCGTTTTTAGCTTCAATGACTGAAGAGAAAAACTGCTGTTTTACACCAATCCAGTTAAGAGTTTCTTTTTCCTCTTCCATTGTGGTTCTTCCATCATAATCATAGTCTTTATAATTATTGAAGGCATAAGAAAATTCTGAGTGAGACTGCTCCTGAGCTCTACCTTTTTCAAGGTTTCTTACATTATAATCCCAGATAAAATCTGCTTTGTTATCAGAAGTAATTTTAGAAAGTCCTTGAGTTCTTACTTTAAAATCAAGGGTATATTTTGGTAATAGTGTGTAAATGAATTGAATGACAGCACCATTGTAATCTGCAGTTAAGGTTACAGCATTTCCATTAACAGCTGGTGAGAAAACTAAATCTTTAGTATTAACGATTTTCCCTGTTTTATCTTTAAACTGAAAACCGTAGTTTGAGTTATTCTTAGTAATAAGATAAAGCGGCTGATCTGCATTATCTGTTTTGTGGTTGTAGGCTTTATATTTTAAAAGTTCTACTTTGGAAACCTGTCCTCCTAAGCTTGAAAATTCAAGTTTCAATTGATTATTCCCAAGACTTGCTGTCTGAATGGCGTTAGGAGTTACATTTGGATTGATATTGCTTGCCTGAGTTTGCTTTACGGCATTTTTTGCCTGTTCCGTTTTCTGCTCCTGAGCTTTCAACTCCGCTTCTTTCGTTTGTTTGTTCTGGAAATAGAACATAAAACCGAAGAGAACAAGGCATAAAACCGCGAAACTAATCATTTGCTTCTTATCGATTCCGTTGTTTTGTTGCATTTTATTTTATATTAAAATTTTAAATTTAAAATGTACATACTGGTGTACGTAATTTGAGCTGACAAAAATACTGTTTTTTTATCAAAACTCTATGCTTTACGTTGTTACTATATAATAAACTCAAGCTGAGAATAATCAGCCTGAGTTTATGGGTAGACGTTTATGATAAAATTTTACCTTATTTCTTTTCGCAAGCTTTGATGAAAGCTCTGAATAGCGGATGCGGTGTTGCTACCGTACTCTTATATTCCGGGTGATACTGAACTCCTACATAGAAAGGGTGATCAGGAAGTTCCAGGGCTTCTACCAAACCGGTTTCAGGGTTGGTACCTGTAGCAAGGAAACCATTCTTTTCAAATTCCTGAAGATAATCACTGTTGAATTCATAACGGTGACGGTGTCTTTCAGAGATATTTTTGTTTCCGTAGATATCGTATAATTTAGAACCGTTTTTCAATGAGCACTTCCATGCTCCAAGACGCATTGTTCCTCCTTTATCTACAACATTTTTCTGTTCTTCCATCAAAGAAATTACAGGATCAGGAGTAGCGGTATCAAATTCCATAGAGTTTGCTTTGGTATGTCCTAAAACATTTCTTGCAAATTCAATCGTCATAATCTGCATTCCTAAACAGATTCCCAACATTGGAATTTTATTTTCTCTTGCATATTTTGCGGTAAGAACTTTTCCTTCAATTCCTCTGTCTCCAAAACCTGGAGCTACAAGGATACCATTCACACCTTTCAGTGTATCTTTGATATTTTCTTCCGTAATATCTCCACTGTATACCCATCTTACTTTTACTTCAGTTTCAAGGTCAGCACCTGCATGTTTGAATGCTTCAGCAATAGAGATATAAGAATCCTGAAGGGAAACATATTTTCCAACCAATGCAATTTCAACAGTTTTCTTAGGGTTCTGGAATTTTTTAAGGAAACTCTTCCAGTCTTTAAGATCAGCATCTTTATCACTTTTCAGATCCAGCTCTTTCAGAACTACATCATCGAAATTCTGCTTCTGAAGATACATTGGAACTTCATAGATGGTTTCAAGATCTTTACATTCGATAACGTTATCTAAAGGAACATTACAGAACTGAGCTAATTTTGCTCTCTGATCTTTAGGAATCTTATGTTCTGTTCTGCACACCAAAACATCTGCCATAATTCCGCTTTCCATCAACTGACGAACGGAGTGCTGGGATGGTTTTGTTTTCAATTCTCCACTTGAAGCCAGATAAGGCAATAAAGTAAGGTGAATCACCATAGAATTGCTCTCTCCCAATTCCCATTTCAACTGGCGAACAGTTTCAATGTAGGGTAAAGATTCAATATCCCCTACAGTTCCTCCAATCTCAGTAATGATGATATCGTAGTTCTGTTTTGAAAGAATTTTAATTCTACGTTTGATTTCGTTAGTAATATGAGGAATCACCTGAACTGTTTTTCCAAGGAAGTCTCCTTTTCTTTCTTTTTCAATTACAGTCTGGTAGATTTTTCCTGTAGTAACGTTGTTGTTTTGGGATGTAGGAGCATCAAGATAACGCTCGTAGTGGCCTAAATCCAGATCCGTCTCTGCACCATCTTCAGTCACATAACACTCTCCGTGCTCATAAGGATTCAAAGTTCCTGGGTCGATATTGATATAAGGATCTAATTTTTGGATCGTTACATTAAAGCCGCGTGATTTTAGTAGAAGTCCCAGAGAAGCAGAAACGATTCCCTTTCCCAAAGATGAAGTTACACCTCCTGTCACAAAGATGTACTTTGTATTCTTTTTACTCATTAGATTAGGTTTGTGCAAAGTTAGGGGAAAAAGAAATACAAAGCAATCTTTTACATTTTGAAAATGATAAAACACCCTTCAAACAACTATAAAACCGGATAAAAATTTTTATTATTATTAATCTAAACAAATGAAACAAAGCTGCAACCAAAAGGATTTTCGCCTATCAACAAAAAAGATTTTCCATTTGAACGGAAAACCTTTTTTATATTTTATATTCTGAATATTATTGCTTAGTCAGTTCAAAGTAAGCTGTTACTTCAACATCTTTCGCGATTCCGGCTCCTGACGGGTCATATTTGATTCCATAATCCAGACGATTCACGGTAAATTTAGTCTGAATTCCCATAATTTCTTTTCCGTCCTTATTTTTTGTAATTCCTCCAAACGTAACCGGAGCAGTGATTTCTTTTTCCACGCCCTTCATCGTCAGTTTCCCTTTTACGATGTAATTATTGTTCTTATCTTTTGTAACGGAAGAACTCTTAAATTCAATCGTAGGATATTTGGTAACTTCGAAAAACTCTTCGCTGATAAGATGTCTGTCTCTCATGTCCACTCCTGTATTAATGGAAGGGACACTGATAGAAAAGCTCAAATCGGCATTATCCAGATTAGCACCACCAGTGGCTGCTTTTCCGTCAAATTTATCAAACCTTCCCTGCACAAAACTGATGCCCATGTGCTTGATATTAAAGTTGATTGATGAATGCATCTGGTCCACCTGCCAGCTTCCCTGTCCAAAAGCAACAATACTTAACAACCCAAATACGAAAGATAAAAATACTTTTTTCATTGTAATGATATTTTACATTAATATATTTTAATTGAATAAAGCTAAGATATGAAAGATATTCCTATCGCAGACGTATTAGTTTTTTTATATTAACCCCATTTACATTCTGAAAAAAAAATGCTTTTTTATAACTTCGCAGTATGGCAAAACTGAAAACAGCATATTTCTGTCAAAACTGCGGAACCCAGTATCCTCAATGGCTGGGGCAATGTAAAAACTGTGGAGAGTGGAATACATTAGTGGAAGAGGTTGTAGAAAAACCTTCTCACAAAACGCCTCCCTTTTCGAAAACCAAACAACATGTTATCAATATTGTTGAAGTGGAAACGAGCGAAGAGCCGAGAATAAAAACACCTTCCGAAGAGCTGAACCGTGTTTTAGGAGGCGGCATCGTTTTAGGTTCTGTAACTCTGATTGGTGGTGAACCGGGAATCGGGAAATCTACCCTTCTGCTTCAGCTTGCTTTAAAAATGAAGAAAAAAATCTTCTATGTTTCCGGGGAAGAAAGTGCTTCTCAGATCAAAATGAGAGCAGACAGGCTTACGGATATTCAGAATCCGAACTGTTTTCTTTTTACGGAAACTTCACTGGAAAAAATCCTTCATGAGGCTAAAAAGCTGGAGCCGGATTTCATGATTATCGATTCTATACAGACCCTTCAGTCTCAATTGATAGAAAGTTCTCCGGGAACAGTATCCCAAATCCGCGAATGCTCCAATGAGATCATCAAATATGCCAAAGAAAACAATACTCCGGTATTTCTTGTAGGCCACATCACCAAAGACGGACAGATTGCCGGACCAAAGGTTCTTGAGCACATGGTGGATGTCGTCCTGAATTTTGACGGAGACCGGAATCACCTGTTCAGATTACTAAGAGCCAATAAAAACCGTTTCGGATCCACTTCAGAAATCGGAATTTATGAAATGATCTCACAGGGATTGAAAGAGATTAAAAACCCTTCGGAAATTCTGATTACCAAAAAGTTTGAGGAACTTTCAGGGAACTCCGTTGCAGTAACTCTGGAAGGAAACCGACCGATGCTTCTTGAAATACAGGCATTGGTAAGTACCGCCGTTTATGGTACTCCTCAAAGAAGCAGCACCGGTTTTGATTCCAAAAGACTGAATATGCTTTTGGCCGTACTGGAAAAAAGAGCAGGTTTTCAGTTGGGAGCAAAAGACGTCTTCCTTAATATTACCGGAGGAATAAAGACAGACGATCCGGCACTGGATCTGGCAGTGATCGCTTCTGTTCTTTCATCCAATGAGGATATCGCTATTTCCGAACATTACTGCTTTGCCGGAGAAATTGGTCTGAGTGGAGAAATACGTCCGGTAGCCCAGATTGAACAGAGAATTACTGAAGCGGAAAAATTGGGTTATGAAAAAATATTTGTTTCCAACCTTAATAAAATCCCGAAAAGAAAATTTGGAATCAAGATTGAAGAAGTGAGTAAAATTGAGGATTTTCACGAGAGGCTTTTCTAAGGTGAATGGTTAATTGATATTTGGATAAAAAATTCACAAGCGAAGCGGATTCACTATTATCAAACATTCACATTTAATTCATACCTTTAATTTATGAATTATCTGGCTCATTCATTTCTTTCTTTTACCGACGGGCAGATCGTGGGGCAATTTCTCGAGGATTTCATCCGCAACAGAGATCGTTTTTCTTTCCCGAAGGAAATTCAGGACGGAATTACCCTGCACAGAGCGATTGATACATTTACAGATTCTCATCCTGCTATTCACGAAGCCAAAAAAGTATTTGCTCCTTTGGTAAGACTGTACGCCGGTGCATTTGTGGATGTATCAATGGACCATTTTGTAGCCAGAGATCTTTCCCTGAATTCCCTGGCAGAATGGAAAGCACATTCTCTGCATGTTTACAGTGTTTTGAATGCCCACGAACAGTGGCTCCCTGAAAATTTTAAAAAGATGCTGGCTAAAATGGAACAGGATGACTGGCTTTATAATTACCGTGAAGACTGGGGAATTAAATTCAGTATTCAGAATGTACTGAATAAAGCAAAATATCTGGATAAAGATATTCCTGTTTTTGAAGCTTTTTTAAAGAATAAAGATCATCTTCAGCAGTGTTATGACGATTTTTTTCCTGATCTTCTTGTTCATGCAAAAGGGATCAGCACATTACTCCAGCTGGAAAACTGATATTCTTAAAACTGTTTATAGAGATAACGGTTGGGATAGGTAAGTTTTTCACTGTTTCTTTGCCCGTTTACAATGATATGAACAATATTGATCTGATCATCAAAAAGGTTATATAAAAAACTGACAGCTGCTTCTACTTTTTTCGGAACGGGCACCGGTTCTGACTCAAGAAAGATATCTACAGATTCCTGATCTTCTTCATAACCAATATAATTTACTTTTAAAAATTTGTTATCAGCCTTTAACCTGAAATATTCTGAACAATATTTTTGCAGGGCATCATTCAGTTTCGCTTTATATTTTTCGTCATTAAAATGGAAAGCACTTCCATATTTTTTCCCCAGCCCATTTTCCATGTCATCAAGAAAGAATCTTCCGGTCACTTCAAAGGTTCTGGATTTTGAATTATAATTAATTTCAACAGATCCTACATGGTATGGATGAACCACATCACTGCTCACAAAGCTCTGAAAAACAATCGTCATCAAAAAAAGAAATCCCCAAAAAAACTTACCCGACATGAATTTTATTTTACAGCAAATATAAAAAAAGCAGCAGTTATACAACCGCTGCTTTTGATTATAATGGATTGATGAATTTATTGCTTCATTACTTTTTTCGTAATTTTTGTGTTATCATCCAATGCAATGGTAAACAGATACGTTCCTCTTACCAGTTCTGAAACATCAATTTTACCGGAATTTTTATCTACATTGACCGTTTTAATCAATTTTCCTGAAACATCATAAATAGTTACTGCTCCTTTAGAATATCTGCCTAACGATACATTTACAAAATCTTTTGCAGGATTCGGGGTGATGTTCACTTCTGAATTTATTTTCACATCCGCTGTTCCCAATGTTGTTCCTGTTTTTACAAAATATCCGCCAAAGCCTGTCGTCTGGAAGCTCACTTCCCAATATTGGTAAGTATCATTCCAGATAATATCTGCAATATTTGGGGTAATAATTGTGGCAGTCCCTCCAAAAGAAGCTACGGTACCTGTAGTACTGGTTCCTGTATATTTTTCGATAAGAAGATTTGCTTTATTCGCAACATCAGTAGGTGAAGTAGGTAATTTTACTCCATTGGTCAGATTATAGGCATCGAAATCACTCTGTTTGAAATATAAGGTTACTTTACCGGTAGCTGTGGTAGTGTTTGCATCCGAATTGATTTCATATCTTCTTGCCACATAGTTGGGCTGTGCATTATCAACCCACACTTTGGATGTTACATTTCCTGTTACGGTACTGGCTGTTTCTTTTTCTATTCTTGAGATAAGCTGGCAGGAATTTGTAAAATAATTGTAACCATTTGTCACCGTACTGGCTTTCGTCTGGTTGGATGTTGCTAAATTCTTTACTTCAGCAACATTTTCGTAGACCACGGCTCTCATTTTAAGATCAAATGTTCTTGAAGTCCAGGTAGTACCGTCTGTAGAAGTCTTAGATCTGTTATTCACTACTGCATTTTCAGCTTTCATGGCAATCCTTCCTCCTAATCCGTTTACGACAATATAAAATTCTTTTCCGGTTACCATTTGAATATTCAGATCTGAAAGGTTCACATAATTCCAGGTAAATCTTTGAACGTTATTAAGCCATGAAGTAATGGTTTTAGTTGCTATAATATCTCCGGGGTTTCCATTGGCATCCACTTTTCTGATTTGGATATCAACCGGAATATCCGAAGGAAGAGAAGTACCTGTTAAGAATGAAAAACCGCCCAGTTTTCCTGTCAATGTCGGCGTATATCTTACTGCCAGGGCAATATTATCAAAGTAATAATTTGATTCTGTATTGGCAATAATATAAGGTTCATCGTATCCTACAGTTTCAAAATTAGACTTTACACATCCTAATTCATCCGTAACAGCTTTGTAAATATCTAATTTCCCATATCCCCATCTCATATTGGGAACAGTTCCTGTTGCCCCATCCATTCTTGCATTGGAAGTAAGACGTGCTTTCACCTGGGCGGCTGTTAATGAAGGATTAGCCTGAAGCAGTAAGCCTACAGCTCCTGCTACCCCCGGTGAAGACATACTTGTTCCCTGGTTTTTTACATAATAATTGGTTCCGGCAATGATATCTGTTGAGCCAGGAGCGGAATCGGCTGATCGGGAAGAAATCACGTTCTGTCCTGAGCCTGCAATATCCGGTTTCTGGACACCATCTACTCTTGGCCCCTGGGCACTGAATGAAGAGATGGATTCTTGCGGAGTAAGTGTAAAGTAGCCGCTTGCTCCACTGTACCAACTGGCTCTTCCCATATAAGAAGCTACCGTAATGGCGTTGGAAGCATTCCCCGGTGATCCTACAATATATTCATTATCCCCGTTTTGTAAGGTGGTTTGCACTCCCTGACTATACAGCCAGCCGTGGGCTGTGATCTGCTGGGTTCCGTTGTTGGTAATTTCCAATGAATAATTCCCCTGAACATTGGTGGTTCCGGAGGTTCTGGTCACTACCAACTGTACATATCTTTTATTGTTGTCGTTACTCCAATAGTTGTACATGGTTGCGGTAAGACCTCCTCCTAATATAGTATGAGCGGTGTTTGTACTGATATTCTGCGTATACTGCTGTCCGTCCGGAGTGGTTAATTTTGCAGTAACGGGAGTATTGTCATTGGCATACATAATGAATGAGAATACTGAAGCTGCGGAAGTGTTGCTTGCTACGGTAAAGTTATATGTTTGTGCCGCACCGGCTGCAATATCTACTTTTCTGTGAAGATTAGCTCCGTAATCATTTCCTGCAGAAATCACAACAACTCTTCCCGCTCCTGAAGTGGTAAAACTATTCACTGCTACTTCATGGCTGGAAGTTCCGTCGTGGGCACTGCTCTGACCACCGATACTCATATTAACAACAATGGGCTTATTAAGAGCCGTTGCTACGTTCTTGAAATACGTTAAAGCATTAATGGTATTGGTTGTGGGGAAAGACCCGTTTCCACCTTTTACAAAAACAATATCTGCATCAGATGAGAATCCCTTATGTCTTTTATCGGCAAAGGCTGCACCATTCCCGGCTGCTGTACCCGAAACGTGGGTTCCGTGACCATTAATATCATTTTCACGAACAAAACCTGTTGGTGTTCCGTCCAGTTCATCTTCAATCTGCGCTCTGGTATATTCTACACCAGTAGAAAACCCTACCGGAGCAGTTTCCCCCGCCTGTGCAGTTAATGTCTGATCCCAAATAGAAACAATTCTGCTTTTGGTCTGATCATCGGCTTTTCTGAAATCCGGGTGTTTCCAGTCTATTCCGCTGTCATAAATTCCTACCAGAACACCTGTTCCGTTATAAGCGGTGTTATTGAAAACTCCCTCCTGCAAAAGACTTGCTCCGGACTGAGCTCTGCTCACATCATTATGAAGTTCATCAAATTCCGGCGCCATTACAGAGGTTACATAAGGAAGCTGCATCAGTCTTTCAATATCTTCAATGGTAACCAAAGCTGTGGAGAAAGCCGGCAGCTGGCTCTGAATAATAAAACCGTCTGCTTTCAGTTTTTCCGGTTCTTTGGTATAAATAATACATGAATACATGGTTTGTGCTCCCTTTGAAGTCACTACCAGATGCTTATCAAGTTTCATATCAGGACGTTCCAAATCTTTAACAGATCTTCCATTGGCAATATTTTCCTTATTTTTCAATAAAATATCAAACCGGGAGTCAAGTTTTTGTACCTGTCCGTAAAATGCATAGGAATATAATCCTAAAAACGCTGCTGCAGCATTTCTGAGAAGCTTCGCTCCTCCGGGTGAAATGTTTACATTTGTAGAAAATAATTTTTTAATATCCATAATTCATTTTTAAGCAATACAATTATACAATTTTTATTCAATATATCAATAAGCCAAGATATTAACAACAATCAAGCTTAAAAATTAAACCAGATAATAAAATCAACCATATTTTAACAATATATTCAAAATATAAAATTTTTTAACCAAAATGCAGGATTTTCTTTTTTATTTAAACCTTGGATGGGAACACATTATTTCACTGGATGCCCTTGATCATCAGCTTTTTGTTCTGGCTTTAATTGCTGTTTATTCTTACAGTGACTGGAAAAAAATTCTGATTCTTGTTACGGCATTCACCATTGGACATTCCATTACATTAGCACTGAGTATTCTGGATATTTTCAGAGTTCCTTCTGACTGGGTGGAATTTTTAATTCCTTTAACCATTGTTCTGACCTCTCTGGATAATATTATCATGAAAAACCAGAAACAAACTCTGATGCGGGCCAACTATTATCTTGCACTGATCTTCGGCCTTGTTCATGGGATGGGATTTGCCAACACCGCAAGAGTAATGATTGCCAAAAGCCAGAGTATAGCCTTACCTCTGCTTGGCTTCAATATCGGGCTGGAACTTGGCCAGATTGTAATTGTTTTTGCTATTTTGATCGTCCTTTTCATTCTGCTCAATCTTTTTAAAGTGAATAAAAAAGACTGGATTTTATTTGTCTCTTCAGGTGTATTTGCTTTATCCCTAAAAATGACTTTGGAAAGAATTCCTTTTTAAAATTTAAATATTCATATTAATTCAACAGGTAATTACTATCTTTGATCATTAAAAAATCATTTCGGTTATGAAACTAAAAGTTGTTATACTTTCACTTTCTGTATTTGCATATACAGGTTTCACCGCACAAAATATTCAGAATAACCCTGGCAGCAATCATGGCAACAAGTTTGAGCAGCTGGGCACTATTCTGCCAACACCCAACATTTACAGAACGGCATCAGGAGCTCCCGGTCACGGATACTGGCAGAACAGGGCCGACTACAACATTACCGCTTATCTGGATGAGGATAAAAGAAATCTGAAAGGTTCAGAAACGGTGACTTATTACAACAATTCTCCTGATGATCTGGATTATATCTGGCTTCAGCTTGATGAAAATGAACATTCCAGCATTAGAAACGCCGGGTATGATACATCATCTGTTCTTCACCCTTCAACAACAGACCAGCAGCTTAAAGTAACGGAACTTCCTGTTAAGGATAACGGGTATGGTGTAAGTCTTGAGAAAGTGACTGATGCTTCAGGTAGTCCTTTGAAATATACAGTCAACAAGACTATGATGCGTATTGATCTTCCCAAGGTTTTGAAAAAGGGCGAGAAATTCGTTTTCAAAGTAGACTGGAACTACAATATTCCCAACAGAATCAAAATGGGCGGCCGCGGCGGTTATGAAAATTTCCCAGAAGACGGCAACGATCTGTATACCATGGCACAATGGTACCCAAGAATGTGCGTGTATAGTGATTTCCAGGGCTGGCAGAACCATCAGTTTACCGGAAGAGGTGAATTTGCGCTGGTTTTCGGAGACTTTAAAGTGTCAATGAATGTTCCTTCCGATCATATTGTTGGCGGAACCGGAGAGTGTAAAAATTACGACCAGGTATTAACACCTGATCAGCTGTCAAGATACAGAAAAGCTGAAAATGCTTCTGAACCTATCGAAATTGTAACTTTGGACGAAGCCAAGAAAGCGGAAAAAAATCATTCAAAACAAAGAAAAACATGGGTTTTTGAAGCGAAGGATGTTCGTGATTTTGCATGGACTTCTTCCCGAAAATTTGTCTGGGACGGAATGCTTGTAACCATTCCTGAAAACAATAATAAAGTAATGGCCATGAGCTTTTATCCAAAGGAATCTTACGGTCTTTACAGAAAGTTTTCCACAAAAGCGGTTGCTCATACCATTAAAACCTACTCAGAATTTACCATTCCTTATCCATACCCGGTAGCCCAATCTGTAGAAGCGGCCAGCGGAATGGAATATCCGATGATCTGTTTCAACTTCGGAAGAACCGAGAAAGACGGAACCTATTCTGAAGGAACCAAAAACGGAATGCTTGGAGTGATTATTCATGAAGTAGGACACAACTTCTTCCCAATGATCATCAATTCTGATGAAAGACAGTGGGCATGGATGGATGAAGGTCTGAACACCTTTACAGAATACCTTACAGAAGAAAAATGGGATAATAAGTTCCCTTCCAAAAGAGGACCGGCATGGACCATCGTAGATTATATGAAACTGCCGAAAGATCAGCTGGAACCTATCATGAGCAACTCTGAAAATATTGTTCAGTATGGACCGAACGCGTATTCAAAACCTGCGACAGGACTGAATATTCTTCGTGAAACAATCATGGGAAGAGAGCTTTTCGACAAAGCTTTCAAAACGTATGCTAAAAGATGGGCTTTCAAACACCCTGAACCTGCAGATTTATTCCGTACCATGGAAGATGCCAGCGGTGAAGACCTTGACTGGTTCTGGAGAGGATGGTTTTACGGTACAGACCCTGTAGATATCGCTATTGATAAAGTAACGGTAGCCGTTCCTAATCTTGAGAGTGATCCTAAAGCTGCTGCTGAAATAAAATATCAGGTAGAAAAACCATTGGTCAACAATTTTGAAGATCTTTCAAAAATCAGAAACAGAGAAGATAAGAATATTAAATTCTATGTAGACGGCGATAAGGAGGTTCAGGATTTCTATTACAAATATGACAGAGGCCAGGAAAAGGTAGATAATAATAAGCAATACAGCATCAAAACCGAAGCTGGTCTTCCTTTAGATGCTAAGGATAAAGAGAAATTCAAAAATATTACAGGATATCAGATCGATTTTGTCAACAAGGGCGGATTGGTAATGCCTATCATTCTTGAGTTCACATTTGAAGACGGTTCAAAAGTGTATGATAAATCTGCTGCACAGATCTGGAGGCTGAATGAACAAAAAGTTTCCAAGACCTATTATTTTGATAAGAAAGTGAAATCTATTCAGCTTGATCCCATGAGAGAAACGGCTGATATTGATACCAGCAATAATTTCTGGAGCAGTACCGGAACGGGTACTGAAACTTCTAAATTCCAGCTTTTCAAACAAAAACAGGAAGGCGGAAATGTAAGAGGAGGCTCAACCGGAAAGGTTAATCCAATGCAGGCTGCAGGAAAAAGTTAAAACCAAGAAGTTGTAAACTTTAACAAATATAACACTACTTCGTATGAAAGATGATAGAATTATTGTTTTTAATATGAGGTAGTGTTTTTTTGCTTAAATCTGCCTAACCAAAAGTTCAGGAATCAATTGAACTTCTATACAATACCAACACCTGTTTTCCGTCTATAAAAAAATATAACAACCTGACTTAAAAAGTTTTATATTTGAATAAACATCAATGTCAAAAACCTGATTGACAATAAATGTTCAGGATAAAAAAAACAAAATATTACTTATGAAAAATGCCAAATTACTAAGCAGAGATGCTCAGAAATCGATCAATGGCGGACTTGCTGCCAGACTTGTATGCTGCGAACGCGATGAAAACGGAAAATGTACTTTATGGATCGGACCGGGACAAAATTGTCCTTAATCTGCAACCTGATAACAATTAAAATAAAGCCGGAGTTTTCCGGCTTTTCTGTTTTATATTCTCAAGCTCCGGATTTCGGATAAAAACCTTTAATAACTGATAATCAAAATTTTATTAAAAAATCACGAACAAAAATATATCACATTACAAGGAAAAACAGTATCTTTGATATACTTCTTTTACACCAAATGTCAAAATCCTGATTGACTTTAAATGCTCAGGATGTACAAACCAAAATATTTTTAACTATGAAAAATGCCAAAGTATTAAGCAGAGATGCTCAGAAATCTATCAATGGCGGAGCAGCAGGACGTATTTGCTGTGAGTACAATTACAAAGGACAATGTATCCTGTGGATCGGACCTGGACAATATTGCCCATAGTTCAATCCTTAGATAACAACTAAAAAAAGAGGCTGTCTCAAAGGTTAAATAATTTGACTTTTGTCATTCTGACGAAGGAAGAATCTTGCTTCTAACCATATAAGATTCTTCACTTCATTTTATTTCGTTCAGAATGACACTTTGGAACAACCTCTTTTTAACTTAAATGTTCTTTTACATTCTTTTTATAGGTTCTTCCCAAAGGAAGTTCATCACCATTTTTCAAAAAAACATGGCTGGAATTATACGAATTAATATGTTCTGATAATACAATATAAGACTTATGGATCCGGATAAATCCCAAATGCTGAAATTTCTCTTCAAAATTGGACATTCTCTCCAGAATCATATATTTTTTCAAAGGCGTCATCAAAACAATATATTCACCGAATCCCTGTATCCACAGAATATCTTTAAGGAAAACCTTGTTCATCACATAATTGGATTTGAACATAATAAAATCTTCCTGCTGCCGGCTGCCGGCCGAACTTTTAAACTGAACAAAATCCCTTGCTTTATGGACTGCTTTTTTAAAGGTATCAAAATCCACAGGCTTGATAAGATAATGAACGACATCCAGCTCAAAGGCTTTCACGGCATACTTTGTTTCCAGGGTAAGAAAAATACACAACGGCGGATCAGGAAGCTGCTGCAAAAGCTCTACTCCATTGATTCCAGGCATATTGATATCAAAAACAACCAGATCTACTTTATGGGCCTTCAGAAATGCAAGCGCTTCCTCCGGTTTCTGAAATGAAGCCAGCAGATCAACTCCTTCAAGCTGATCACAATATTGTTTTACAAGCTGTAATGCAGGATATTCATCATCTACATTAACGATAGTCAGGTTAGCCATTGATAATAATTGTTAAAGCAATTTTATACTGATCATTTTCTTTCGGGCCGGAATAAAATTCATACTGATCAGGATAAAATTTTTCCAATATATGAATTATGGCTTCATTTCCCAACCCGTGATAATCAGATTCAGCGACAAGAGTTCTATCTTTCCCGACAGAATTTATAATTTCAAAATACAGTTCAGAACGCTCGATATTACAGAATAATCTGATAAAACCATGAGCATCTTCCCCTATTGCTGAATGTTTTAAAGCATTTTCAAATAATGTAAGGAGTATTGCAGACGGAATTTCAGCAATGTCAAATTCTTCCTGATCTTCGATATCCATGACAATATCCAGCTGATCATTATATTTAAGCTGATACAAAGCAGCAAGTGCCTTCAGGGAAGAAAATTCCTGGGAAACGGTTACTTTTTCTTTTCCGCTGTCATAAATAATATATTTCAAAAGCTTGCTCAACTGCAAAATAGAATCCGATGTCTTCTCCGAATGGGTGACACTGTTGGCATAGATATTATTAAGGGTATTCAGCAAAAAATGAGGGTTCAGTTTAGACTTCAGCAAATCAAGATAAAGCTGATCTTTTTCTTCTCCAAGGCTGATCACATCCTGTTCTATTAAAAATTTGTCTTTGGTAATTCCCAAAAAAGAACCCACCAGAATGATGATTCCCTGTGAGATGTACACGTTATACAAAAACCCGACGTGGTAGCCTTTACCACTGAAATCCATTTGAAAAACGGCAGGTTCCCAAAGAATTCTGAAAAGACTGGACCCCAGAAAGAGGATCAGAGCATAGAGGATAAACTCCGGGTATTTATTGGACAAATAGAACCGGGGAACCAGATAATAGTACACCAGATAGTAAATTCCCACATTGAAAATGGTGTTCAAAATAATGCTTATTACCAACTGAGTTGAGTCCAAGAAGTAGTTTTCGGTGAAATAAGTCATCAAAATGAAGATAAAAAGGAAAAAAATGTGCTGAAACCTCAACAAAAATTTCCAACGGTATTTCATAAGGCTTTCCAGAATTTTACCACTAAATAAAATTCTGATAATCAATAATATAAAAATAAAATTAATGATTAAAAACATAGTCCATACCTTATTTTGAAACGCCTCAAATATAAATATCTTTTTGTCTCAAAATGCAGTTCGTTGAGAAAAACTGTCATTGATTGAAAAATTCCAGAGCCGCTCTTTCTAATAAATATATTTGAAAAAGTACAATATTAACCCAATATTCTATGAAAATCAATATAAAATTAACCCTTATTTTATCATTATGCTTATTCAACGGACTTTACAGCCAGAGTAAAGATAATTACAATATGTGGTTTCAGTACCTGATGTCGGCAAAACTTACCGATAAAAGTACTTTAACTGCACTTACCCAGTACCGTTCCTTCGATCTGGCTTATGACACAAGACTTTTTCTGGTAAATGCTTATGTAGATTATGAAGTGGCTGAAAATATAAGACCTGCTGCAGGAGCTATGTTTCTGATCCTCGAATCTTACAATGCTGACGATTCTAAAAAAATACGGTATGAAAAGAGACCATTCCAACAGGTAACTGCTGATTATTATATCGGAAGGACATCAGTTTCCAACCGCCTTAGGGTGGAAGAGCGTTTTCTCAGCAACCCCGATGAATTCGAGGTAAGACTCCGGTATCTGATCTCTGTCCGCATTCCTTTCAACAAAAAAGGAGAAAAAGAAAAACTCTACGGTATTCTTAAAAATGAAATAAGAATGAATATGGATAAAGCAGAACCTTTCGACAGCAATCGTATTACCGCAGGCCTTGGAATAAAAGTGGGCAAAAATTCTGCTCTGGAACTGGCCTTTATCAATCAGATGGAAACCGGAAAAACAAGCAATTACGGATTTATAGGCTTCAGAAACAGTTTTGACTGGAGAAAAAAGAAACAACAATAACCTCATTAATATTTATAGATAACTATGCTTACATTTCTTGGTTTTTTAATGATTTTCATCTTCATGATCCTGATCATGAACAAAAAGATGACCCCGCTTACGGCTTTGGTCATTGTGCCGGTAACTATAGCCCTTTTTGCAGGCTTTGGTCCTCAGTTGGGAGACATGATGAAAAACGGTGTCAAAGAAATAGCTCTGACCGGTGTTATGCTGATCTTTGCCATCCTTTATTTCAGTTTAATGATAGACACGGGGCTTTTTGAACCGTTAGTGAATATAATTTTAAAAGCAGTTGGCGACAATCCCATCAAAACAACAATAGGAACTGCTGTTCTTACTGCGTTGGTTTCATTGGATGGTGATGGTTCATCCACCTATTTAATTGTCGTGGCCGCTATGCTTCCGTTGTATAAAAAACAAGGAATGAATCCGCTGATTCTTACATGTATTATTATGCTTGCCGGGCAGATTATGAATATTCTTCCCTGGGGAGGACCAACAGCAAGGGTAATGAGTTCCCTGAAGCTTGGCCACACTGAAATATTTGTGCCTATGATTCCTATTATGGCTATAGGTATCCTGTGGGTTATATTTGTTGCCTATATTTTGGGCAGAAGGGAAAAAATACGAATTGCAAAACATGGTAAATTTACACGCTACAACAGCAATGATATTATTGGCGAAGCAGATCCTGCACTTCGCCGCCCGAAACTGATTCTGATCAATCTTGCCCTTACCATTACCCTTTTGGTAGTCATGATTCTTGATATTGTTCCTTTAGGAATTGCCTTTATGATTGCTTTCTGTATCGCTTCCATCATCAATTATCCAAAATTAAAAGACCAACAGAAAATCATTTCCAAACATGCAGGAAATGCCCTATCAGTGGCCGGAATGATCTTTGGAGCCGGAATTTTTACGGGAATTCTGAACGGATCGGGTATTATGCAGGCAATGGGAAACAGTATGATAGAAATAGTTCCTAAGAGCTGGGGCGGTTATATGAATATTGTGACAGCCTTATTCAGTATACCGTTTACTTTTTTCCTATCCAATGATGCCTACTACTTTGGGATATTGCCCATTATCGTTGCTACCGGTCATCAATTGGGAATTTCACCGGAAATATTGGGAAGAGCAAGTCTTATCGGGCAGGGTTCTCACCTTCTCAGTCCATTGGTTCCGTCTACTTATCTGTTGGTATCGCTGGCGGGTGTGGAGTTTTCAGATCATTTGAAATATACATTAAAGTGGGCCTTAGGATCATCAGTCATCATGTTGCTGAGTGCATTGATTCTTGGTATTATATAAGGTTATATCTTTGAATTTCGTAATCTTATTATCTATAAAAAAGTGAATGATGAAAACTGTTAAGCAAAAAACATTTACAGACTCCTATTTAAGAAACCTTACCCTGTATGTTTTCACGGCTATTATCTGTGGCGCATTAACGGGTTATTATTTTCCGGAAGTCGGTAAACAGCTGGAAAAGGTAAGCAGTTACTTTTTTATGCTTCTTGAGGTGCTGATCATTCCTGTTATTTTCATTGCGGTGACCTATGGCGTAAGCTATATTTTCAGTACTAAAAATGCTTTTAAAATTGTAATCCAGATGGTTCTGTATTTTTTAATCATCACTTCCATAAGCATTGTATTGGGAATCGGGTCCGGTCTTCTTTTAAAGCCGGGAGCCAACACAGGAATTATTATTTCTTCGCACAAGGCACTTCCGGAAAGATTTTTAACAACGGCCAGCAACCCACTGCATATCAGCAACTATGTACTTTTTCTTTTCATATCCATATCTGCGGGAATTGTGATTGGTGTTTCGAAGAAGAGAAATAACATCTTTAAAGCTTTAGACGCAGGAAGAAATCTGTTTTTCAGGCTCATCAAATATGTGTATCTGTTTCTGCCGATAGTCATTTTCTGTAATATCGCTTATGGCATTTCTGTATATGGAATCAATACTTTGCTGCCCTTAAGTAAAATTGTGGCCACCGTATATCTTACCAGTGTATTTTTTATTTTCGGAATATTAGGGATTGTAACGGCTTACTTTAAGATCAATCTCTGGGATTTTTTAATCAGCATCAAAGAGGAAATTATTCTGGTAGTAGCTACTTCTTCTTCCAAGATGGCATTCCCTATGATTTTTGATAAAATGGAATCTCAGGGCTATGACCGGAAAATTCTTCGTCTTATAATTCCTCTCGGATACAATTTTAATCTGGCGGGCGCCTGCATTTATCTTTCAATATCGTGTATTTTCCTGGTCCAGTTATATAATATTCCTCTTACGTTACAGGATTATTTCTGGCTTTTTATCACCATTTCCATTGCTTCCAAAACGGCTTCGGGAGTACCGGGATCAGGTTTTCTTGCGCTGATGTTTACCCTAAGCAGGTTTGGAAAAATTCCCACCACAGATCTTGCATTGCTGTACAGTGTAGACCGCTTTATGAATGAAGCCAGATCTGTCACCAATTTCATCGGCATTTCGGTTTCCGCTGCCATTATTTCAAAACTTAATCAAAATTCTATTCCTTTAAAAAATGATGTTTCCTGATTTTACCCACCTTCTCAATGACATATTACAAAACCCTGCAAAATCGATAGCCATTATCGGCAATCTGATCCTTATCGAAAGCCTTCTCTCCGTAGACAATGCTGCCGTATTGGCGACCATCGTCATGGACCTGCCCGAACATCAAAGAAAAAAAGCCCTGAAATATGGAATTCTTGGAGCTTATATATTTCGAGGGCTTGCTCTTATTTTCGCCTCCGTACTCATTTCCGTCTGGTGGCTGAAACCACTGGGAGGGTTGTACCTGATCTATATTTCCTTTGACTGGTTTGTCAAAAAAATAAAAAACACAAATGATGAAGAAAATCCGGAGGAAAACCCGGACAAAGAATCCAGCTGGCTGTATAAAAATTCGATCGGGCTGCTGGGGCAGTTCTGGGCAACGGTTGCTATTGTGGAGGTAATGGATCTTGCTTTCTCCATAGATAATGTCTTTGCGGCAGTCGCTTTTTCAGATAATTTACTTCTGATTACGTTGGGGGTTTTTATTGGAATTTTAGCCATGAGATTTATTGCGCAGTGGTTTGTCCGTTTGATGCAGGTATTTCCTTTCCTGGAAACGGCAGCTTTTATTGTCATTGCTATTTTAGGAATTAAATTAAGCCTGTCCTTATACGAGCACTTCTACCCTGCTACGGCATTCGCTCATTTCTTAGGCAGCCATACCATGGAAATTTTAGTTTCCGCCATTACCGTCCTGTTGTTTGTAGTACCGGTAACAACCAGTTATCTTTTCGGATTTCCGGCCCGCAAAAAATAATTTTTCTGCCAAATTTTCACATTCGGAAATAAAAATCTGCCATTTCAGCCATCAGCGTCTCATGGCATACATTTAGAGAATTACAACACAGAAATAATTAAAAAATTAAATATATTATGTCAGTAAACTTTAAACCATTGGCAGACAGAGTTCTGGTAGAGCCAATCGCAGCAGAAACTAAAACAGCTTCAGGAATCATTATCCCGGACACTGCAAAGGAAAAGCCGCAAGAAGGTACTGTAGTAGCAGTAGGTCCTGGTAAAAAAGACGAGCCTACAACGGTTCAGGTAGGTGACAAAGTACTTTATGGTAAATATTCAGGTTCTGAATTGAAGTTGGAAGGTAAAGATTATTTGATCGTAAGAGAAGCTGATTTATTGGGAATCATTGGGTAAAAGCAGCAGGCATTAAGCTATAAGCAGTAGGCAATGAGAGACTACAAAAAATATGATACCTGGAAAATTTCTCATGAATTGGTAAAAGAAATTTATATTATTTCTGAAAGTTTTCCTAAATCTGAGTTTTTTGGTCTTACTTCTCAAATAAGAAGGGCCGCTGTTTCTATTCCTACCAATATCGCAGAAGGCTGTGGCAGATCCACAGATAAAGAATTTGCAAGATTTATAGAAATAAGTATAGGTTCTACAAACGAAACCGAATATCTTCTTTTTCTTTCTTGTGATTTAGGATTTACTTCTGAAGATAAAATAGCAGCACTTAATGCAACGCTCAATTTAACCCGGCAAAAACTTATACAACTTAGAAAAAAATTATTAAATAATAATTAATTGCTAAAGGTAAAAAGCTTATCGCTTAAAGCCTATAGCCCAAAGCTTAAAAATTATGGCAAAAGAAATAAAATTCGATATTGAATCAAGAGACGCTCTAAAAAGAGGGGTTGATGCATTAGCAAATGCAGTAAAAGTAACTTTAGGTCCTAAAGGGAGAAACGTAGTAATCGAAAAATCTTTCGGTGCTCCACACGTAACTAAGGATGGTGTTTCTGTAGCAAAAGAAATCGAACTTGAAGATAAGGTAGAAAACATGGGAGCTCAGATGGTAAAAGAAGTGGCTTCCAAAACCAATGATATCGCAGGAGACGGTACTACTACCGCTACTGTATTGGCACAGGCTATCGTAAGAGAAGGTCTTAAGAACGTAGCGGCTGGTGCTAACCCGATGGATCTTAAAAGAGGAATCGACAAAGCGGTAACTGCTGTTGTGGAAAACCTTAAATCTCAATCTCAGGAGGTTGGAGATTCTTCAGAAAAAATCAAGCAGGTTGCTTCTATTTCTGCCAACAACGATGATACCATCGGTTCTTTAATCGCTGAAGCGTTCGGAAAAGTAGGTAAAGAAGGAGTAATCACTGTAGAAGAGGCTAAAGGTACTGATACAACCGTAGACGTTGTAGAAGGTATGCAGTTCGACAGAGGATACCAGTCACCTTACTTCGTGACCAACCCTGAGAAAATGTTAGCTGAACTTGAAAACCCATATATCCTTTTAGTAGAGAAGAAAATCTCTTCAATGAAAGAATTGCTACCGGTTCTTGAACCAATTGCACAAGGTGGTAAGTCTCTATTAATCATCTCTGAAGAAGTTGAAGGAGAAGCTTTAGCTACTCTGGTAGTCAACAAACTAAGAGGTTCTCTTAAAATTGCTGCTGTAAAAGCTCCAGGATTCGGAGACAGAAGAAAAGCAATGTTAGAAGATATCGCGATCCTTACAGGTGGACAGGTGATTTCTGAAGAGCAAGGTTTCACTATGGAGAACATCTCTTTAGATATGCTTGGAACTGCTGAGAAAGTAACGATCGACAAAGACAACACTACAGTTGTAAACGGTGGTGGTGACGAAGCGAAAATCAAAGGAAGAGTTGCTCAGATCAAAGCTCAGATGGAAACTACAACTTCTGACTACGACAGAGAAAAACTTCAGGAAAGATTAGCTAAGTTAGCTGGTGGTGTTGCTGTACTTTACGTAGGAGCTGCTTCTGAAGTAGAAATGAAAGAGAAAAAAGACAGAGTAGATGATGCCCTACACGCTACAAGAGCTGCTGTTGAAGAAGGTATCGTTGCCGGTGGTGGTGTTGCTTTAGTAAGAGCCATCTCTGCACTTGACAATCTTTCAGGATCTAACGCTGACGAAACTACAGGGATCAAAATCGTTAAGAGAGCTATCGAAGAGCCATTAAGACAAATCGTTGCCAATGCAGGTGGTGAAGGTTCTGTAATCGTTGCTAAAGTAGCAGAAGGATCAGGAGACTTCGGGTACAACGCGAAAACTGACGAGTATGTTCACATGCTTGAAGCAGGAATCATTGACCCAACTAAAGTAACAAGAGTTGCCCTTGAAAACGCAGCTTCTGTATCTGGAATGCTTTTAACAACTGAATGTGTTATCACTGAAGTGAAGAGCGCTGAACCAGCTATGCCAATGGGTGGTGGAATGCCAGGAATGATGTAACAGCGTAAGCTGAGACAATTTAATATACTAACCGCTCTGCTTTTTGTAGGGCGGTTTTTTTGTATGTAAATCTAAGGCAAGATATTTAGATTGGAATCCTTGTCATGGTTTAAAACCTTGACAAGGATCTGCTTAATATACTTGAAAACGTAGCTTCTGTATCTGAAATGTTTTTAACAACAGAACGTATAATCATTAAAGTGAAGAATGCTGAACCAACTATCCCGGATTTAGGACTAACATATTCTTAATTCTATATCTAAATAAAAACTGCTCTTTTTTTAGAGCAGTTTTTCATAATTCTTGATTATAATTTTCTAATATACTAATAAATTTTGCTTCATTTTTATATCTATTTTTAACATCAGGTAAAAACATTTTAGCTTCTACTCCATCTTTCAATATTTCTTCCAAGAGTTTGTAAAAATTATCATCATCTCCCATCGATGCATATATAGCAGCTTTAGTGCCTACAATTCTTTTATCATCAGAGGTATTTATAACTTTTTCAATAGTACTTATAGCAGATTCATAATCTCCTTTCAATCTATAGTAATTTGCAAGTGCATTAAAATACTCTTCATTTTTATTTTTAATCTTAGACAAAGTTGAATATGATTCCTCAATTTTATTTGAATTTAATAGAAAGTAAATTTTCCTAAAATAATATTTATCTGAATTTTCGATAATCAAAGCTTTTTCAATATATTCTATTGCTGTTTCGTAATCTTCAATATCACCATATAAATCTGCTATATGCGCATAAAATTCAGGTCTCTTATTATCTAACGATATTGCTTCTTCAAAAGATTTTAAGGATTCCTTGTATCTTCCTAAATGACTATAAATCAACCCATATAGATCATAGAGTATAGCTTTATTCTTAAAAGATAATTCATCTGCTTTTTGAACGGAAACTAAAGCATCATCATATTTCTTTAAATCTATTAATACACCAGCCTTTTTGAAATGGATTAATGGATTTTCTGATTCATATTTATCAAT
Organism: Chryseobacterium sp. CS3K3.1; assembly: GCF_059515165.1. Classification (NCBI taxonomy): domain Bacteria; kingdom Pseudomonadati; phylum Bacteroidota; class Flavobacteriia; order Flavobacteriales; family Weeksellaceae; genus Chryseobacterium; species Chryseobacterium sp. CS3K3.1. Next base: position 24,533 of record NZ_JCAKRV010000025.1, on the reverse strand, counting down.
TATTTCCAAAGCTAAATCATCATCCCCTTTAGAAGAATATATGTCTACCAATCTAATTAAATTATATTCATTTTCGGGAAATTCCTCAAAAATACGTATTGACATATCCTTTGCTTTCTCATCTTCCTTATTATTTAAATAGCAAGTCACTAAATTATCTAAAATCATTATATCATCAGATTGTAACTGAAGATATTTTTCGAAGTTGATTATTGCTTGTCCCCAGTTCTTATCTTTTTGAAAGTGAATTCCCAATACACGATATTTTTCTTTATCACTTAACAAATAATCTTTTAATGGTGTAGAAGTAATTTTCAATTGTGTATCAATTAACTTTTTATGCTGTAATGCTGGGAAATTAATGATAAAACTAACAAACTCCTGAATATAACCAGCATAAGGATAGTAAGCACCATTAATATTATAATGCCTTTCTAGATTATACATATTATCAGGATCATCATCTTCTGTTTCATTCTTTTTATATGTAGTATTGCATACTATATATTTGAAAGAATCTGGATAAGGTGATTTTTCTAATACTTCAATGAACTTTTCAATATTTTCTCCATCATAATTATCATAAATGTTATCAAACAATGGATTATTCTCCTTAAAAAAAGGTAAAAAATAATTATATGGGTTTTCTTTAAAATAGGGGTTTTCAAAAACTTTTTCTGTAAAATTGTATTCTCCAATACCAACAACAAGAATATATTCAACTATTTGCTGACAAGCTTCTTGTGCTTTGAGGTTTAAAGTTAAAGATTTAACTTTCTTCTTAATTGGATCAAATCTTAACCACTTATTACCTAAATGATTTAATATCATAACTAAATACGTAAGTGCTCTTTTCCATACTCTATCTTCATTATCATTTATAAAGTCAACTAATAATGAAATTTTTTTTTCATCAGCTTTATTAAATATAAATAAACTACAAGTTAATGCACTTACTAACTGACATCTTTCAAACCATTTATGGTTCTCATAATCATGCCTAATTCTATTAATTTCATCAAATGTTTCCTTTGATAATTTTTCTGTTGCATATATAGTATCAAAGAGCATCTGAAGATGAGTATTTTTATACTCTTTATCAAAAGTTTTAAGATAATCTAAATCGCCATAAATAAGTTGATCAATTTTTGTTTTTATATCATGCATTTCAGACGCTAATGACTTATTACCTGGATCATTCTTAAGTTCATCAATTTTATTCTTTATTAAAAGAGTTAATTCTTCAATACTATTATCTTTTGTATCCAATATATTGGCACTTACATCATCAATAATGCTAGCAGTTTTTTCTTGAATAAGCGCATTCAAATAACTAACTAAAGAATCATTCCAATTATCAATAAAAATTTTTTTTACATCATATTCCGAAAAATCTCCAGTATCACTTGTTGAAAAAATAAAATGATTTGCAATTGTATGATTGTTATATAATTTTTTTATTTTAGTAAAAAGTTCATTTACGAACGGATCTGAAAGACTAAATCCCAAAAATAAAAGAGTATAATTTTTAAAAAATGTACTTAGAGCATCTTCATTAGAATTGTTTTTTGAATATATAGACTTATAGTCACTTTCAAATAAGACTATTGTTTCTGGGTTCTTAAAATCACCATGAATTTTATAGAGAAATTTAGCATTATCTTTTTGAGCTTTTAAAGTCATGAAAATATTTTCATTTCCAAAAATATCAATTCTTGGATCTTCTGGTTTATTGTATTCTAAAATCCTGTCGTAATTAGTTGTAACAATTCTTGAAGAGAGTTCCCAAAGTAATTTATGTACACCAGAATCTAGCCTATCTTCATTATTAAGACTATTAAAAACCTCATAAACATATTCCTTAGCCTTTGTTCTATATTGATCACCACTTTTAGAATCTTGTTCAATCTTATTCAAAATCTCTAATGGGCTTCTTGAACCATTTAATATAGAGCGTTTTAAGTTGGTAAAACTTAAATCCGAAGTATCTGAAAAATTAGAATTAAGATCATCTAAAATTCCTGCAACTAAATTTTGCCACGAGGGATAGTTTAATGGTAATGATGCTCCTGCACCTATAAAAAGCACAAGTTTATTATTTCTAATAGCTTTCTTTAAATTTTCATCAATCATTAGTTATAAATTATTCACATTTAAACAAAAGTAATAATTTTACCTATAAATTATATTAAGCAAAATAATATTTGGATTCTAAAGCAAAATAAAATTGGCCACAGCTGGTGTGAGCATCATGCTAGTATCCTAGAAATTCAATAATCCCCTGCTGCGCAAAGTCTCCCGACTTTGCGTAAAAAAATTAATAATCCAAAGTCAGGACACTTTGGATAGCAAATGCCAGCACATCATCTTTTAACCTGAATAAAATACCCTCACTCTCCCATTTCCTATCCCCCAACTTTTACTTATATTTGTTTCTATAACGTACACAAATATGCAAAACAAAAAAATACATCAGGGGAGAAATATCAAGCGTTTTCGGGAGATGTTGGGCATCAAGCAGGAGGCTTTGGCTTTTGATCTTGGTGAAGACTGGAACCAGAAGAAGGTTTCGCTTTTGGAGCAGAAAGAAACTGTAGAAGAGGATATTTTAGAAAAGATTTCCCAGATTCTGCAAATTCCGGTGGAAGCCATTGAAAATATGGATGAGGAACAAGCAGTAAATATTATTGCCAATACTTTTAATAATAGTCCACTTTTGAATGGGACAAATGTAAATAGTACAATTTATCCCTTAGATAAGCTCATCCAACTACACGAAGAAAAAATTGCGCTGTACGAAAGAATGCTGAAAGAAAAGGATGAAATGATGGCCAGGCTGGAGCAATTGATTCAGAAATAAAAAAACAAAACTAATAACCAACCCTTCATGAAACTCTATACTTTCATAGCAGTATTATTCTTGCTGTCCTTCAGCTGTGCAAGAAAAGACCAATACCGTGTCGGCCAGCAATGGAACTACAAAACCCGTCCTACCGAAAAAAGTTCTACCCTTACCATATTAAAGATTGAAGAATATCCTGAAACCGGAAAAGTGATTCATATTTCTGTCAGCGGTTTGAAGATGAAAAACCCTGCCAGTCCTACTGGGTATGCAGAAAACCTCAGCCATCTTCCCCTATCAGAAGAAGCTTTGAACAAAAGTGTCATCAGCCTGAAAAAAGAGGCCTACAAAAAACCAGACTCCCTTGAAATGGATGGATATTCTTACTGGAAAAAAGAATTTGATAAAGGAAATGCCGGGATATTTACGATTCCTGTTTCTGAGATCGTAAGTACAATGGAAAAATCTATTGTTGCAGGGGATTATATTAAGTAAAATAATAATATTACCAGCTCTACAAAGTCACCGATTTTGCACAATAAAATATCAGAAGTAACCAACTCAAGTATTATAATCAATGAGTATAAATAACTACAAATTGAAACTTAAGTATATTTTTCCAGTATTTTTAACTATCTATTTATATAGCCACAATTCATGTTCTTCTGGTTCTTCAAAGGAAAATAATATTGAAGCTATCCAAAAAAAAGAAATGGAAGCAACCAATAAAATGTATCAAAATACCGGAAAATTAATTAGTGGATTTGAATTCAAATTAAAAGCAACTAAAGAACAGGAAAAAGAATGGAGTGATGGATATATTCCCTGGATCAGCTTAAGTAATCCTGAATCTCAAATTAAACAATTAGTTGATGCAGATGAAAAAATTATAAAATATCAAACTATTAATATTATTTTTGATTATCCACTAAATAACCCTGCTATTTTTGAATTTAAAAATTCAAATTATTTCAGTAGAAAAGATTTGATTCTTGCTATAAGTAAAAAATATCATGAGATATACAATGAAGAAGAAAAGTCTTCAAAAATCAAAACAATTCCATTAGATGAGAGAACTGGAATAATAAACAGAAATGAAACTCAAGGAAAATATGGGATTTGGGGTCATGACTTATCCGATTTAGATTTAAGCAGTATTGAAGTCTACGAAACAGATGAAGGAAAAATTAATATTCTTTTAATTATTGAATCTTAATATTTAAAGCCCAGATCCGCAAGTCTCAGATACGACTGACAATTTATTGTGATTAAGAATATTGTCATGAACAGAAGAACATTAATAAAATAAAGCTATACATGAAAAAAAAATTACTATTAGGAATCTTGTTCTCTGTTTCAATTTCTTTTCACATTAAAGCTCAGGATTTTCCACAAAAATTTGAAAAGGAATTTTGCACTTGTTTATCTGGTAAAACAAATTATACTGATGAAACATTTAAAACTTGTTCCTATGAAGTAATGTCAAAACTTCAGAAAGATTTTGAAAACTTCCATAACAGCACAGCTAACAAAAACAGAGATGATTTCATGAAAGATTTTATGATCAGATTAATAAATAATTGTGATCCTTTCTATATTCATATGGCTGATGTAAAGAAAACAGGAATGGACAAGTTTAGAAATGATTACAAAGAAATAAGTATCGATTCTCTAAAAAATAAATTTACTGAAACAAAGCTTTTATCTGATTATTGGGAAATAGCGAACTGGTATTTTGCTCATAATGAAAATGAACAGGCTGAAAGGATGTATAAAGAAATTTTAAAAAATGAACCTGATCAAATAGAAGCTGCTTATATGTTAGGGGCACTCTATGATGAATTGGGAAAATACAAAGAAGCAAAAGTATTATACGACAAAGTATATAAAAGTACTGGAAATATACAGTATAGATTATATTCGGAAATGGATTTGAAAAAGATAGAATAATGATTACATGATTCAGAAATAAAAATTGGCCATAATTATCAAAACGACGAAAGGATTCTTGCAGCAACGTGGACATTCAGCAGCCTCTAAAAAAATAAAGAAACCCGAAGTCTGGACTTCGGGTTTCTTATACGTATATAATCTCCAATTAGTCTGAATATGGAAAATGTAAGGTATTCACTATAAATAGGCATTTAAAGTGAATATTGGGCCGTTTAATACTGCTGCAATAAATACTTTAAAATATCTGTAGTAGTCACAATACCTTTTAGCTGGTCATTTTCTACCACTGGGACAGAATGAAAACTATGTTCGGATAAAATCTCTGCTACCTCTTTTATGGTAGTCTCAGGATTTACAGTGAGAGGAGCTTTTGTCATCACCTGCGAAATAGTAAATACGTCGTATACCACTGCTGACACTGGAATATCTTCCGCATCATCCGATTGTTCTACATCCGCATAGCTGATTTTTAATAAATCACTATAACTTAATACGCCTAATAACTTTTGATTTTCGACAACCGGAATATGCCTGATTTTATTTTTTTTAAATAAGTTTTCAGCCTCATACAATGATTGTGTAAGATTGAGTATAATCAGGTCTTTCGTCATAATTTGGGAAATTGGAACTCTTTGTTTCATAGCATTTTTGTTTAGATTATTGTGAAAATTAACAATGAAAAACGAACCATAAATCCCTTTTTCATACTCAAAGTTAGCGAAGAAACACCTGCCTCATCATACCATTGCAGCTGATATTTATCAATTTTCCCCGCTGTATGATATGTTAAATATCATGGTTTCATTTTTGTAATTTTTCGAAGAAGCCCGCAACTTTAGTATTTAATTTTCAACAACTTACAAAAACAACCCACTCCGCAAAGTCTCCCGACTTTGTGGAAAAAAATAAAGCATCTCTACCCTGCTTGTCTGAATAAAGTAATTTTAAAATTCTCTTCAACTTTTTCCTATCTTTAAACCATGATTATTCTCTTAAAGTCCGGTACTAAAATAAATCCGGACTTCTATAAAGAAAATCTGATAAAACAAACACACTAAACCTTATACCATTGAAAACAAAATTATTATTCCTTTCATTTTTGGGCTCACTGCTCGCCCATGCACAAACACTTCAATTTAAAACGCTCGCCAATATGTCTGCAGGCAGAGGAGCCATATCCAGTGTCATCGTAGACGATAATATCTATGTGAGCAACGGATATCAGGAAAGCGGAGGTATGGCCAATTATATTGAAAAATACAATATTACAGACAACAAATGGAGTGTTCTCAATGCAACTATAAGTCCTAAAAAATTTGCTAATTCGGAGACTTACAATAATAAAATTTATATTTTCAATGGTTGGGGAAACAGCCATCTTGAAATTGTAGATCTTGAAACCCTGAAAGTAACAAAGGGTGCTGTGAACCGTTCGTATACAGGAAATGCAGGTTCTGCCATCCATAACGGGAAAATATATGTGTTCGGCGGAAGCGGACTGAACGGCGCTGCAACCACTGCATTTTCCAACAGATTCCAATATTATGATATTGCTTCAGATACCTGGCATCCATTGCCGGATATGCCCACCGCCAGAGAAGCAAAGGGCAAAATTGTGAATGATAAATTGTATGTCATTGGCGGTTTCAACGGTACTTCATCCCGCCTGATCAATATCTACGACATCAATACCAATCGCTGGACCGATCAGATTACGATGCCAGCCGGGATATCAGGACATACATTAGCGGTATCCGGTGATAAGATTTTCATTGCAGGAGGTTATAATAATCAGACGTTTCTGGCTTACTTTGATACAACAACCAATAAATTCCACCAGCTATCATCCAATATGATTCCCAGAAGACATGCTGCAGCGGAAGTTTATAACAATAAATTATATATCATCGGCGGAAGTACAACGTCTGTAACCAAATCAGCTATTAAAAGCTTACAGGCAGCTGATATTTCTGAGAATGCACTCTCATCAAATACAGCCAATGACGATCGTGAGACCAAAACAAGAGTGTATACCAACGCATCCAAAGACGGTTTTATCATCAGCAATAAAAATAACAGCAATCAATTTGAGTTTACCGTCTACTCTTTAGATGGAGAAGTGATCAACAGGGGCTTTGCCTATTATAACAGAAATATAGATTTATCTAAAGTACAAAGAGGAACTTATATTTTCAGTTTTAAAGATGAGAAAGGGGTTTTGCAGAAGATTAAAATTGTAAGATGATAGTAAGTGCTATTTATTAAATATTTGCTTTGAAATCCTATTCACAAATAAAACACAAATGACCCAACAGATTCGTGATTCATTATTCTATGAAGGAAAAGAATATTATCTGAATAATGAAATTTTAGAGTATTACTTTAATGAATTTCCGGAATACAGACCGGAACATACAGGAGCGTTCAGTGCTTGCTGGAGAGGATATGTAGCATTCTTTGAAATAAAAGACAATGAATTGCTGATCAAAAATGTTAAATGGATGTTCAGTAAGGAAAACAAAACTCACAAATTAAAAGATTTATTTCCTAATACAAAGTTTGATTGGTTTTCAGGATTAATTCGGATCGATGCCTTTCGTGGAGAATATGATGATGAAAATAATGAAGAAGCCATTTATGAATTACTTGAAATAAGAGAAGGAAATCTGCTCAATCATTGGAAACTAAATTTTGAAGAATTTAATGATTTCAAGGAAATCCTGTTCAGAGATTTTAAAACTACAACTGACTACGAAAAATTGTTTCTCAAATGGAAAAATAATAATCCCGGAATTACAGAAACAGAAATAGACCACTATATTTTTCAAAATATTATTTATAATGTTCGTAAAATATAATACTCTTCTCTTCTTTTAAGTACAAGGGAAAACAAATAGCAATGTAATTTGATTAACAAGTAAATCTGTACTTTCGTAAAATATTTCTTAATCAGATTTTACAAAAAAATAAGCCAAAATGAAAATTGAATTAAAGACAATACTCGCAGTGGAACACGATGAGTTTCCTCAATTTATTGATATCGATATTGATGAAAACTCAGCTTCAATCGGAGAACTGATTTCAAAGGTTCATGAACTGACAAAAATCCCAACTCATATTGAACTAAAATGGGATGATCAAATTGAAAATATATCCTGTATGCATTATGTCATAGAAAATAAGGAATATGTAGACTATGTTATGATTACAGATTTAGAAGAAAAAATCTGTAATTTTCCTAAACATGGGCAGGACGGATCATTATTCATATTTATAGATGGAAATACAAGACTTGTTAATTAACTACAACTGGAAGCAAGATCTTAATCTCCAGGAAATAACAGAAGATTTACGACAGGGAAAATCTTTGGTAATTGTAAAAGATTTTCCACCACATGATGATGAATTACAATCATTTATCGGTCGTTTAGGAGTAGTATTAAATGAGAAACGGAATAATAATGGCAAAGCGGTTTTTGATGTAAAAATAACCCGCCGTAATAATTTTTTCACATCAATTGCCAACTCAAATCTAATTTTCCCATTACATACAGACTGTGCCGATTTTGATCAAATTCCTGATACCGTAGGATTGTTGTGTGTGGAACCTGCAGAAGAAGACCAGGGCATCAATACATTTATGTTCCTGAATGACCTGTTAAGACATTTATCAGTAGACGAAAGACAGAAGCTTTTGAATAAAAAATGGAAATTCAAAAATCAGGAACGAAGTATTTTAGAAATAGAAAACGGAAGATATAAAATCTGTTACGACAGAATTACGATGGAATCTTTTTCAAAACTTACTGAAGTCGAAATTGAGGAATTAAACAATCTTGATAAGCTTTTCAAACATCTTTCTTTTAATATTAAATTAAAAAAAGGAGATTTGATTTTATTTAGAAATGATTTAATGCTGCATGGTCGAAGTGCTATTGATACCAACTCTCATAGGCTGATGAAAAGGATCAGATTTACGATCCTTAATGAGTCTCTTATCCCCTAGCTTTCCCCTATATTTGTTTCCACAACCCATGCAGTGATGACGGCACAAACCAAACAAAAAAATATGACAACAAAAGAAGATTTCTGGGACAGGAAAAAGAAATTAAATGATGATTTTTTCGTAATGAGTTCCCTGGCAAATCCAGCCACCGAAGAACAGATTACAAAGTATGAAGAAAGTACAGGTTTTACATTCAGTGAAGATGTTAAGGATTTCCTGACAACATTTGGATCCTTGCTTCTTGAAGTTAAAGAAGAAGTATGGAAGCGGCCCGAAGAATTTGATGTTCTTCCGGCCTGGAAATTCGGATACGCCTTTTTTGTATATGGCCTTTCACAGGATAAAGAAATGCCTTCATGGATGGGTTTTGAAGAGAAACATGCCGAAGCGCTTGAATATAAAGAAAAACCTCTGGGCCAATTATTTTTCAAACGCAGCGGAAATCTGTACAGAGCTTATACCGACAACGGCATCATCAAAGTGGAGTACGACAAATATGACGAGGAAGATTACGATATATTTGAAGGAAATATTTATGATTTCCTGATAGAGGAAATTAACAAATTAGAAGAAGATTATCAAGAATATATCAACGAAGGAAAATCCTGATCTGAATATGAAAAAAGCATTTGAGTTTCTCACCCATCTGAAAGGAAATAACAACCGGGAATGGTTCGCAAAGCACAAATCTGAATATGATACCATTGTAAAGGAAAATAAAGTTTTATTTACCCAGATCTACAATGAACTTCAGGAGCATGATCAGCTTAAAGGAATGCATATTTTCAGGATTTATAATGATGTCCGTTTTTCCAAAAACAAAACACCCTATAAAACCAATTTCGGGGTGGGATATTCCCGTTCGAAGCCTATGCTGAGAGGCGGATATTATATTCAGCTGGAACCGGGTAACAGTTTTGTAGGAGGTGGCTTCTGGGGTCCAGAGCCCAAAGATTTGCTTCGCATCCGTAAAGAATTTGAAATCAGCAGTAAAGAAATTGAGAAAATTATCTCTGATAAAACTTTCATCAAATATTTCGGAGAATTGAAAGGAGACGCTGTAAAAACGGCACCTCGTGGGTTTGATAAAAATCATCCGGCTATTGATCTGATCAGGAAAAAACAATTCCTGGTGATGCGGAAATTTACGGATAAGGAGGTTCTGTCAGACAGCTTTCAGAAGGAAGTCATTCTGACTTTGCTTGCCATGCGGCCTTTTTTTGATTATATGAGTGAGGTACTGACTACGGATCTCAATGGAGAGCCTTTGTACTAAATTTATACTTTACAAAGTAAAATGATAATCAAAGTATTGCCTTTGATGCCTATGCCTTCCCAATTTCTGAAGATGGAATTTATGATATTGTCCTCGACATGACCGATGTTGTAAAACCACGATACAGCATTAAAAAATCAAATCCATAAAATCAGCATTCACAAAGTAAAAAATACACTTTTTCAAACCATTCTGTTTAAGAGTGGTTTTTTATTTTGGATATCCATTACTAATTTTCACTACTTTTATCTCACACAAAATCAAACACAAAATAGAATCTATGCCTCATTTTATAATAGATTGCTCACAGGATATTCTTCTGCAGAGAACACCGGATGAATTAATGGATGCTGTTTACGAAGCAGCAGACGCAACAGGACTATTTGCTCCCAACGACATCAAAGTAAGGCTTCAGCCTTATCAATATTACCGATTAGGCACAGGTAAGAAAAATTTTCTACATGTGTTTGGGTATATCATGCAGGGACGCAATACAGAACAAAAAGCTAATCTTTCCAAGAAAATCTGTACGGGGCTTTCAGAATTGCTGCCTGATATTTCTTTTCTTTCTGTAAACATCAGTGATTTTGAAGCGGCGACCTACAGCAACAAAGCACTCATCAATCCTGAAAACTCAGACCAGGACAGGCATTTTGGTTTATAACATTCACCCTTACACACACAACTAAACATTAATATTATGAGCTTAAAAACATTAGTCAGCAAAAGTGCGCAGTACAACAATTGGGTAGTCAACAAATACATCGACTGGCTATCCACAAAGTCTGACGAACAGCTGAATCAGGAAACCATTTCCAGTTTTCCAACTATTTTAAAAACATTACATCATATCTGGCAAACCCAGGAATACTGGTGGAGCCATATTTCTGAAAAGGATGATTTTGATTTTGTAAAAACAACAGAGACTACCAGCAAAGAAGATGTTTTCAATGCCATAAAAAACAATTCGCAGAAACTGGCAGATTATGTAGAAAGCTTGTCTGAAGAAGATCTTACAAAAAATGTAAAAATAGAATCCCAATGGTTTCAATGCGATTTTTCCAAATACGAGTATATCCAGCACGCTATTCTTCACAGTACCTATCACAGAGGACAAATAGTAACAATGGGAAGAAATATAGGAATTACTGATGCTCCTATGACGGATTTTAATTTCTGGAATATTTATAAAGATCAGCAGTAAAAGCCTCCAATTTTGTGGATAAGTCTGAAATAAAATCTCCGGACATCAATCCAACTCAATTAAGATATTGATTTTAAATATTTTAAATCAAAAACAGACAGTTATCCACATTTTCAAGTATTTGTGGATAATTTTCTATGATCCTTTTTTCCATTGTGGATAAACTATGGATAAGTTTTTAACCCATTGAAAACAAGCTTTATAAACATCTATAAACCATTGTCTTATAATGAATATAGTTTTTTAAGGATTTTCCACAATAGAAAATCATGTGGATAAGTTTTGTGGATAAAATTAACCCCAGTTTTTCAGCCTTACTCTTTTATTTATTTAAAGTAATAATTTAAAATTTTATCTATTTATTCATAAATCTTTATGAATATTTTTTATAAATTGCATCAAAAACAAATCACCAAATAAAGAAATACATACCACAAAATATTTATATTCAATTAATTAAAAATATATTTATAAAAAACACTATCAGAATAACAATGATTGGCAATTGTTTTTTCTGATTCCTGAATAAAACGGTTTAAGAACATAAACCATAATCAGCACAGATGATGTTTTACACAATGATGAAAAGTTATCCACAACCGAAAAAGTTTAATAACCCAATAATCCCTCATCAAAATGACAACAATCAACATCAAAAACATCATTCCTTTTCTCGGAGAAACGGCGCCGTACCTCTCTATTCCTGAAGGTATAACTTTCAGAGACCATACAATAGAAACAGAGATAGAAGACTGGAATTTTGAAAATGAAAATTTCTCACAATTAATAAAACTATTATTTTCGTTTGGAAGTCTCAGCCTGTATAACATTCTGAACGATAAAACCGGAGAAAAAATGTATTTCCTCGGCGAAAAAATCAGGATCAGAAAGTTATCTTATAAAGAACCGGCTGCCATTACCATTACCAGCGAATGTATTCTTGAATCAGACAGAAAGGGAAAATCTCACATTTATATAAGAGAGATTGATTCCAAAGAGCTCCTTTATTCTGCAGAGCTGGACTATTATATTATCACCCGTGAAGCATTCGAACTTTTTTATAAAGACCTTTTCAGTGCAGTTCCGGTAGAATATCATGACAAAAATCTTCCTGAAAGCAAAATAATCAATACCGGAATACCTCATCATTTTACAATTTCAACAGATCCTTTTACTCCTAATCAATGCAAAGGGCATTTTGAAAATCATCCCATAGTACCATTTGTGTTTATGACTCATTGTATTCTAAAGGAGATTTTCCGTTTCCTTGGAGATGAAGTATCATACGAAATAGAAAGCTTTGAAGGATACGCTTCTAATGCACTCCCAACAGGAATTACCTTCCTGACCGAAGTCTTTTACCAAAAGTATTTAAAAAATCTGCTGTATTTTAAATGTGAAATAAAAGATACTTCCGGAATCCTGTATGGAGTTATTATTTTTAGCATCAAATCAAAAAAATAAAATAAAAACGTAAACACTGTAAATTGCAGTGTTTGCTTTTCTATTAAGTTTAACAATACAGAACCATTATGATTGAAGCCTTTTTGTAAATTTGATCTAAAATATAATATACTTAATTACTCTTGTTGAAATGGAAAAATACGCAATATCATCAGACGGTCAGAAAATTCATTATAAAGAATCTGGAAATGGAAATCCTGCGCTGATCTTCATCCATGGATGGCTTGGCAATACCGAATGGTGGGAAAGCCAGAAAGAATATTTCAAAGACCAATATCATATTGTTTTGATGGATCTTGCCGGACATGGAAAATCAGATGCTTCAAGACAGGAATGGACAAGCGAAAGATATGCTGATGATATTAAATCAGTGGCTGATGCTGTTAACACGCAGGAAATAATTCTTGTAGGACATTCGATGTCCGGAGCTTATGTCCTGGAAGCTTCTTTAAAAATTCCTGAGGTAAAAGCCATCATTCTGATAGACACTCTAAAAAATCTGGACGAATCTTTTACCAGGGAACAAACTGAAGAAGTGCTTTCTCAGTACAGAAAGGACTTCAAACACACTGTAGAAAACTTTCTGCCGCAATTTTTGTTTGCAGAAGGAACACCGCCTGCGGTAAGAGAAAGAGTACAGCATGAATTTCTTCAAAATGAACCTGAATTGGCCATCAATGCTCTGTGGCCTTTATATAAAACAGACTTCAAAACAATTGCAAAACAGATTCAGGTACCCGTTATAGCTATTAATTCCGATGCTTCTCCGACTCACCTGGAAAACAACAGAAAATATTTGAAAAATTATGATTATGTAACCATTGAAGGTGTCGGACATTATCCTATGCTGGAGAAACCTGAAGAATTCAATACCATTTTGGATGGAGTCATCAAAAAATTAATCTAATATATTCCCATGCAGAACACCAGAATTTTCACAACTGCTTTTGCCAGTGTTTATCCACATTACGTTCAAAAAGCTGAGAAAAAGGGACGTAGCCGAGAAGAAGTGCATGAGATCATATTCTGGCTGACGGGATATGATGAAAGTGATCTGCAGAACATCCTTAACAACAAAACCGACTTTAAAACTTTCTTTGAACAGGCACCTCAACTCAATCCAAATGTTTCATTGATCAAAGGAGTCATCTGCGGATATCGTGTGGAAGAAATTGAAGATGAACTGATGAGAAACATCCGGTACCTGGACAAACTGATTGATGAACTGGCCAAAGGAAAGAAGATGGAAAAAATATTAAGAACAGTCTGAAAATATAATTTCAAAAAGAGTCATTGCTTAAATATGATTAAAAAGCTTCTCCAATTCAAAAAACTTCCCGAAATTAGCGGTCTGTGCGTTAAATACTATTAATGAAATAAAAATTTAATTACAACATACAGCAAAACTTAGTATAAGTTTTCTTCGGGGCAGGGTGAAATTCCCTACCGGCGGTTACAGTCCGCGACTCCTTTCTTCGGAAGGGACTGATCTGGTGAAATTCCGGAACCGACAGTTAAAGTCTGGATGGGAGAAGAAAATGAGATGACCAATAAGATTCCTTATGGACTCTTGTTGTGTTGTATTTCATTTCCATGTACCGAAGTGTATTTTAACTTTTAAAAGTAAAATAACATGGAAAAATTATTAGAACAATTCGGAGCAACCTCCAAAGAACGTGTAGAAAGAGCACTTCAGACATTACAACAGGGAAAAGGAATTCTACTGGTAGATGATGAAAACCGCGAAAATGAGGGCGATATCATCTTTCCCGCCTCCACTATTACAGAACAGGATATGGCACTTCTGATCCGCGAATGCAGCGGTATCGTGTGCCTTTGTATTTCCGAGGAAAAAAGCCGCCACCTTAATCTTCGTCCAATGGTGGAAAACAACAATTCAAAAAACCAGACCGCATTCACGATTTCCATTGAGGCAAGAGAAGGCGTAGAATCGGGAGTTTCTGCCAAAGACCGCGTGACAACAATCAGAACCGCTGTAGCAGCAAATGCCCAGGCAGAGCATATTGCAAGTCCGGGCCACGTTTTTCCTCTGATTGCAAGAAAAGATGGTGTATTTGAAAGGCGCGGCCATACTGAAGGCAGTGTAGATCTTGTAAAAATGGCCAATCTTGGTGAAGATGCCGTACTTTGTGAACTGACGAATGAAGACGGTTCCATGGCAAGACTTCCTGAAATTGTGGACTTTGCCATCAAAAAAGAAATGAGTGTCGTAACCATTGAAGATATTTATGCTTACCGTAAAATGGTAATAAACAATTAAACCCAAGCATTTTTAACGCACAGACCGCCTGTTGATCCGATCAGCAGGCGTTTTTATTAAAAATATAATTAAAAAGGAAAAAAATTAACATTTGAATACTATTTTTTAATTATTTTTAACAAAAAAAATTTTGACTATGAAAAAATCTTTACTCCTTTTACTAGGAGCATCTGCCATGATGTCTGCGCAGATCACGCTTACAAAAGCAGCCAATGACCCTATTTCCGGAAATATTGTTAATTACAACAACACAGCCGGCACCGTAAACAACTCTGCAACAGGTCCTAACGCAACATTTTCCAATGGAGGGCTTACGATGGGAGCAGCATCACAAACAACATATTCAACTCCTAGTTCTACTGAAATAGCAACTTTCCCGGGTTCTACTCTTAAAATGGTAGACGGAGCAACAACCGTTTATTACAAAGCTTCAACTTCTAAACTGGAAATTACAGGAATTGTAAATACACAGGCCACTTTAAACTTTAGTGTGGATAACGGTACTCATATTAATTATCCAACAACGTACGGACCGACACAGAACGACACCGCCAAAGGTACTTTTTCCTCATCTTCTGCCAGCGGATTATTCAGTGGCACAATGACAGCCATTGCTGATGCATATGGAACTTTAATTATAGGCAATCAAACATACAGTAATGTTCTTAGAGTAAAATTCACACAGAATTTCAATCTGTATTCATCTCTGGATGTTACTTATTCTAACCCTATCGGAGCAATAACCAATACAGCCTATTCTTATTACGATGCTTCTCACAGATATGCCCTGCTTAATTCTACAAGCGGAAATATCAGCATTCCACTGTTGAGCATCAACCAGAATGTAAAAACTACATTTGCATTAAGTGAAACATTCCTGGGCGTAAACAGTGCAGTAAAAAAAGAAAACTTAGTGGTTTATCCTAATCCTGCACAGGATTTTATCGGTTTCAAAGGAAATACGGATAATTATTCCAGGGCCAATATTTACAGCCTGGATGGCAAACTGGTTAAAACTTCAGATGTAAAGTCCGGAAACATCCAGATTTCAGATCTTCCTCCTGCATCTTATTTTATTCAGATCAGCGGAAAAAATGCTGCAGATACAAAGAACACAAAATTCATTAAGAAATAATAAAACAAAATCCCCGCTCCTACAAATGAGCGGGGATTTCTTATTAACATTCAAATTAGCATCTAAAAGGTAGCTGCAGGAGCCGTTTCATTATTAAGCTTTCGCTGAATTTCTGTCTTTTTCCCTTTCGAGAAATCATAGCTCAGCCCTAATACAAACATGGATTTGTTGTTCATAATCTGTGTATGAACTTTATAATCTACGAGACTTTCCGGTAAGCTTTTCGTTTTGTATTCTGAAGGCATTCCTATCCAGTACATTCCTGTAGAAAATGTCCAGTTCTTATGTTTATAGCTCACAAAAATATTATTCTGGTTTTCATTCGTATTAAGAAATGCTCCATTAAGGCTGTATACCGGAATATTGAACTGGTACTGAACGGAGAAAGATTTATATTCTGAAGAAAGCGAAAAGTAATTTCCTAAATAGTCATTTTTTATCAGAGCACCTTTACTAGTTCTTACTGTTTCAGAAGTTGGTGTGATTACAGCTTTTATGACCAAAAGAGTATTCCCGAAAGGTTTATAAGATCCTGTTAACTGAACTCCATATCTCTGAGCATTCTTCCCGTTTTCATAAGTCAGGGCATACCCATTCAATACATCATCGTGAACGTAGTACTGATTGATTACCCTGTTGGTATACCGGTAAAATAAGCCTGCATTAAAATCAAAATACTTATTATTAAAAGAATAAGTCAGGTTATTAGAAAAAACCTGCTGAGATTGTAAAAAGGGGTTTCCCCTCTGAACAATATTAGGAGCCAATTGCACCACGTTACTACTCAAAGCATTACTCCATGGACTTACCGGATTATAACTTGCTGTAAAACGTAGGTTCTGATTTCCTTTAAGCTGATAAGCTAAAATAACCTTTGGAGTAAAAGTCCATTCATCAAAAGTATTTTCTGCACTTTTATTGTGAATATTGGTAAGCCCTGCACCGATACGGTAGCTGAATTTATCAACCTTTCCTGCAAATTCAGTATAAAAATACTGTTCCAGATAAGTAACATTATATTGAGAATATCCGGCAAGATTATTCAGATCATTGGAAATAGAAGACCTTGAAATCCGGTATCCGGATGAAAGTTTTCCTGACTTGAAATCATGGATATGTGCAAGTTCCCCAACCAAACTCGTTTGTTTTGCTTTCAATACCATATCATTATCATATACAGACAATCCTGAACCTACAATCCATTCTTTGGCCGTTTCTGTGGTATTGGTGGTGTAATGAGAACCTACTACATTAATACTCAACTCATCTTTTTCACCGATCTTTTTAGAATAATATAGATCCAGCTTAGGAATCACATAATCCGAGCCATTATTTTTAAACATATGGTGTTCTTCTTTCAGATTATCTTCGGTAAAGACGCTCTGCCCTGTTCCTTTCGAAAACCTGCTGAAAATATCCATATTCAGTTTAGCCTGAAAAGCATAGTCGTCAGGAACAAGTCTGGTATAGCGCAAAGCTATACTCTGAAAGGTATATCCAAAATGATCTTTGCGGTTTTCATCAGACCGGTAATGCTTCCCGTTCAGCTGATAATCATAGATGCTGTTGACTCTTCTGTCATTATAATCCCTAAGATTCAGGGAATACTCAAGTCCGAAATTATTTTTCCCTTTTGTATAATTGGCGTAGGCAGAACCGTTCACAAATCCGGTATTCAAAGCCGTAGATACATCAGCCCCGAAAACATATCCTGTTTCTGTGGATCTTGTCAGAATATTAACTACCGTATCTGCTCTCGTAGCCCATCTTGCTGGCGGAATATCATAATATTCTACTTTCACCACTTCACCGGGTGCAACACTTCGGATCTGCATATCTGTCGCTTCAATCCCGTTGATAAGAAATAGTGTGGTTCCGCCTTTCGTACTGGTAATGGTATTTTCTACTGGATTCAGTTGTAACTCCGGAAGTGTACTGAGTAAATCTTTTGCATAGCGTGCTCTGGCAAGCGCTTCTTTGTCAAAAGTATAAACAGCTTTGTCTGCAAACTGTTTTTTACGCTGTGATTTCAGAATAACTTCCTGAATTTCTTTAGGGGTCCCTGCATCAGCCGTATCATTTTTCTTCTCCTGCGAAAACATAAAAGCACTGCAAAGAAAGAAGATGGTATATATAGTTTTTTTCATGTCTGAAGATGAATTATACTATTAGGACAATCAATTACCGATGAATATTACATTTATCACTTCAAACAGTTAAGGAATTGCATAATCTTTCCTCAAATTCGAATTATTATGTTAAATTCAGCCCGTTTTTTGCTGGTATTTTTTACATCACAAAATATAGAGTCATGAAAAAAGCATTCATAGTAATTCCGTGCTTCCTGTTTTCTGCCCTGGGAGCTCAGGAAATTCAGAACAGCCCGGCAGAGAAAATGAATATCATCAAGACCAATGTCACGGCTTATGCGTTCAGAAATATCAATCTGTCTTATGAAAGAGCTATCAGCCAATGGCTTTCTGTGAATATCGGTTTCGGAACAATGCCCGAAGGAAAAGTACCTTTTATCAATGCTTTTCTGAAAGATGAAGATGAAAAAAGATTCCAGAATCTGAGAGTAAAAGCTACTAATTTTACAATAGAACCTAGATTTTATATTGGAAAAGGCTATGGAAAAGGTTTCTATTTTGCACCTTATTACCGCTACTCAAGTGTTACTTCCAATACTTTTGATTTTTATTATGATTATAAAGGTCCGAACGGAGTTACTTATCCAATTCCGCTTAAAGGACAGGGAGACACCAAAGGAAACAGCGGTGGGTTAATGGTTGGTGTACAATTCTTTCTGACCAGAAGCCAGAATCTTGTCCTTGATTTCTGGATCGCTGGAGCCCATTACGGAAGCGGAAAAGGTGATTTTACCATGACCTCGGATTATGTACTGACGCCTGATATGCAGACTCAGCTTAAAAAGGAAATTGAAAACCTGGATATTCCTTTTGTAAAGTATACGGTAGAAACCAATGCCAATGGTGCCAGAATAAAAGTTGACGGGCCATGGGCAGGCTTCAGAAGCGGGCTTTCCATTGGATATCGGTTTTAAAAACTCATTCTTATATAGTATTAAACCGTTCTTTTTAGGAACGGTTTATTTTTTTCTGAAATTTGTATCTTGGATGTCATTATAAAAAAACTTTCTGGAAACAACATCTATGGACTCAACCTCAATCTCCACAGGTCAAAGAATCAAGGCCATTATTGGCGGATCTATCGGTAATCTCGTTGAATGGTACGACTGGTATGCTTACGCCGCCTTCGCCATTTATTTCTCCCATTCATTTTTTCCTGATTCTGATTTGAATGCCCAACTGATGAATACCGCAGGTATTTTTGCCGTAGGTTTTCTTATGCGCCCTATCGGCGGTTGGATGTTCGGAAGCATTGCAGATAAGATCGGAAGGAAAAAAGCAATGACGCTCTCCGTCCTGCTGATGTCTTTTGGATCTCTGCTGATTGCCCTTACTCCCACTTATCAGTCTATTGGTATTCTGGCTCCTTTGTTACTTTTACTGGCAAGATTGCTTCAGGGATTAAGTGTGGGTGGTGAATATGGAGTTTCCGCCACTTACCTCAGCGAAATGGCCACCCAGGACAGACGCGGATTTTATTCAAGTTTTCAATATGTCACTTTGATTGGCGGACAGCTTATAGCTTTAGGTATCCAGCTTATTTTACAAAAGTTATTACTCACTGAGGCCCAGCTTGAAGAATGGGGCTGGAGAATTCCTTTTGTGATCGGAGCTATGCTTTCTATTATTGCCTTATATCTTAGGGCTAATCTTCATGAAACCGAAGCTTTTGAAAATAAAAAGGAAGTCAGCGAAAAGAAAAAAGGAACCGTAAAAGAACTTCTGAAACATCCAAAAGCATTACTTACCGTTGTGGGACTAACTTTAGGAGGAACGCTGGCATTTTATACCTACACCACTTATATGCAAAAATTTCTGGTGAATACCGTACACCTTACAAAGGAAGAATCTACATTAGTCTCCTTTATTTCACTCTTTATATTTGCCTGTCTCCAGCCTGTATTTGGAGGATTATCAGATAAAATCGGAAGAAGGCCGCTCCTTTTAGGATTCGGGATCCTGGGAACTTTATGTACGGTTCCGCTCCTTACAGCCCTCAGTACTACCACTTCAATATGGGTTGCATTTTTCCTGATTATGGCAGCTTTAATTATTGTAAGCGGTTACACCTCCATCAATGCAGTAGTAAAAGCAGAACTTTTCCCATCTGAAATCAGGGCATTGGGTGTAGGTTTGCCCTACGCAGTTACGGTTGCTGTATTTGGCGGCACAGCAGAATATATTGCGCTTTGGTTTAAAAAAATAGGGTCTGAAGAATATTTTTATTGGTATATAACAGGCTGTATTCTTTTTTCCCTGCTCGTTTACATCGGCATGAAAGACACCAAAAAGACCTCTACACTGGATAAAGATTAATATTACAAATTTTACAAAAAACATGCGCCACAGAAAATCTGCGGCGCATATTCTATTTTTAATGATAGGCCTGTTTAAATTTTTCAATCATATGATCCAGATTATGACGCTGGACATAGATACTTTTTACCTCTTCATACCTCGGCGATTTGTAGAAAACTTCATGGAAATCCATGCTGCCGTTTCCTACTTTCACAACTTTCTGTACTTCGATATTCAACTTTCTTAATTCGTCTTTGAAGACTTTAAATTCATCTTGTATACTACTACTGCTCATTAATATTTTTAGTTTTTTAGTTAAAAATTCCTTCTACCCCTTCAAATGTCAGGGGTAACATCTCAAATTCCGAATAAAGTTAGTAAATTTATTGACACAAAGTAGCAGTTTGGCAATATTTTATTATTTTTTTTACAAATAGTAAGTTGATATTATCCGATTGATGCATATTTCGTATTTTTAATCTCACAAAAAATTGTAACAACCTTATACAAACTATGAGTATCAAAGCATTTTTCTCTTTATTCTTTCTAACACTGCTGACTTTTCTGCATGCTCAGAAAATGGAATTCAAAGCACCGGATTATGCTGCCATTCAAAAAAATATTGAGGATAAAAATTCAGAATTCTATTATCCAAAGCTTTTAAAAAGATTAAAACAGAATGATACGCTCCTTACCAGCAATCAGTACCGCCATCTTTATTTCGGATATACATTTCAAAAAGAATATCAGCCTTATAAAATAGGAAAGAAAGCTGAGGAAGTAGCCAAATATTACCGAGGCGAAGGTATTTCACAAAAAGATCTTTCCAAGGGAATAAAGTTGTTCCTGGGTGCTTTGGAGGAAAATCCACTGGACCTGCGGGCTATGAATTATCTCGCTTACTTGTATCATTTGAATAAAGATGATGCTACCGCCGAAAAAATTGCAGGAAATTTTCACGGATTATTAAATGCCATTCTTACTTCCGGTGATGGTCTGACATGTGAAACAGGTTTTCATGTGATTTCTGTAACAGATGAATACGTTCTTTTAAACAGATTTCAAATGGAAACCAAATCTCAAAGCCTGAAGGGAAAATGCGATTATCAGGAGTTTGAAAAGGACCAATATAAAGTTCCCGGATTTTATTTTGACATCAGCAGGTTCTATGGAAGGATATTGGATTAATCATTCCGAATAAATACTTATCAATTTAATATTATTGAACCATTTAACAAAAAATAGCTAAAATAAATTTCATATGATTTTGCCCTGAACAAAAGGGTTGAGAAGGAGGAGAAATATTTTTTTTCAAAAAAAATATAATAGTGTGTAACATTTTTTAAAGGTTCGTCTCTAAAAGACAAATACACTTTAAAACTTTAGAAATCATGAAAAAATTTACATTCCTTTTAATTATCATGTTATTTTTTTTAGCAGTATGCAATATATTCGGTCAGCAAAAAGCCTATCCGTTTGAAGTAAAGAAAACAGGAAAAGGAGATCAGGCATTAATTTTCATTCCCGGATTTGCCTCTTCAGGTGACGTCTGGAATGAAACCACCGCAAAGTTTGAAAAAGATTTCACCTGCTATACTTTAACAATGGCTGGCTTTGCCGGAACAAAACCTCAGACAGATGCCAGTTTTACAGATTGGGAAAGAGGAATTGCCGCTTATATCAAAGACAATAAAATTGAGAAACCCATTCTTATCGGACACAGTATGGGAGGCGGCCTTGCCCTGGCCATAGCGGCAGATTATCCGGAGCTTGCAGGTAAAATTATCATCGTAGACACGCTTCCCTGCCTGGCAGCACTATCTGATCCCCATTTTACATCGAAAGAAAATAATGACTGTTCGTCTGCTATTGCTCAATTGACAGCTATGAACGATGAGCAGTTCCGGAAAATGCAGGCACAGGCGATGCCCCGTCTTCTGGCAGATACTTCTATGCAGGAAACGGTAATCAACTGGAGTATGAAATCGGACCGAAAAACATTTGCTAAAATGTACTGTGATTTTTATAATACCGATCTCAGAGAGAGAATAAAAAACATCCAATGTCCTTCTCTTATTCTTCTGGAATCTTATTTTGTCACTCTAAAGCCAACGATTGAAAACCAGTACAAAAATTTAAAAAATGCCAATATGCAATATGCTTCAAAAGGTTTGCATTTTATCATGTACGATGATAAGGATTGGTATTTTAATCAGC
The DNA here is from genome assembly GCF_059515165.1 of Chryseobacterium sp. CS3K3.1. Classification (NCBI taxonomy): domain Bacteria; kingdom Pseudomonadati; phylum Bacteroidota; class Flavobacteriia; order Flavobacteriales; family Weeksellaceae; genus Chryseobacterium; species Chryseobacterium sp. CS3K3.1. Next base: position 1,707 of record NZ_JCAKRV010000025.1, on the reverse strand, counting down.
TTACTCACTTCTTATCTGCGAAATAATGGTTTTTGAAGAGATATATGAACTCTACTGGCAAAGGATATTCCGTTTATGTATGGGATATGTGAATGATACCGAACTTGCTCAGGATCTTGCCCAGGAAACCTTTATCATCGTCTGGCAGCAGCTTCCGAAATTCAGGAATGAATCCAGTATAGGGACGTGGATTTTCAGAATTGCATCCAATAACTGCCTCCGGCAGATTGAAAAGGAAAAGAAATTCAGCAAAACCGATCTGCCCATCAATCTGGAAGAGAAAAAACAGGAATCTATAGAACCTCAGATTCAGATGCTCTACCAGTTTATTTCGGAGCTGCCTGAAACGGACAGAATTATTATTTCATTGGAACTGGAAGAGGTGAAACAGGCTGAGATAGCCCATATCGTAGGACTTTCAGAATCCAATATAAGGGTAAAGATTCACAGGATAAAAGAAAAATTAACGCAAAAGTTTAAAGAAAATGGATTCTAATATAGATTTTAACAATATATGGAAGCAGCAGACTTCTAACAGACCCAATATGGAAGAGCTTCTCGGCAAGCTGAAAAAATTCAGAAACCAGAACCTGCGCAGACTGATCTTTGCTAATATTGCATTAATCGCTACTTCCTTATTGATTCTTTTGATCTGGTACCGTTACCAGCCTGAAATGGTCACTACAAAAATCGGGATTGTACTTGTCGTGCTGGGAATGGTTATTTTTCTGCTTGCCTACAACAAAATGTTTATGATATTCTACAAAATTGATCAGACCCAATCAAACCATGAATATCTGCAAAGTCTGTATATAGTAAAAAATAAGCAGAAATGGATGCAGACCACTATACTCAACCTTTATTTTGTCATGTTGTTTCTGGGAATATGCCTGTATATGTACGAATATACTTCAAGAATGACCCTTAGCTCAGGTATTCTGGCCTATGCTTTAACATCTGTCTGGATTGCTTTCAACTGGTTTTACCTGAGACCGCGAACAATAAAGAAACAGCAAGGCAAACTTGACGAATTAATTAATAAATTTGAAGAGATCAATAATCAATTAAAAGAATCATGATATCTTCTGACAACAAAAATCACTGGGAAAATGTATATGAAACCAAAAATCCGGATCAGGTAAGCTGGACCCAGAAAAAACCTCAGACTTCCCTTGATTTTATACATTCTTCCGGATTGGGAAAAGAGGCCAGCATCATAGACATTGGTGGTGGAGACAGCAACCTTGTTGATTTTCTTCTTGAAGAAGGTTATGAAAATATTACAGTTCTTGATATTTCTGCCAAAGCTTTGGAAAAGGTACGGAAACGACTTGGAGCAGCAGCAGACAAAGTAAAATGGATCACTAGCGACATTACGGCTTTCGAACCTATGGAAACCTATGATATCTGGCATGACAGAGCAGCCTTTCATTTCCTGACCACCCCGGAACAGGTTTCAAAATATATTGATATTGCAGAAAAGAAGGTAAACCATTTTATGATTGTCGGAACTTTTTCGAAAAACGGTCCCACCAAATGCAGTGGATTGGATATTCAACAGTATGATGAAGAATCATTATCCGAAAAATTTGAAAAAAGTTTTAAAAAAGTAGACTGTATTACTGAAGATCACACCACTCCTTTTGACACGGTTCAAAATTTTGTATTCTGCAGTTTTAAAAAGTAGTAATGAATTGTATGTAGTTA
>NZ_JCAKRV010000024.1:0-87582 GCF_059515165.1 Chryseobacterium sp. CS3K3.1 | reverse complement strand
TCCAAGCATAAAGCTTATAAAACTGTTCCAGCCTTCTGTTACCGAATCTACAAAACGGCTCCCAAAACCTATTTTTGAAGTGGCGGAACTTCTCACTTTTTCTTTGTATAAATTCAAATTCAGAGTACTGTAATTCACCCGGTCATCAATAAAACGAAGTCTGCCTTCGGCCACATCAATCTCATCTTCCAGTTCACGGATATTTTCCTGGATCTCCAGCATATCTTTTGTGGTAGCAGCACTTTTAAGCATATCACGGTATTTTTCAAGATATATCTTTTTGTTGGCCAGCTTTATCGCTACATCAGTATATTCTTCAGTAACGTCATTGGATGAAATGTTTTTAGACAAAACGGTTCCAACGCCATCTGAAAAAGAATTGATCAGAGCATCAAAGTTTTTATGCGGCACACGAATGATCAGACTAAGATTATCATCCATATCCGTATTTTGAAACTCCTCTTGCTGGATATAAGCATTGTTTTTTCTGATGATTTCATTCACCTGGCTCTGTGTCTTTTTAATATCACCCACCTGAATTTTCATATCTCCGTTTTTGATGATTTTTTTGGAGATCGTATCTGTTTTTTTAGGGGTATAAACGTCCTTGTTGGTGCCATTTTCATCAGAAACTACCTTTTCAGAGATAGGAAGTGGTGGAGGAGGAGGCGCCGCTGCAGGAGAAGGTGCTCTATCTTCAGTTATAACTTCCATCAGGTCGGCTTTCGCTTCATGTTTTTCGCCGCCTGATTTGCTGCAGTTGATCAGAATAAGACCTGATAACAGGAAAATAATTTTCTTCATAAGTTAGTTAGTTTTTATGAGTATGATCAAAAAGTGTGCACAAAACTGATGATGGGTAAGATTGATTAAAATTTAAAAATAATTCGCTGTAAAACCGATCTGAAAATTGCTGAGACTGCTAAATTATTTCTATTTTTAATTCATGAAAAAAAGTCTTTTAGCATTAGCATTTTCTCCATTTCTGATGTATGCCCAGGAAGCTCCGAAACTTACAGACGAAATGGCGATGAAATTATCCGATAAACCTCTTCACTGTATCAACCAGGAGTATCCTAATAAAACTGCCCATATCATTAATAACGCAGGCGAAGTTTCTTTAACTCCAAAAGATCTTCACCCTAGTTTTTATGGATGTTTCGACTGGCATAGCTCTGTTCACGGGCATTGGATGCTGACGAGACTTTTGAAAACGAAACCCAATCTCTCCAATGCCAAAGAGATTGAAAAAATTCTGGATGAATCATTTCAAAAAGAAAAACTTCAGACAGAAGCAGATTACTTTACAAAATATCAGCTGACAGGAACTTTTGAAAGAACCTATGGCTGGGCGTGGATCTTAAAGCTGGATGAAGAACTCACAACCTGGGATCATCCGAAAGCTAAAATATGGCACCAAAATCTGAAACCGCTGACAGATCAGATCCTGAAATCATGGAAAACTTATCTTCCAAAGCAAACGTATCCTAACAGAACCGGAGTTCATCCTAACACGGCATTTGCCATGTCTTTTGCCATCGACTGGGCAAGAGCCAATAAAGATAAGGAGTTTGAAAGCCAGTTGACGGAAAAGGCAAAATACTTTTTCTTGAAAGAACAGAAAACACCTGCTTATCTGGAACCGGACGGATCCGATTTCTTTTCGCCAAGTCTTGAAATTGCAGACCTGATGCGAAGAGTGCTTCCTCAAAAAGAATTTGTACAGTGGCTGAATGCTTTCTATGAAAAAAGAAGTCTGGAAAATGTTGAAAAAATTCCTGTAGTAAGTGATCTGAGCGATTACCAAACTGTTCACCTTGTAGGACTATCTTTTTCTAAAGCATGGTGTATGAAAGGAATTTCAAACGCACTTCCGGCTAATCATCCCCTGAAAAAAGATTTTAAGAAAACAGCAGATGTATTTCTCAATAATGGATTACCATTACTTTTTCAGGGAAATTATGGAGGAGACCACTGGCTGGCCAGTTTTGCGGTATATGCGCTGGAAGATTAATATCTGATTCCTGTCTTTTTAAGAACAAAGCCTAAAAGCCATATGGGTCCTATCAGAAGAAACTGGAGATCTTTAAGGAAAGTAGGCTTTTTTCCTTCAATTTTATGCCCGATAAACTGAAAAATCCATGTGATGATAAACACAGAAAGGTAAACCATCCATGATTGTCTTCCGAAACTAATATTGGTGAGATAAATGAAATGTTCCATGATAAGCATAATCACGATCATTATGAGAGCGATCAATAAAGACAGCCTTATATAGAACAGGGTGATCAGAATAATCACAATAAGGCTTACGATACTGGCACATCCGAAATAGGAAGCGCAGAAATGAGGGGAAGGAATCAGGGAGGCAAACCCCAGAATCGTCCAGAAAATTAAGGGTACACAAATCCAGTGAATGAACTTGTTGGTCGGATTTCTATGGCTTTTACTGTATTCTGCAAATAATAGATCAACCTTTCTCATACTAAAGGGAAATTGGATTCCTGCTAAAATAATAAAATTTTGTAATCACTGGTAAGATTGCTTACATTTGTCTTATGTCTGCCCTGGAAAAATTTGGCGTTGATATTTTTACCGAACATAATATTTTCGAGCGAATCGCTGTAGGTAAACCGTTTCGTCCCGAAAATCCTGCATTTATATTTATTAAATCAGGAACTATAAAACTTCGCCAGCACTTCAGTGATCTGGAGGTTTCTGCCAATATGTTTATGGTAACCGATCCCCAAACCATTTATGAAGTGGTGGGAGTGACTGATGATTTTCAGTCGAGAATGGTTTCTTACAAAAGAGAATTTATTTCTGCCTTATCATTAAAATTCAACCGTCTGATAACATATCGGTATTTCAGACAGCAGATGAATAAAGGAGTTCCTTTTCCTGAGGATGAAATGGAAGTCGTATGGAAAAGTGTCAATTTCCTGAAATATATCCTGGATTCTGATACCGAAATGCTTTATAAGAAGGAAATGGTAGAGCACCTTTTTTCTGTTTTCTGCTATCAGATGGCAGGAATTATTTCCAAGGAGGATAACAGCTCTATGAACCAGATGTCCAGACAGGAAGAAATTGTATTTGTCTTTCTTACCGATCTTGCAGAGCATCACCTTACTGAAAGAACTGTTGAGTTCTACGCCGAACGACAATCAATTACAACCAGACATCTTTCTTCTGTAGTAAAGACCATTACGGGAAAATCTGCAAGTCAGATCATTGCTTTAATTGTCATTAATGAAGCGAAAGTGCTCTTAAACTCTTCCAATAAACCGGTTTCGGAGATTTCCGCTATTCTCGGATTCAGTGATCAATACTCATTTTCTCATTTTTTTAAGAAGCATCTTGAGGTAAGCCCTAGACAGTACAGACATCAGTTCGAAAACTAAAATCTTACATTTGAACATCTTTTTCCAAAAATCAAACATTTGATTGATTTTGTTGCTGACCTAACTTTGCATCTGTAAAACAAGGTAAAATGACAAAGAAAATAAAAACAGCACTATCTGTATTGATAGCAGCTTTTCCTGCGCTGTTTTTTTCACAACAGATCAAACAGATGACCGCAGGTGAGGTGGCGGAACTCGCTGTTCAGAATCACCAGCAACTCAAAGTCTCCGCACAGAATATTGATATTGCAAAACAGCACACCAATGTGGTTAAGCTTCAGAAACTTCCCACAATTACGGCTTCTACAAGCCAGTTCTATTTAGGAGATGCAGTAGCCATTGATAAAGATTTTTCGAATTCCACAAACGTTCCGATGCCGCATTACGGAAGTTCGTATGCGGTACAGGCAACACAGCTGATCTTCAAAGGAGGATTGGTGAATAAGTCCATCGAAATGGCAGGGCTTCGCGAACAACTTTCCGAACTGGATTTAGAGAAAAACAAACAGGATGTGAAATTTTTAGTGATTTCCAACTATCTGGATGTCTATAAAATCATCAATCAGGAAGAAGTATTTCAGAATAACAAAAAACTGGCTCTGGAACGTCTGAAAAATATCCAGAAGTTCTATCAGCAGGGAATGGTAACCCGAAACGAAGTGATTCGTGGAGAATTGGCTATCAAAAACCTGGACCAGGGAATTCTTACCCTTACGAATAATAAGAAAATCCTTAATTATAATCTGAATATTGCCTTAGGATTATCTTCTGACACGGAGATTGTTCCTACAGAAAGTCTGGAGACTAAAGAATCCGGAATTGGCATGGAGTATTATACAGATCTTGCACACGAAAGCAATCCTTTGCTGAAATCTGCTCAAAAAAACATTGCGGTAGCAGATAAGAATATTGAAATCATCAAAACAGACAATTCACCTACGCTGGCCGGATTTGGCGGATATACGCTGCAAAGACCGATCACGACGAGAAATCCTGTTTTGGATATGTATTCAGGCGGCTGGCAGACTGGGGTTTCTCTGAGCTACAACATCGATACCCTCTATAAAACAAAAGAAAAAGTAAAATTAGGGGAATTGCAAAAGAATCAGGCAAATGATGCCATGACTCTGGTGCAGCAGAATGTAGATATGGCAGTGAATGCAGCCTATACCAAATATCAGGAAGCGATTCAGCAGGCAGATATTCTGAATGATTCCAAAAGACTGGCGGAAGAAAACTACAAGATTACGGAAGCCAAATATCTGAATCAGCTGGCCGTGCAGGCGGAAATGATTGATGCACAGAACCAGAAACTGCAGGCAGAGCTTGATTACGCCAATGCTGAAATCAATGTTTTATATCAGTATTACAACCTTTTGAAATCTACAGGAACACTTTAATTTAAAACTGAAAATCAACACAATGGAAAACAAGGGACAAACTACTCAAAATACAACACCTACTCCGGCAGCATCTGCTGCAGAGAATAAGAAAAAGAAAAATAAAACCAATAAAATCAGAGCCATTATATCCAATATCATCGTTTTTCTGGTGATCGGTTTCGGATTATTCTGGTTAATACGCGAATATTTCCATATCGGAAGCAAAACCTATACGGAAGCGGCACAGGTAGAAGAATTTATCAATCCTATCAATACCAGAGTTTCTGCCTATATCAAAGAAATTAAGTTTATTGAACATCAGCGTGTAAAAAAAGGCGATACTTTGGTCATCCTTGACGACCGTGAAATTCTTACGCAACTGGGACAGGCTGAAGCCGCTTATCAGAATGCTATGGCTCAAAAAACAGCTACAAGCTCTTCTGTGAACACGGTTTCCAACAATATCAACGTGATGCAGTCCAATATCGCAGGAGCAAAAGCAAGATTGTGGAATGCTGAACAGAATTTAAACCGATATAAAAACCTTTTGGCAGCTGAAGCCGTTACGAGACAACAATATGATCAGGTGAAGACAGAATATGATGCTCAGAAGGCTGCTTATGAAACCTTAGTCAATCAAAAGCAATCTGCAAACCTTTCTACAACAGAAGTAAAAAGCAGGTTGGGAATCAATGATGCTGAAATTAAAAGAACAAAATCTGCTCTGGATATGGCGAAGATCAATCTTTCATATACTGTTATTACAGCGCCTTATGATGGAGTAATGGGAAGAAGAACAATTTCTGAAGGTCAGCTGATCCAACCAGGACAGCAGGTTGCAACAATCGTTCTGAACGGTCAGAAGTGGGTAACTGCCAACTTCCTGGAAAGCCAGATGCCGAATATCAAAGTAGGAGAAAAAATTTCTATGACAGCGGATGCTTTAGGAGGGAAAAAATTCGAAGGAATTGTGACTGCTGTTTCAGCGGCTACCGGATCAAGATACTCAAGCGTGCCTACGGACAATTCTACCGGAAACTTTATCAAAGTACAGCAGAGAATCCCTGTAAGAATTGAGTTTACAGATTCCAACAAAAAAGAAGATCTGGATAAGCTGAGCGCCGGAATGAATATGAATGTAAATATCGGCCAGTAATTTAAAAATTTAATCATTGAAAGATTAAAAGATTAGAAAATACAGAAGTTAAGCTGAAAACTTCAGTTACTAACTTCTAGTTTCTAACCTCTAACTTCTAAATTCATCATGTACAACAAAGGATTATATAGCGACTGGGTACCGAAACCCGTACAGCTGCTGCTGATTGTATTACTGCTTGCCGTGGTAATGCCCATCGGCGGGGTGTATACGGGAAATATCAGTTCTCTGGTAAGTGGTACCGGCGCCATGACAGAATATTTTATGTGGGCCAATTACGCCACTACCATTGGGATGGGAGCTTGCATGCCTGTTGTCCTGAGAATCAAAATGAGATTCAAAGTAAGGGACAAAATGGTTTTGCTTCTGGTACTTTTAGGGTTGCTGAGCTATGTGAACGGGACTACTTTACAGCCAATGATTTTTATTTTTACTTCTTTAATGATTGGCTTTATGAAAATGATGGTTACCATAGAACTGTTTCTGCCATTAATGGTTATGATCGGAAATCGTGGAGTATTTTACGGAGCTTTTTATACCTTCGTTCTTGTCATGAACCAGGTGGCAACCTATTATGCCGCTGAGTTTGCTCTTCTTTACAACTGGCAGCAGTTCTATCTGCTCACAGCAGTTTTATGCTTTATTTTAGCATTGATACACTGGATTTTTATGCATGACAAATATTTTGCATTAAAAGTACCGCTGCATTATATTGACTGGCTGAGTATTTTGCTTTTCATTTCAACATTCATGTTTTCGGCTTATGTGTATTCATTTGGAAGACAGCAGGACTGGTTCAACTCCAGGAACATCATCTATGGAAGTATTGCAGCTTTTGTCAGCTTTGCACTGCTTTCTATCCGTCAGCTGACTTTAAAACGACCCTACCTTTCGTTTAAAATTTTCACAAAAAATAATGTGCAACACGGTTTGTTCATGCTTTTCTGGCTGGGAATGTTTCTGGGAACAGCTTCTATTCAGAATACGTTTGCGGTAGGAGTTTTGGGATATGATCAATTGACCAATACCAGGCTGAGTCTACTGATGATCCCCGGAATTATCTTAGCCGGAGCTCTTGCTATTTTCTGGTTTAAAAAAGAAAAGCCATTGAAAATGTATATTTTTTCCGGTTTTGCCGCTATGGTTGGATATGCTATTATTATGTACTTTTCCATGGTGCTGGAGTTCAGTTATGACAACTGGTATCTGCCCATGTTTTTAAAAGGCTACGGAATGTGTTCATTGTTTATCTCCGTATGGTTTTATACGCTGGATAAGCTTGAAATGGATGAAATGCTGGCAGCTATCGGACTTGTTCTGGTTTGGAGAACTTTCCTAGCTGTAGGAATCTTTTCGACCCTGTACTCTTGGTTTCAATACCGTTTTCAGGTTACGGCAATAGGAGATCTTGCCGTTTATATGGACGGAATGACGGTGACTCCTCAGAATGTAGCAGCCAATATGAAAGCCATTCAGCTTAATGCCATTATCATTGCCACCAAGAAGATATTCGGATATATTATTTTAGTCGGATTTGGAGTACTGATCTATGTTGCGACTCATCATTTCGGAGCAAAACGATTCCAATATTTCAGATTTGTAAGAGTTCTTGGCGGTAAATCGGTCATAGCGAGAAGAAGACTTCGCGAAAGAAAAAAATTATTGGAAGAAATAAAAGATGCTGCAGGACCTGCAGTATAAAAAGAAACCTTGTTTTTACCAGTAAAATCCTGGTCCTTCGTTGGGCTGGGATTTTACGTTTTTACTATGGAAGCTGGATGCTGGAAAAAGGAAGTTCTAAAAGACGATTTATAACTATTTGTTTTAATTTAACATTTTTATTCCAAAAGAGGTTCTTAGAACTTATCTTGATTTACAGGTCATCAATAACTTCCAGCCTCCATCTTCCTCCTTCCATCAAAAAAAGAAAAATCTCCTATTTTATTATTTTTATTCTTTCTAAATAAGAATTATCTTTGCAAGATTATAAAACGTTGAATAGAAAGAATGAAAAAGCAGTACGCGTTCATAGGTCTTTTGGTTTCGGGATTGATGCTTTCCCAGACCGTAAAAGATTCTATTGCCTCTAAAGGTATTGAAGATGTGGTAATCGTAGCCTCCAGAAAACCTACAAAAATCTCTGAAGTTCCGGGAACGGTCTGGGTAGTACAGAAAGAAAAGATTCAGGAACAGGCGAAAAGCGGAGTTCCTATCAAAGAAATGTTGTCGATTCTGATTCCTTCCATGGATATTGGTCCACAGGGTAGAACCAATTATGGTCAGAATATGAGAGGACGTTCTGCCTTGGTGATGATAGACGGTGTTTCTCTGAACAGTATCCGTGCGATCAGCCGCCAGCTGGATGCCATTGATCCTTTTAACATCGAAAGAATCGAAGTGCTTTCAGGAGCAAGCTCAATTTACGGAGGTAACGCTACCGGTGGGATTATCAATATAATTACAAAAACACCTTCCAAAAAAGGAATCAGTGGAGAAACAGAATTGGGTGTACGTACAGGTTTTATGGGAAAAGATGACCATGATTTCCGTGCCGCTCAGTCTATTGCGGCTAAAGGAGATAAGTTCTTCGGAAGACTGGGAGTAGCTTATCAGCAGAATGGTGGAGTGTATGGAGCAGATCAGAAACAGCTTTTTACGGATATTACCCAGACCGATCTTCAGTATAACCAATCCATTGACATTTTGGCTACGGGAGGATATCAGTTTAACAATAAACATAAAATAACAGCCTCTGTTCAGTATTACAATTCTAAATTTAATGGCGACAGAAGCTTATTTTTAGGAGAAAATCTGAGTGCATTTACAACAAAAAATCCTTCATTACTCGAGATGAGAGATGGGTTTTCATCTGATAAAAATGTAGGTACAGAACGTTATATGGCAACTATAGCTTATAACGCAAACGGAATTTTAGGCGGACAGGATTTATATGTGCAATTGGCTACGCGAGGTGAAAAGTTAGGATTCTACCCATTCCCGGGAAATATTACCTTACAGACGGGAAAAATACCTTATATGTCTTCTTCTCAGCAAGATACTTATTATTCCGGGATTAAAGCTTTATTGTCAAAATCATGGAGAGGACTGAACGTTACCTATGGAGCAGATTTCGATTTTGAAAAATTTGAAGGAACTCAATCTGTTTATGACATTGCAAAGACAATGTCCAGCGGTGGTTTAGTAAATGAAACAAAGTACAGCTTGGGAAGATATCCGACTAATCATTCACAGAGCTATGCAGGATATGTTCAGGCAAAATATAATATTCTGCCGAAATTACAATTGAATGCAGGAATCCGTTATCAGCATATCAACGTAAAAATGGATGATTTTGTAGGTTCTGAACAGCAGACCCAAATTGCAATGGGCTATGGAAGCTCAGCATCTGCAATTCCGGGAGGTGAAAGTTCTTATAATGTAACCTTAGCTAATGCAGGGCTATTATACAAATTTAATGAGCAGCATCAGGTTTGGGGAACTTTTTCCCAGGGAGCAAGTTTAGCAGATCCTGCTAAGTTTTACGGAATCGGGCAGTACAAATTGGTAGGAACAAACTGGAATGTTGTATCCAGCATCAATGTTAAAGAACAGCTGCTGCAGGCCATCAAAACCAATCAGTTTGAAGTAGGATACCGTGTGAACAGAGGAGGTTTAAGAGCGCAGATTGCCGGATTTTTAAGTAATTCTGATAAAACGGTTGCTGTAGATAAAAAGACCTTTCAGATTCTTGTGAATGATTTGAAATTAAGAAATATGGGAATTGAAGCTGAGGTTTCTTATTCTTTAAGCAATGGCGTGTATTTCGGTGCCAGCGGACTTTTGATCAAATCTGAGGTAGATAAAGAGGGAGAATGGCAGAAACAGGAGATTTACAATGCTTCCCCTTCAAAATTGGTGACGTATATCGGATATAATATTAAGAACTGGTCATTCAGATTCCAGTCGTTACAGAATTTCAAGCAGAAAGACGAGCTTAATAATGTTGTTGAGGGCTACAATACCTCAGATCTGATGATGGGATACCGTTTCAACTGGGGAAAATTCAATGTAGGAATTCAGAACCTGTTTAATACCGATTATCAGACGATCTGGAGCAAGCGTTCCCAGGTTTTATATGCTACTTACGGACTTCCGGAACTGTTTAATTATAAAGGAAGAGGAAGAACATTCAACCTTTCCTACACTTTTGAATTTTAAAAAAATGATCGGGATTTAAAATACCCTGATCTGAAAACATATTGTATTTCAAATCCGGTTTCTGAGCTTGATCGGAAACCGGATTTTAATTTAAAAAATCAGTTATGGCTAAAATTTCAACAGGGCAGATTGTTGCCGAAGTCACAAGAAAAGAATACATTACTGACCATTTTATCAGAGTGTATCTCTACTCGCCGGAAGTTCAGATATTCAAAAATACTGTGGTGGGTGATAATAATAAAATTGCAGTTCCTCCGGCTGGTCTCAATGAGATTCATTTTCCGACGCTGGATGAAAACCATCAGTGGGTGTATCCGCCAAAAGATGTGGCTCCTTCCATCAGAACCTATACCCACAGAGGAATTGATCTGGAAAAAAATGAGCTGATCATCGATTTTGTAGATCATGGAGACGGCGGACCTGCTTCCAGATGGGTAAGAGAAGCTGAAGCAGGCTCCAAACTGGGAGTGATGATGCGCCTGGAAGGTAAAGAGCTCTACCCTGCAGCAGATTGGTACCTGCTGGCCGGTGATGCTACGGCCATTCCGGTGATCAGCGCTATTCTGGAAACACTTCCCGAAACAGCAAAAGGAACCTGTATTATTGAAGTTCATGGAAAAGAAGACGAACAGCTGCTTGAAACCAAAGCACAGATTGATTTTAAATGGTTACACAATCCACAGCCTCAAATCGGCAGTGAAATTTCAAATGCCGTAAAAAGTATTAAAATTCCGGAATCAACAAAGTTTGGCTATGTAGCCTGTGAATTTTCAAGCGTGAAAGAAATCCGTACCTATCTGAGAAAAGAGAAAAACTGGACTTCACAGGAATTGTACGCCTATTCTTACTGGAAAGCAGGTGTAGCAGAAAATGAATCTCAAGCGGACAGACATGAAGAGAAAGAGTCAATAGGATAACCTGAATTTATTCTTTTAACGCTGGGATCGCAAAGTTTTTTAATCTTACTTGAAAATAATTTCGTTCGCAAAGGCATTTCATTTAGCTAAGATATTTACTGTTTCATTGCTGAGTGAAACGCCTTAGCGAACTTAATGAGTACGCGATCTCAAAAAAAATTGCGATCTATTGCGTTATAATAATGGCACCCAACCGCTTTAATGAAAAACAATAAGAGCTCGTAACTCAAAAACCTGAATCACAAACTTTGAACTTTGCATCCCGAAGACCTATCTTTGCACTATGAAAGATTTAATGGGCAGAGCGATCTGGGATTATTACCACAATGAAAATCCGGAGGATCTGCAGACTGAAACGTCAATTTCTGAGCTGGATGAACTTCCGGTGGATTATTTATTCAGAGATTTTGAAGAAATGAATGATATTGAGCAGAAAGCGCTGCAGTTATCCAACGGAAAAGTTCTGGATATCGGAGCGGGTGCAGGTTCTCATTCTTTATACCTTCAACATGAAAGAAATCTTGAGGTGACCGCTTTGGATATTTCACCAAAATCTGTTGAGGTTTGCAAGCTGAGAGGGATTAAAAAGGCAGTTTGCGAAAATATGCTTGACTTTTCAGGAGAGACTTTTGATACGATTTTACTGTTAATGAACGGTACGGGAGTTTTTGAAAGCCTGGCAAAAATAGATACCTATCTTCAGAAACTGCATACTTTACTTAATGATAAAGGGCAGATCCTGATCGACAGCACGGATATCCTGTATATGTTTGATCGTGATAAAGATGGCGGAGTATACATTCCTGCAGGCGGATATTATGGCGAGCTGGATTATGTGGTTCATTATAAAGGGGAATCTGAAGAACCCATTACCTGGCTGTACCTTGATTTCAATACCTTGAAAAATGCTGCCACAAATAATGGTTTCAAAATAGAAAGAGTATTGAAAGATGAGGATTCTTATCTGGCAAAGCTGACCAAAAAATAATTTATAACAAGTCATTGCTGAAAGCGAAGCAATCTCATGAATTCATACATTGTCATTCTGTACACCGGAATGACTTTTTTTGTACTTATCCTAGCCCCGATAGAAACGGTTACCCCGCAGCAAAGAAGAGGCCCTTCGACTACGCTCAGGGTGACAGCCGGGAGCGAGGAGTAAAAGTGGATAGCGGGAATCAGCTTCTTAATTATTGTCTGAATATATTGATAACCGTTGCCAGCGGATAAAAAGAAAACCATTCCGGGAAATAGAAATACATCATAACAACGGTTACAACACATAAAATTACCGGAAATACATAAGATTTTGCACGGTAAGGGAGTTTTTGAGGAGTTACTAAAACACTGATGACAAGTAAACCCAAAGCTCCTGCTGCAATGACCCCAATTTCGGGACTGTATCGGGAAGTTGTACCGAAATCAAAATGGGAAAACAGAACGTACTTCTGAAATATAAAAAAAAGCACGCCAAATGCCAGTGTCAGAAAGGCAGGAAAGTATTTTCTGAGTTTTATTAAATTAAGAGATAGTAAAATAGCTCCGGGAATCGTACTGAAAAGAACACTGCTGACAAAAATAGTCATTCGTGAATAAAGCCTGATAGCATCCGGATCTTCTGTAATATGATCTTTCCAGACCTCTACTTCTTCTGCATGTTTTGCTTTCTCTTCCTCTTTTTTACGCTGAATCAGCTGCTGAACAGCCGTTTTTTCCTGCTCGCTGAAAACCCGTCCTCTTTCTTCCAGAATTTCCAAAGCTGCCTGAACGGCCTCCGGAACAAAGCGGTTGCCTTCTTTTAAATATCCTTCTAATTCCAGATTGGAAAGCTTTCTTAAAACATTTTTGTTAACCATAAGCTGTAGATAAAAGAAAGGCTGCTTCCAGAGAAACAGCCTGTGATCTTATAAAGATGATCATTATCCGATTTCAATACCGTTTTCAACATTGCTGTCGTCCGGTGTAACGAAAGATAATTTTCCGTCTGGTTTTGTTGTTAATAATAACATTCCCTGAGATTCAATTCCTCTGATTTTTCTTGGCGCAAGGTTCAGAAGGATCATTACCTGCTTCCCGATTAATTCTTCAGGAGTGAAGCTTTCTGCAATCCCGGAAACAACAGTTCTTACATCTACTCCTGTATCTACAGTAAGTTTTAGTAATTTATCTGCTTTTTCTACTTTTTCAGCTTCTAAAATGGTTGCTGTTCTAAGATCTATTTTAGTAAAGTCATCAAACGTGATCTCTTCTTTCATAGGGTTTGCGTTAGGGTTTGTTTTTTTATTGTTTTGTTTTGTGTTTTCCAGTTTTTGGATCTGAGCTTCGATGACATCGTCTTCAATTTTTGAGAAAAGAAGGGAAGATTCATTGATTTTGTGACCTGTCTCAATTAATACAGATTGGTTTTCAATAGAGTTCCAGTCTTTCTTCTCAACATTGAACATGTTCAATAGCTTATCAGAACTGAATGGCATGAAAGGTTCGCATAACTGAGCCAGAGCAACAGCTATTTGCACCCCAACGAATAAAGATTGAGCCGCTTTTTCAGGATTACCTTTAATCGTTTTCCAAGGCTCTTCCGTCTGAAGATACTGGTTTCCAAAACGCGCAAGGTTCATTAATGCAGTTAATGAATTTCTGAACTCATAATTTTCAAGGAATCCTGAGATTTCTTTTGCAGATTTACTTATTTCCTGCAGTTCAGGGCTGTTTACATCGCCTTGTGGAACAACACCGTCATAATATTTATGAATAAGAACTGCAACTCTATTGATAAAATTTCCGAAGATCCCTACCAATTCAGAATTATTCTTAGTCTGGAAATCCTTCCATGTAAAGTTATTATCCTTAGTTTCCGGTGCTGATGAAAGAAGAGCATATCTTAACACATCCTGCTGTCCGGGGAAGTCTTCCACGTATTCATGAGCCCATACCGCCCAGTTTCTTGACGTTGAGATCTTATCATTCTCAAGGTTCAGGAATTCAAAAGCAGGAACATTAGCCGGCATAATATAATCTCCGTGCGCTTTCATCATCGAAGGGAAAATAATACAGTGGAATACAATATTATCCTTTCCGATAAAATGTACAAGGTCACTTTCTGGACTTTGCCAGTAGTCTTTCCAGTCTTTTCCGTTTTTCTCTGCCCATTCTTTGGTGAAAGAGATATATCCGATAGGAGCATCAAACCATACGTACAATACTTTTCCTTCTGCATTCGGAAGAGGAACCGGAACTCCCCAGTTCAGGTCTCTGGTCATGGCACGAGGCTTAAGGCCATCATTCAGCCAGGATTTAACCTGTCCGTATACGTTAGGCTTCCAGTCATCTTTGTGGCCTTCAATGATCCATTCGTTTAAGAAATCTTCATATTCATTTAATGGCAGATACCAGTTTTTGGTTTCTTTAAGGATAGGAACATTTCCGCTAAGCATTGATTTCGGGTTGATCAGCTCAGAAGGAGAAAGGGTAGAACCACATTTCTCACACTGGTCTCCGTAAGCGTTTTCGTTACCACAATTAGGACATGTTCCTACAATATAACGGTCAGCAAGGAATTCTCCAGCCTGCTCATCAAAATACTGCTCAGAAACTTCTTCCGTGAATTTTCCTTTTTCGTATAAAACCTTGAAGAAATCCTGGCTGGTTTCATAATGCTTCTTAGATGTTGTTCTGGAATATTCATCAAATGAAATTCCCAGATCAGAAAAAGATTTTTTGATGATCTCGTGATATTTGTCCACGATATCCTGAGGAGTTACTCCTTCTTTTTTAGCTCTTATGGTGATAGGAATCCCGTGCTCATCTGAACCACAGATAAACGCTACATCTTTTCCTAATCTTCTCTGAAATCTTGCGTAAACATCCGCAGGAATATAAACACCTGCCAAATGTCCTATATGAACCGGCCCGTTTGCGTAAGGCAAAGCTGCCGTAATCATCTTTCTGTTTGACATTTATAGTAAAGTTTTGACTGCAAAGATAAGGAATATCTGTTGAATACCGCTATTGGTGGTGTTATTATGCTGCAGAATACAAATTTTAAGGGCCGAACACCAAATTAAGTTAAACAATTGTTTAACATTTTCTTAAATTAAAACAAATGTTATGTAATGCATAAGACGTTGTAAAATATTGTATCTTAAAAAACTAACTAAAATGGGTTTCGTAATATACATAATTTTAACTAAAATTATATTAAATTTATAATAATTCTAATTTTTTTTTAAATTGCGAGTCTGGCTTGAGGCCTAAACATGACTAAAAAAACGAAACTATAAAAAAATAAGATTGTGAAGAATTTTACAACAGTATTAAAAATCGCGCCCGCTTTTTTACTGGCCAGTACAGTAATGCACGCGCAGAAAAAAGATTCTCTTCCTCAGGAGAAGAAGATTGACGAGGTTGTCTTGATTGGATATGGTAAGCAGAAAAAAACAGATCTTACAGGATCTATTTCTTCTGTGACATCAAAAGATTTCAATGGGGGAGCAGCTACTGCTGATCAACTGATTGTTGGTAAAACTCCTGGGGTACAAATTACCGGCAACAGCGGTGCTCCTGGCTCAGGTTCTACAATTAGAGTAAGAGGAGGTTCTTCATTTATTAATAATGATCCGCTAATTGTTATTGATGGTGTTCCTATTGATTTTAACAATTTAAGCGGAGCAACAAATCCGTTATCATTGATTAATCCAAATGACATCGAGACATTTGATATTTTAAAAGATGCATCTTCTGCAGCTATTTACGGTAATAGAGCTTCGAACGGGGTTATATTAATTACAACGAAAAAAGGTACCGCAGGAAAATTCAAAGTTAATTTCAATACTAATTTTTCTGTGTCTACAAAAATGGGTAATGTAGATGTTTTGGATGCTGATCAGTTTAGAAGTTTTGTGAATACTTTTGGTACAAATGTTCAGAAGTCTTATCTCGGTACTGCAAATACTAATTGGCAGGATAAAATTTATCAACAAGCCTGGGGAACAGATAATAATGTTGCATTTTCAGGTGGTGTAAAAGGTTTGCCATATAGAGTATCTTTGGGGTACAATGAGCAAAACGGGATCGTAAGGACAAATGAATTCAGAAGAACTTCATTAGGGTTAAATTTTTCGCCTAAATTTTTTGATAATCATTTAACTGTTAATGGTAATTTTAAAGGAACTTTTTCTGAGAACAGATTCCCAGATGCTGGAGCTATCGGCGCTTCTATTTATTTTGATCCAACGCAACCAGTATATTCAGGGAATTCTAAGTATGGAGGATATTATGAATGGTTAGATCCTGCCAATACTGCTACAGGTTTAAATGTAAATGGAACAAGAAATCCATTAGGTTTATTATATGGTAAAAGAGATATTTCATCTGTCTTTAGGATTATTCCAAGTTTACAACTAGATTATAAGTTTCATTTTTTACCTGAATTAAGATTGAACATAACAGGATCTTATGATTATGCAAAAAGTGATGGTTCTGTTAACACATATAAAGAATACGCTCAAGGTATTGGAACTTTAGGATCTTATCGTTCATATTCTCAGGAGATTAAAAGTAAATTATTTGAATCTTATCTAAATTATGTAAAAAAGATTAATGCGATTAATACCACTGTAGATATAATTGGTGGTTACTCTTATCAAGATACACGATCGATTACTCCAGCAGCGCCTACATATTATGGAAATGGTCAAAAGACCGATTTTTCAACTGCTGGAGATACGCAGAGAACTTTACTATCTTTTTACGCCAGAGGTATTTTTACCATAGCAGATAAGTATATTATCAATGGTTCTATCAGAAGAGACGGTTCTTCAACATTCTGGAATGGAGCAGATAAGAACCAGTTATGGGGTAATTTCCCAGCAGTGTCAGTTGCATGGAAAATTAATGAAGAAAGTTTCTTAAAAAGTATTTCATCGATTAATTCATTAAAAATAAGAGCAGGTTGGGGTAAGACCGGTCAGCAAGAGACCGGTAATTTCTATCCTGCATTTGGTTCTTATTCTTATAGTAATAGTAGTACTGCACAGTATCAGTTTGGTAATAGTTTCTATACATTACTTCGTCCGGATGTTTACAATCCAAACTTGGTTTGGGAAACAACAACTACTAAAAACATAGGTTTAGACTTTGCGATTTTAAATAATAGAATTAGTGGTTCAATAGATTATTTTGATAAAAAATCTGAAAACCTTATTGCAAAAGTACCTACATGGGCAGGTGATTTAAGTAACTTTAATATTAAAAATGTTGGAATTATTGCCAACAAAGGTTTTGAAGCTAACTTGAATTGGTTCCTGTAAAAAATGAAAGTATAACCTGGGATGTAAATCTTAATGCTACTAGATTTAATCCTAGGGTTACAAGCTTATCTCAATATGTAGATTCATCATATAAAATTCAAGTAGGGACACTTACCGGTATTAATAACTATATTCAAGCAATTACAGTGGGTCAGCCCCTTAATGCATTTTATGTTTACCAGCAAGTTTATGATAATAATGGAAAGCCTTTAGAAGGAGCTTATGTTGACAGAAATGGTGATGGAAAATCTACTGAAGATGATAAATATTTCTATAAATCTCCAAATCCTGATGTAATCCTGGGCTTTTCTACAAAGGTAAGTGTAAAAAAATGGGAATTTAGCACATCGCTTAGAGCTGTTTTAGGAAATTACGTTTATAATAATTCTGCGTCTAATAGTTCAATTGCAAATATTCAGGCGAATAATTTCTTGAGCAATACAAATTCAAGTGTTCTAACAACACAGTTTGCTACAACACAACTTTTCTCGGATATGTTTATTGAAGATGCATCCTTTCTTAGAATGGATAATTTATCAATTGGTTATAATGCAGGAGAATTTATGGGAAAAGGAACAAATTTAAGAATAAATGCAATGGCACAAAATGTTTTTGTGATTACAAAATATAAAGGTGTAGATCCTGAGGTATTTGGAGGAATTGACAATGGTTTCTATCAAAGACCGAAAGTGTATTCAGTAGGGTTTAACTTCCAATTTTAATCAACATGAGAAATAAATATTTATATAAAAAAATAATAATAGGGTCTATTACTCTAGGGGCTCTATTCTTTGCAGGTTCTTGTACCCAAGATCTTGAAAGAGAACCAAGTTTAGGATTAACAGCTACCGTGTTATACAAAGATTTTAGTAACTATAAACCTGCCTTAGCTAAAATTTATGCAGGGCTAGCAATCGGGGGGCAGGGAGATCAAAATAATGCAGATGGAAATACGGATATAGGTGGAATCGACGGTGGTTTCTCAAACTATCTTCGTCAAATGTACAGTATGCAGGTTTTAACAACAGACGAAGCTGTTATTGCTTGGGCTGATGCAGGTCTTCCAGATATGCATAATATGACTTGGAATGCTTCCAATCCTTTTGTTGCAGCAATATACTATAGAATATTTAATGTAATTGCTGTAAGTAATGAATTTATTAAAAATACGACTGACGAAAAACTTTCCACAAATGGAATCACAGGAAGTAATCTTACAGAAGCGAAATATATGCGAGCTGAAGCTCGTTTTCTAAGAGCTCAATCTTATTATCATGCAATGGATTTGTTTGGAAATGTACCAATGGTAACTGAGGCTACTGATATCATTAATACTCCTCCTCCGAGAATTGCAAGAGCAGAACTATTCAAATATATAGAGTCTGAGCTTTTAGCTTGTGCAAATGATCTTAAAGATGCTAGAAGTAATGAATATGGCAGAGCAGATAAAGCTGCTGCTTGGTCTTTATTAGCAAGACTATATTTAAATGCACAAGTTTATACGGGCACAGCAAGATATACGGATTGTATTACATACTGTAATAAAGTAATAAATGCTGGATATTCATTAAAGTCAAACTATTCATCATTATTTATGGCAGATAATAATGTAAATAATCCTGAAGTTATTTTATCTGTAAACTACGATGGTACAAGTACAAAAACTTACGGAGGTTCAACTTTTATGGTACACGCTGCAGTGGGAGGTTCTATGCCTGCTTCTGAATTCGGAATCAATGGAGGTTGGGGTGGTATAAGAACTACAAAATCTTTTGTTAATCTATTTGCTGGTTCCCCAAGCGACAAAAGAGGAAATTTCTATACAAATGGTCAAAATTTAGAAATAAATAATATATCAACATTTACAGATGGCTATGCGTTTATTAAGTATAAAAATATAAAGTATTCTAATGGTGCTCCTGGATCAGATGTATCAGGTAATTTTGTTGACGCGGATATTCCTTTATATCGTTTAGCGGATATTTATCTTATGTATGGTGAAGCTGTTTCAAGAGGTGGATCAGGAGGAGATGCAGCCACTGCACTAGGGTATGTAAATGCCTTAAGGACGAGAGCGGGGGGAACTACTGTTGCTTCAGTTAATACCGATTTTTTCTTAGACGAGAGATCTAGGGAAATGTCTTGGGAAGCAACGAGAAGAACAGACCTGATTCGTTATGGTAAATTTACGTCAGGTTCATATCTATGGCCTTGGAAAGGTGGTGTAAAGGAAGGTAAAGGTGTAGATGAATATAGAAATCTTTTCCCTATACCGGCAAATGATATAGTGGCTAATCCTAACTTGGTTCAAAACCCTGGATATTAACTTTTAAACAGAATCTAAAAATGAAAAATTTTTTTAAAATTTTAGCAATAGTATGTATTGGAATTTTTGTTATTTCATGTGAAAAAGATGAAGATCAGGTAATTATTACAGAAACTGTAAAAAGTAAGATTACACCAGATAAGACAACTATTGTTTTAGATAAGGCTAATCCTGACAATGTAGCTCTAAACATCACTTGGAATAAATCAACCTTTAACGTAGCTGTAGTTTATACACAACAGTTACAATTTGCAATAAAAGGGAAAAACTTTAAGGATGCTTCTACTATGGAAGTGACAACTTCTCCTCTGAGCTTTACTAATAAACAGCTTAATAATATAGCATTAGGATTAGGAGCTGCTACTAATGTAGCTGCTGAGATTGAGGTTCGGTTAAGAACTTTGGTTGGTGCTGCACCTTTCTATTCTGATGTTAAGACCTTAACAGTAACGCCCTATCTTTTAGGTCCGGTTTACAATTATAATGATCTATATCTGATCGGGGATGCTACAGCGGCTGGATGGGATAATACAAATACAAATACGAAGTTTCTTCCATTACAAAAAACAGCTGCAGCAGGAGTGTATTCTTATACCGGATATTTTGCACAAGGCGGTTTTAAAATGATTAAAACTCCAGGATCCTGGAATACTCAATATGGAATGGGTAGTATTTCAGGTACATTAAGTACAAGCGGTTCTTCAGGAAATATTTCTGTATCTGCTGCTGGATATTATAAACTGACAGTTGATACCAATACTTTAACATATACCTTTACTTCAATTGGATCTCCAACAGTTACCTATAATACGATTTCAATGATCGGAACTGCATCAGGAGATTGGAATACAGATCTGGATTTACAGAAGTCAACTTTTGATTCTCACATTTGGGTTAAGAAAAATGTTACTCTGAATTCAGGTGAATTCAAGTTCAGGGCAAATCATGATTGGGGAACAAACTGGGGAAAAGCTCAGGAGTTTTTTGGTGTAGCTGAGCTCAGCGGAGGAAATATTCCGGTAAGTGAAACCTTTAAGTATGACGTATATTTCAACGATATAACCGCGGAGTATTCGGCAATTCCAATATTTTAAAACAATTAGAAATCAAACTCAAATAAAGCAAAGTGCTGCTTTACCGCAGCACTTTATTTTTTAAGTTAATAAATAGTCATTATGAAGAAAATTACAGTTGGAGCGCTTTTGCTCTCAATGATGTTTACAGGTGTGAAAGCCCAATCTTTAAAGTCTCCGGACGGGAAGTTCGAAATGAACTTTCAGCTGAAAGAAGGAGTACCTTACTATAACCTAAAGTATAATGGTGCGGTAGTGGTGGAAGATTCTAAATTGGGATTGCGATTATTTAAAGACACAGCCATAAAATTCGCTTCTGAGATTGCCAAACCAGAAGATGCAAAATACGACCTGAACAACGGTTTTGCAAAGACAGATGAAAAAAGAGACTCTAAAAATGAAACCTGGCAGCCGGTTTTAGGAGAAAAGAAAAATTATATCAATCATTACAACGAGCTGGCAGTTACCCTGAACCAGGCTTCTACAGACAGAAGTATTGTGGTAAAGTTCAGATTATTCAATGATGGATTGGGTTTCAGATATGAATTCCCACAGCAGAAAAATCTTAATTACTTTGTGATCAGAGAAGAAGACTCTGAAATCGATTTTCCTACCGACATGAAGGCATGGTGGATGGTTGCCGATTACGACTCTCAGGAGTATCAGTATCAGGAAACAAAAGTATCCGAGATTCCTTCAAAATGGGACAAAGCATACGATGCAAACGCTTCCCAGTCATTGGTGAAAAATGCAGTTCAGTCTCCTTTAATGCTTAAAAAAGAAGGAAAAGAACCATTGTATATCAATGTTGCAGAAGCAGCCGTATTGGATTATCCGGCTTCACATCTTGAGGTAGATGCACAGAATTATAAATTCAAAACGCATTTGACTGCCGACAGACAGGGAGCGAAAGGATATATTCAGACACCGTCAGTAACGCCTTGGAGAACGATTATCGTCGCGCCGAAAGCAGAGCAGGTAATGGATTCCAAAATGATCTTCAATCTTAATGAGCCTACAAAATATACAGATACCTCTTACATTCATCCTACAAAATATATGGGAGTCTGGTGGGAAATGATCATCGGAAAATCACAATGGGCTTATTCTACTGCTGAAAATGTACATTTAGGTAAAACGGACTTTGCAAAATTAACTCCAAACGGAAAACATGCTGCTAATAATACAAAAGTTAAGGAATACATTGACTTTGCGGCAGAAAACGGATTCCAGGGATTACTGATCGAAGGATGGAACATCGGTTGGGAAGACTGGTTCGGACACTCAAAAGAGTTTGTTTTCGATTTCATTACTCCTTACCCGGATTTTGATATTAAAATGTTGAATGAATATGCGCATTCAAAAGGAATCAAGCTGATCATGCACCATGAAACTTCAGGTTCTGCCACAAACTATGAAAGATGGGCGGATAAAGCTTTCCAAACCATGAATAAATATGGATATGATGCTGTGAAAACAGGATATGTAGGAGATATCATTCCTAGAGGAGAACATCACTATTCTCAATGGACCATCAACCATTATTATAGAATTGCAGAAAAAGCAAACGACTATAAAATCATGGTGAATTCTCACGAATCCGTGCGTCCTACAGGAGAAAGCCGTACCTATCCGAACTATATCTCTGCAGAAGCAGCTCGTGGAACGGAATATGAAGCATTCGGAGGAAATAAACCGGACCACCAGACGGTTCTTCCGTTTACAAGATGGATGGGAGGTTCTATGGACTATACTCCGGGAATTTTCCAGACAAAACTGGACTATTATTTCCCTGGAGATAACCGTTTCGTAAAAACTACGCTGGTAAAACAGCTGGCGCTTTATGTAACGATGTATATGCCGCTTCAGATGGCTGCAGACCTTCCTGAAAACTACAAAAAGCATATGGATGCGTTCCAGTTTATCAAGGATGTGGCAGCAGATTGGGATGATACAAAAATATTATCTGCAGAACCAGGTGATTATGTGGTGACAGCAAGAAAAGCAAAAGGAACTGAAAACTGGTTTGTAGGAGGTATTACCGATGAAAACAAACGTGAGTATACAGTAGATTTCTCATTCCTGGATAAAGGAAAGAAATATGAGGCAACCATCTATGAAGATGGAAAAGATGCCGATTATATCGATAATCCTCAAAGCTATAACATCTACAAGAAAGAGATTACAGGAAAATCGAAAATTAATTTTAAAATGGCAAGAAGCGGCGGTTTCGCAATTTCTATTAAACCAGTAAAATAATTGTAAGATACACTAAGGTGCCCCGGTTCATTGATTTTTTAATGTTCCGGGGTATTTTTTTAAGTATTTATCCGCAGTCTGGCTGATTTTCCCATTTTATCCAAATCCAATTATTCATGATGAAGTCTATATGAAGATACGTAATCTTATCGTTGTTGTTAAAAGAGATCAAAAAATAGACTTTCTCTTATATTTTTCGATGTATATATAAAAATTTAATGCTAAATTGAACACTAATATGAAGACAATATATGCAGCATTCGCTATTTCTATAGCTTCTTTCGCTTTTTCCCAGAAAAACCTGGAAAGAGTAGAACCTGCTTTCTGGTGGAAAGGAATGAAAAATCCTGAACTTCAGATTCTTGTGTACGGAAAAGATGTGGCTAAAAACGAGATTACGCTTTCAGATGGAATACAGATTAAAGACATCCGGAAAGTAGATAACCCCAATTATGTTTTTATTACAGTTGATACCCATGAAATAAACGTCCCGAAGTTTATCATCAATATTAAAAAAGGTAAAAAGAATCTTGCTTCGTACACCTATGAATTAAAACAAAGAAATCCCGGATCTGCGAGCCGCGAGTCTTTTACTTCAAAAGACTTTATGTATCTGATCATGCCGGACCGATTTGCCAACGGGGATGAAAAGAATGATTCAAAACCGGAACTTACCGAAAAAGCGAACCGCAGTCTTCCCAACGGCAGGCATGGAGGGGATCTTCGCGGAATTATCAACAACCTTGATTATATTCAGAATCTGGGCGCAACAGCAGTCTGGCTTACTCCTGTAAATGAGGATAACGAAAAAGTGTATTCCTACCACGGCTATGCGCAGACCGATCTGTATAAAATTGATGCCCGCTACGGAACCAATGAAGACTATAAAACATTATCCCAGGAGTTGAATAAACGAAATATGAAGCTCGTGATGGATTATGTAACCAACCACTGGGGCGGATCACACTGGATGATCAAAGACCTTCCTTCAAAAGACTGGATTCATTGGTTTGACGAAGGAGAAAAAGGATTTAAACGTTCCAACTATAAAACGACAACACAGTTTGATACCAATGCTTCAGATATTGATAAAAAATACGCACTGGACGGCTGGTTCGATACTACCATGCCTGATATCAACCAAAAAAATCCTTTGGTTCTGAAGTATCTGATTCAAAATGCAATCTGGTGGATAGAATATGCAGAACTGGGAGGATTTCGTGTAGATACCTATCCTTATAATGATAAAGATGCCATGGCCAAATGGGCCAAAGCGATCACCGATGAATACCCAAAATTCAATATCGTAGGAGAAACCTGGCTTTATACAGCAGCACAAATTGCAGCATGGCAGAAAAATTCGAAAATAGGAGAAATAGAAGGATACAACTCAAATTTACCTTCTGTGATGGATTTTATGCTGTTTGAAAATATGCCTAAAGCCCTTCAAGAAAAAGAAAGCTGGGATAAAGGAATGATTCGTATTTACGATTCTTTTACCAGCGATTTCCTTTATCCGGATATCAATAATACGCTTGTTTTCTTTGAAAATCATGATACCGAAAGATGGAATGAAATCTTTAATGCAAATCCAGATACCTATAAAATGGCGCTCACCCTGATCTCGACAGTAAGAGGAATTCCGCAGATTTATTACGGATCAGAAATAGGAATGAGAGGAGACAAAAAGACAGGCGGCGATGCAGATATCCGCAGAGACTTTCCCGGTGGCTGGAAATCTGATGCACAAAATGCTTTCAATCCATCCGGTCAAACTGCGGAGCAGAAAGAATTTTTCCGGTTTACTCAGAAGTTATTGAACTGGAGAAAAGGCAAAGACGTGATACATCATGGAAAAACTAAAAATTTCGTTCCTCAGGATGGTGTTTTTGTTTATTTCCGATATAATGAAAAAGAAACGGTAATGGTGGTGGTCAACAATAATGAAAAAGATCAGACATTAGATATGAAACGGTTTGCAGAATCACTGAATGGATTTACAAAAGGAAAAGAAATCATTTCAGACAAAGAAATTTCATTGCAAAATACAATGAATATTCCTGCAAAAACTCCACTGATTATTGAACTGGAAAAATAATTAATACATATGAAAAAATTAACGACTGCTTATACACTCATCCTTTTTTTACTGGGATTTTCTTTACTTACGGCACAGTCGAAAATCGGATTTGAAAAAGAAAAATCGGAAATCAGTACCATGCTTGATACCTTCAATGCAATGGCGGCAAAAGCAGATTACAATGCGTATTTTAACCTATTTGCGGATGAATCTACCTTCATCGGAACAGATGCTACCGAAATCTGGGATAAAAAAGCATTTATGGTGTGGGCAAAACCTTATTTTGACAAAAAGAAAACCTGGAATTTTAAAGCCCTTAAAAGAAATATTTACTTCAGCAAAGACGGAAAACTGGCATGGTTTGATGAATTACTGGATACCCAGATGAAGATCTGCAGAGGCTCGGGAGTGGTAGAGAAAATCAACGGAAGCTGGAAGGTTAAGCAATATGTTCTTTCTGTGACAGTGCCGAATGAGGTGGTAGATAAAGTGGTTATTGAAAAAGCACCTATTGAAGATGCATTAATTCAAAAACTGAAGTTGTAATGGCAATAATGATGAGGAAATATGATACTGGGAAGGTAGGAAAAAGGAAAAAACCAGACCTATCCATGCTCCAGATTATCAATATGAGCATGGGATTCCTGGGAATTCAAATGGCATTCGGATTACAAAATGGAAATGCAAGCCGTATTCTGGGGAATTTAGGAGCAGATGTTCACGAATTATCCTGGTTCTGGCTGGTAGCTCCCATTACAGGTCTGATTGTCCAGCCTATCATCGGTCACATGGGAGACAATACCTGGAGTCCGTTGGGAAGAAGAAAACCTTATTTCCTGATTGGAGCTGTCCTGTGTGCAATAGGGTTGGTTTTACTTCCGAATGCAGCTTCTGTTACTCAGATGTTTGCGGCCAATGCGCTTTTGTTAGCCGTAATATTTCTGGCCATGATGGATGCTTCGGTGAATATTGCAATGGAGCCATTCAGAGCTTTGGTAGGAGATATGCTTCCCAAACATCAAGGTACGATAGGATTTTCTGTACAAACAATTCTGATTGGAATCGGAGCAGTACTAGGCTCTTATCTGCCGGATTGGTTAACAAAAATGGGAATTTCCAACGAAGCACCAGCAGGATTTGTAGCAGATAATGTCATTTATTCTTTTTATATCGGTGCGGGATTGCTTATCATATCAATTCTATACACCATCATGACAACCAGAGAATATTCCCCACAGGAATTTGCTGATTTTGAAGATGGAAAAGAAGTAGAAAAACATGAGTCTAAGTTTTCAGATATTTTCAAAGACTTTGCAGCGATTCCTTTGCAGATGAAAAAACTGGGAATTGTTCAGTTTTTCTCGTGGTTTGCCTTATTTACCATGTGGGTTTTCACAACCAGTGCACTGGCAACTCATCATTTTGGTCTTTCTCCTGAAGATACCCATTCCAAAGCATTTAACGATGCTGGTGACCTTACCGGAAAGCTTTTCGGAATGTACAATCTCTGGGCGATTCCGTTTGCATTTCTGCTGACTCCAATAGCAAAAATGATTGGTAAAAAGCAGACTCATGCTTTAGCCTTATTGTGTGGAGGTTTGGGACTGGTTTCCATGTATTTCATTAAAGATGTCAACAATTTATGGATCTCAATGATCGGATTAGGCTTTGCCTGGGCAAGTATTTTAGCAATGCCTTATGCAATGCTTATTGAGGTGATTCCACAACGGAAAATGGGCGTTTATATGGGAATATTTAATTTCTTTATTGTGATTCCGCAGATCATCAATGGTTTGTTCGGAGGTCCTATCGTAAGCGGGATTTTCGGAAAACAGGCGATGGATTATGTTGTGGTAGGAGGCGTTTGCATGCTGATCGGAGCCGTAGTAACCATGATTTTTGTGAAATCTGAAGATGAAACTCCAAAGGAAATTGAAGAAGAAATCAAGCAGGTGCATTTTTAAAATTAAATAATTTTAAATATCAATAGGAGCGGGCTTTAGCCCGCTTTTCCTATAAGCACTCATCAATGGCTTTAGCCAAAACTTACATCAATAATGGGATACTACAATCTCCCACAGATTTTCATAAATAACACAGATGTTTGCATTTATACAATTGGTTCAATCCATCAATCTTTAGAAGAAAAAATATTTGACATAAAATTTTACCGCAGATAAAATCCTTGCGCCGTAAAAACATATCAAATGCAAAAAAAATTGCGTCTTTGCGTAATCCAACCTAGCCTATATTTTCACTTTTTGACCCTTTTTACTTCTCCAAATTTCCTTTCTTAACCTACATCAACTTTTTAAACGTTCACATCCCGTACATTTGTACCATAAATAATCACAGAAAATGAAAACAGTATATCATAAAGCAGATTCAAGAGGCCATGCCAATCACGGATGGTTAAATTCTTACCATACATTCAGTTTTGCCAACTATCAAAACAGAGACAGAACAAATTTTGGCGTTTTAAGAGTATTGAACGATGACACCGTTTCTCAGGGAATGGGCTTCGGAACACACCCGCACAGAGATATGGAAATTATATCCATTCCTCTGGAAGGCGATCTGGAGCATAAAGACTCCATGGGGACCACGGCAGTGATCAGAAAAGGAGAAATTCAGGTGATGAGTGCCGGAACCGGTGTTATGCACAGCGAATACAATAAAAATAAAGATGAAGAAGTAAAATTCCTTCAGATCTGGGTGTTCCCAAAAGAACAGAATGTTGAACCGAGATACGATCAGAAAAGTATCAAAGAAGGGGAAAAAATCAATGGATTCCAGCAGATTTTATCTCCCGATAAAAATGATGACGGAGTTTGGATTCATCAGGATGCCTGGTTCAATCTGGCCAACTTTAAAAAAGGAAATGGCAAAAACTATATGCTCAACAAAAAAGGAAACGGAGTGTATGCATTTGTATTAAAAGGAAGTGTAAAAATCGGAGACCGCGTTCTGAACGAAAGAGACGGATTAGGAATCTGGGATACTCAGAGCTTTAATATCGAAGCCGTGGAAGACACTGAAGTATTATTAATGGAAGTCCCAATGGAACTGCCGTCTTATCTTAAATAAAAGACTAAATTTGTAATTTTAAAAAATAAACCTCACCTATGAAAATTTTAGCAATAGCAGGAAGTAATTCAGAAGTTTCAATGAACAAGCAGTTGGTAGCCTATGCATCAACTTTATTTGAAAATGCAGACGTAGAAGTGATCGATTTGAATCCTTTCGAAATGCCAATCTATAAACATGAAAGAGAATTAGCGGGCGGTGTTCCTCAGGAAGCTCATGATTTCGCAGCAAAAATTGACGGTGCTGATGTATTACTGGTTTCTTTGGGAGAGCACAACGGAACGTATTCTACAGCATTCAAAAATGTGTTCGACTGGGTATCCAGAATCAAAGACAGAACAGTTTGGAACGAAGTACCAATGCTATTGATGTCTACATCTCCGGGCGGTAGAGGTGGAGCAGGTGTTTTGGAAGCAGCATCAAAGCGTTTCCCTTTCCACGGAGGAAATGTGGTGGAAACTTTTTCACTTCCTTTCTTTAATGATAACTTTGATAAAGCCGCTCAGAAAATTTCTAATGAAGAGAAAGACAGCGAGTTAAAAGAAAAAATTAAGAAGATTGCAGCCATTGAAACAATCCTTGAAAAATAGAATTTGAATATTCATTTAAAATTACTATTTTTGCAAAAAGAAAAGAGATGAAAATTCAGACCTCCTATAAACAATGTTTTTCTCATAAAGGGAAAGTTGTGGGCTCTGAAATTCTGAGATAAAATAACGGCCGATAATCTGAAAAGATTGTCGGCTTTTTTGTTTTCTAAAATCGAGTATAAAAGTAATTATTAAAATAAAATGTATCAATATACTAATGTACCAGTTTACCAATTCTCCGGTTTCCAAAGTGAAGCTATTGTTACATTGCTAAACTGATATATTGTTACATTATTAAATTATTAAACATGAGCAACACTTACAAATCAGCAGGAGTAGACAAAGAAGAAGGATACAAAACGGTTGACAAGATCAAAAAAGCGGTCGGTGAAACCCACAATTCCAATGTACTGAACCACTTGGGAAGTTTTGGTGCTTTCTATGAAATCGGTGGATACAAAAATCCGGTTCTTGTATCAGGAACAGATGGAGTAGGAACAAAGCTGAAAGTAGCTTTAGATACTAAAAAATATGATTCTATCGGGGTAGATTGCTTCGCAATGTGTGCCAACGATATTCTTTGTCACGGTGCTAAACCTTTATTCTTCTTAGATTATCTGGCTTGTGGAAAGCTGGATTCAGAGATCGCTGCAGAAATCGTTTTAGGAATGGTTGCTGCTTGTAAGGATAACAACTGTGCACTGATTGGCGGTGAAACTGCTGAAATGCCAGGGATGTACCAGCCTGGAGATTATGATGTTGCAGGATTCTGTGTAGGAATCGTAGAAAAAGACCAGATCATTGACGGTTCTAAGATCAAAGCTGGTAACAAAATTATTGCATTGCCAAGCTCAGGATTCCACTCAAACGGATTCTCTTTAGTAAGAAAAGTATTCCCGGATTTTGAAGAGGAGTTTGAAGGAAAACCATTATATGAAACACTTCTGGTTCCTACAAGACTATACTACAAAGATATTCACAAAGTATTGGAAGAAGTAAGAGTAGAAGGAATTGCCCACATTACAGGAGGTGGTCTTTACGAAAACGTTCCTAGAATTATTCCGGAAGGACTTTGTGCTTCTATTGACGAAACAAAAATCAGAATTCCTAGTGTGATGCTTGAACTTGAAAAAAGAGGTGGAGTGGCACGTGAAGAAATGCACGGAACATTCAATATGGGTGTAGGAATGGTAATTGTTGTAGATGCAGAACATGCTGAAAAAGTATTACACCTTTTAGATGACGCTTACGAAATCGGTGAAATCACTGAAGGAGCAGAGAAAATCAATTTGAAATTTTAAATGACATCAGATTTCAGATCTTAGATATCGGACGTAAGTCTGTAATCTTTAATCTGACATCTAACATCTGAATAATGAAGAATATCGTTGTACTCGTATCCGGTTCAGGAACCAATCTGCAGAGAATCATTGACACTATTGACTCAGGAGAAATCCAGAATGCAAAAGTAACTCTGGTGGTAGCAGACAGAGAATGTTTCGGACTGGAAAGAGCAAAGAATCACAATATAGAAAACATACTGATTCCGAGAGGAAAGAACTTCAGCAGTGAGTTGGCTAAAGTAATCCCTGAAAATACAGATTTAATCGTATTGGCAGGATTCTTATCCATCTTAAAATCTGAATTCTGTGAAAACTGGAATGGTAAAATAATCAATATTCACCCGGCTTTGCTTCCGAAATTCGGAGGAAAAGGAATGTGGGGGATGAACGTTCACAATGCAGTTATTGAAGCCAAAGAAGTAGAGAGTGGGGCAACTGTACATTTTGTGACACCAGGGATTGATGAAGGAGAAGCTATTCTTCAGAAGTCTTTCGAAGTAACCGCAGAGGATACTCCTGAAACGCTGGCTCAGAAAGTTCACCAGATTGAATATGAAATATTCCCAGTCGCGATCAATAAGGTCCTGGGAAATTAATAAATATAACCAATGTACCAGTGTACCAATTTACCAATGTTAAAGGTATTGTTACATTGCTAGACTGATACATTGCTGCATTAGCAAATAATCTAAGTAAAATAAAAGTAAGTTCGGAGGTGAAAGACCCGGACACAGTTTGAAATAGCTGTAAAAAGTAAAAAATTGAAAGTAAAATGAGTAAAAAGAGAGTTTTAATCAGTGTTTCTGACAAAAGTGGATTAATTGAATTCGCGCAGTTTTTGGAAGCTCAGAATTATGAGTTGATTTCTACAGGAGGAACGTTCAAACATTTGAAAGACGCTGGTTTAAATCCTATTCAGATTGATGAGGTTACCAATTTCCCTGAAATGTTGGATGGAAGAGTGAAAACTCTACACCCGAAAGTTCACGGTGGATTGCTGGCTGTTCGTAACAATGAAGAGCACATGAAAACCGTTCAGGAACACGGAATTGGTCTGATTGACATGGTGATCGTAAATCTTTATCCTTTCTTTGAAAATGTAAACAAAGACATTTCTTTACATGAAAAAGTAGAGTTTATCGATATCGGAGGTCCTTCAATGCTTCGTTCTGCAGCGAAAAACTTTGATTCTGTAACGGTAATCACTGATGTGGAAGACTATGCAGCAGTGAAAATTGAAATGGAGCAAAACGGTGATACATACATCGAAACCCGTAAAAAACTTGCAGGAAAAGTATTCAACCTTACCTCTGCGTATGATGCGGCTATTTCCAGAATGCTTTTAGATGAAGAATATCCTACTTACCTGAATGCTTCTTATAAAAAAGTAGCAGATCTAAGATATGGAGAGAATCCTCACCAGACAGCAGCTTACTACGTTTCTACTTTCGAAAACGGAGCAATGAAAGATTTCGAGCAGCTTGGAGGTAAAGAACTTTCTTTCAACAATCTTCGTGATATGGACCTTTGCTGGAAAGTGGTAACGGAGTTCAAAGAAGAAATGGCTTGTTGTGCCGTAAAACACTCTACCCCTTGTGGCGTTGCGATCGGAACTTCAGCTTTGGAAACGTATCAGAAAACTTTCGAATGTGATCCGGTTTCCATCTTTGGCGGAATTGTTGCAATGAACTATACAATTGATGCAGCTACAGCTGAAGAATTAAATAAAACTTTCCTTGAAATTGTAATGGCTCCTGAATTTGATGAAGAAGCCCTTGAAATTTTAAGAAAAAAGAAAAACCTGAGAATCATCAAAATCGTAAACCCTGTTTCAGACAAACAGACCTGGGTGAAAGTAGACGGAGGTATCCTTGTTCAGGATAATGACCTTCACTTCTCAGATGATATCAAAGTGGTAACTGAAGTACAGCCTACAGAAGAGCAGAAAAAAGCATTACTTTTCTCTCAGAGAGTCGTAAAATATGTGAAGTCAAACGCGATTGTAGTTTCCAACGGAATTCAGGCATTCGGTATCGGGGGCGGTCAGGTAAACAGAATCTGGGCAACTCAGCAGGCTATCGAAAGAGCAAAAGAAAAATTCTCCGGAGATTTAGTACTGGCTTCAGATGCATTTTTCCCTTTCCGTGATGTGGTAGATTTCTGCGCTCAGGAAGGTATCAAGGCGATTATTCAGCCGGGTGGAAGTGTAAAAGATCAGGATAGTATAGAGGCTGCCAACGAGCACAAAATCCCGATGATGTTTACAGGTGTCAGACACTTTTTCCACTAATTAAAATAGAATTAAAAAATAATTAGGGATTGTATTTTTAGCATTCAAAATTATATATTTGTAAAATAAGACTAGATAATAAATAAAGTATGAGAATATTAATCATAGGTGAAGGCGGTAGAGAATCTGCTTTAGCGGCAAAGCTTCAGAATGACCCAAGAATTTCTAAAATGTTTTTTGCCAACGGGAATGCTACTACCGATGTAATAGGGAAAAATGTTCATTTATCAGAAATCAAAGAACTTAGAGATTTCGCGATTAAAGAAAAAATTGATCTTACGATCGTAGGTCCTGAAGCTCCTCTTGTAGCGGGTATCAAGGACGAATTTAAAAAGCATGATCTTAAAGTTTTCGGGCCTACTCAGAAAGTAGCGAGCCTGGAAGGAAGTAAAGCTTTCTCTAAGAAATTTATGCAGACCTATGATATCAAAACAGCTAAGGCTGTCGTATTTGATTCATACAATGATGCTAAAGAATATGTGCAGACACAGCAGTATCCTTTGGTAATCAAAGCTAGTGGTTTAGCAGGCGGAAAAGGGGTGGTTATCTGTGACAACCTTGAAGAAGCTGAAGCTACAATCCACGATTTCATGATCAGAAGAATCTATGGTGATGCCGGTATTCGTTTAGTTATTGAAGAATATTTACAAGGTTTTGAAGCTTCAATCATTGCTTTCTCTAACGGGGAAAAATTGTTCCCTTGTGTAGCGGCAAAAGATTATAAAAAAGCTGGAAACGGAGATACAGGACCTAATACGGGAGGTATGGGTTCAGTAGCGCCAAGCCCGGAATTTACTCAGGAGCACTACGCAGATTTTGAGAAAAATATTCTGGAACCTACTGTTAAAGGTCTTAAAGCTGAAGGTTTCGGATTTAAAGGAATCATCTTCTTCGGATTGATGGTGACGAAAAACGGAGCTTACCTTCTTGAATACAACATGAGATTCGGAGATCCTGAAACTCAGGTGTTGATGGCATTAATGGAAAACAATCTTTTAGATGTTATCCAGGACTGTATGGAAGGGAAAGACATTGAGCTTAAGTTTAAAGACGAAAAAGCAGTTTGCCTTGTTATGTGTTCAGGAGGGTATCCGAGAAATATCGAAATAGGTTTCGAAATTACAGGAGAAGACAAACTGAAACATAGTAAACTTTTATATGCAGGAGCAGTCACGAAAGGTGATAAAGTGGTTTCCAATGGCGGTAGAGTACTGAACATTGTGGCTACAGGAGCTACCTACGAAGATGCCCGCAAAAAAGTTTACGAAGATGCAGCGCACGTACATTTCGATTACGGCTTCTACAGAGAAGACATCGGAAAGTTTTAATAAAAATCGCGAAAAAAGATTTGGAGTCATTCCAAGTCTTTTTTTGTAAAACAGTTAAGTAAGCGATAAGCTTTAGGCTAGAGGCAATATGTGCAGTATAGAAAGCTTATAGCATGAAGCCTATAGCTTAAAGCTTTTAATTTAATCATTTATCAATTATCAAAAATGAACAACGGTATTATTATTTTAGATTTCGGATCCCAGTACAACCAGCTTATCGGAAGAAGAATCCGTGAGATGGGTGTGTACTCTGAAATCTTGCCTTACAATACACCATTACAAGATATTTTAGCAAAACAGCCAAAAGGGATCATCCTTTCCGGTGGACCAAGTTCTGTAAATGCAGAAAATGCCCACCTGGTTGAAAAAGAATTATATGAGCAGGGAGTTCCTGTATTGGGAATCTGCTACGGAATGCAGATGACGGCTCACCTTTTAGGAGGAAAAGTAAACAAAGGAGAGAAAGGAGAATACGGTAAAGCCAATTTAGAGATCGTTAAAGAAAGCTCTTTATTAAAAGGGGTAACTCAGAACTCTGTCGTTTGGATGAGCCACTTTGATGAAGTAGGAGAATTGCCTGCAGGTTTTGAATTAAATGCAAAATCAGGCGTAATTGCTTCTATCTCCAATGAAGATAAAAAAATCTTCTGCGTTCAGTTCCACCCGGAAGTTTCTCATACAGAAGAAGGTGGAAAGATGCTTGAAAATTTTGTTTTCGGAATCTGTAACTCAGAGAAAAACTGGAAACTGACTAACTATATCGAAAAAACAGTTGAGGAAATCCGTGAGAAAGTAGGAGATAACAAAGTAATCCTTGGACTTTCAGGAGGTGTAGATTCTTCTGTAGCCGCTGTTTTGATCCACAAAGCCATCGGTGATCAGTTAACTTGTATCTTCGTAGATACGGGATTATTGAGAAAGGATGAAGGGAAAAAAGTAATGGATCAGTATGGAGAGCATTTCCATATGAACATTAAAATGGTAGATGCTAAAGAAAGATTCCTTTCAAAACTAGCCGGAGTAGACGATCCTGAAGCGAAGAGAAAAATCATCGGAAACGAATTCATCCACGTATTTGACGAAGAATCTCATAAAATTGAGGGCGCTAAGTTCTTAGCTCAGGGAACCATTTATCCTGACGTAATTGAAAGCCAGTCTGTCAACGGACCATCTGCAGTAATCAAGTCTCACCACAACGTTGGAGGACTTCCTGAAGATATGGAATTCGAGTTATTGGAGCCTTTAAGAGAGCTTTTCAAGGACGAAGTAAGAAAAGTAGGAGAAGAATTGGGTATTCCTCATCACCTGGTATACAGACACCCTTTCCCTGGTCCTGGATTAGGAATCAGAGTATTGGGAGCGGTAGATGCTGAGAAAGTAAGAATCCTTCAGGAAGCTGATGATATCTTCATCGAAGAATTATACAAAAATGACCTTTACGAAAAAGTATCTCAGGCATTTGTAGTCCTTCTTCCTGTAAAATCTGTAGGAGTAATGGGTGACGAAAGAACTTACGAATACACAGCGGTAGTTCGTTCTGCTAACACCATCGATTTCATGACAGCAACATGGAGCAGACTTCCTTACGAGTTCCTGGATACCGTTTCCAGCAGAATCATCAACGAAGTAAGAGGAATCAACAGAGTAGCTTACGATATTTCAAGCAAACCGCCTGCAACGATTGAGTGGGAATAATTTTTAACTTGAATTTACTTATATAAATCCTGCCCGCTTTGGGTGGGATTTTTTCGTTAAAACTGTTTTAATGAAAAAACGATCAATAAGATATTTAAAGCAATTAATAAGCAATATATCAGCTTGAAGAGTATATGTTTATGGAAAATGACATAACTTGTTAACATAGTACCTATTAAATAAAAGTAAATAAAACTTTTTGCTTCCTGGGGTTTTATTTCAGATGCTGAAAACAAGTTTAAATTATGCGAAACATTGACTAATGTATCAGCATAAAAGATTCTTAAAATAAACATAATGGTGACGCTTATGAGTAAAATTACTGCGTATGGTTTCATTAGCTAATAAAAAATTTAATGTAATCATTTTAGTCCGATAAAAAGTATAAATACATTGGAAATATCAATACTCATATCATGAATTAACAGGTCGCTCCTCCGTAGCTTTATTTTTATGAGAACTTCTTTTTTCTATTAACAACAGATCCCGATGGGATCAAATCCAGCTCTACTAGGAGCGACCTGTTAATTACGCTTTAATTTTAATCGGATAAGAATGATTTTTAATTTACATTGTAAAAATAAAAATCTTCAGCAGAAAAAACATTCAGGTTTTCCATAAAATCAAAATAAAGCATTATAAATATCAGGATCTACAGTCAAATATGAATTAGATAGTGTATCGACAATAATGTATTCTATATCATGAAATGTATGCAGGATATTTTTTACCTGTAAAGCATATAGCTTTTCTATAAAAATCAGAGGATAATTCAGACAGATATATCCCACAGTTTTATTTCCCAAATTCAGAATAGCAATTTTTTCTGTTTCCTTTTCTATATCAGTGTGATAAGGAAATGAAAGTACCTCGATTACAGAACTGAAATCAGAATGTTTCCAGTAATTATTTGAGTGAACTGCTGCTTGTAAAGTTTCGGTGATATCCACTGTTAAATTTTGTATAAATAGTTGGGGAAGTACTTATCTATAGGGATTTAAGTAAAATATTTTCACTAAATTTAAGTAAAATTACATCAAATGCAAATAGAAACAAGAAACCTGACCCTTCAGGATTATGATGAACTGGCGGAAACGATGAAAAGGGCCTACCCACAGATGTCGGAGTCTATATGGTCCAAAAAAAGTATTGATAAACTGACCAAAATATTCCCTAACGGACAAATTTGTATCACGGTTGATGGAAAACTCGCTGCTGTAGCGCTTTCCATTATCGTCAATTATGAAGAATTCGGGGACGATCATACCTATAGTGATATTACAGGAAATTATACATTCAATACCCATACTTCAACGGGGAATGTTCTCTATGGAATTGAAGTTTTTGTAGATCCTGAGTTTCGTGAGTTACGTTTGGGAAGAAGGCTTTACGATGCACGAAAAGAACTTTGTGAGTTATTAAACCTGAAATCGATTATTCTTGGAGGCAGAATCCCCAATTATCACAAATACAGCCACGAACTTTCTGCAAGAAATTATATCCGGAAAGTAAGAGATAAAGAGATCTATGATCCGGTATTGTCTTTCCAGCTTTCCAATAATTTTCTTCCGATAAAAATCCTGAAAAAATATCTTCCGGAAGATGAAGCTTCCAGAGAAAATGCAGTTCTTTTGCAATGGAACAATATTTATTACAGCAGAAAACCGAATACCATGCAGGACAGCATTATCCGTCTCGGATTGGTGCAATGGCAGATGAGGCATTTTAAAGATATTGAAGCTTTTTACGAGCAGGTAGAATTCTTTGTAAACGTAATGGGAGATTACAAATCTGATTTTGTCCTTTTCCCGGAGCTGTTCAACACACCTTTGCTGGCACCCTTCAATAATCTTTCCGAAAGGGACAGTATGATAGAACTGGCTAAGCTGACAGAGGAAATTAAAGAAAAAATTTCAGAGCTGGCCATCAGTTACAACGTCAATATTATTTCGGGAAGTATGCCTGTTTTTGAAAATAATGAACTGTACAACGTAAGCTATCTTCTTCACCGTGACGGCCGTATGGATGAATATAGAAAAATTCATATTACTCCGAATGAAAAGAGATATTATGGAATGAAAGGCGGAAATGAAATCAAAGTTTTTGATACCGACTGCGGAAAAATAGGTCTTGTCATCTGCTATGACGTGGAATTTCCGGAGTTACCAAGAATTCTGGCCGATCAGGGAATGAAAATTCTGTTTGTTCCTTATCTTACAGACACTCAGAATGCGTATATGAGAGTGCGCCACTGTGCCGCAGCAAGAGCCATTGAAAATGAATGTTACGTTGCCATTGCCGGTTGCGTAGGAAACCTTCCGAAGGTCAATAATATGGATATTCAGTTCGGACAGGCTGCCGTATTTACCCCTTCAGATTTTGCCTTCCCATCCAATGCCGTGAAAGGAGAAGCAACTCCCAATACAGAAATGACCCTGATTGTGGATGTAGATCTGAACCTCCTGAAAGATCTCCATCACAACGGTTCTGTTCAGGTTATGAAAGACCGTAGAAAAGACCTTTACGAAACTTATCTTAAATAATAAAACTTCGGGGCGGCTCCTATGGAGCCGCCCCGAAGTTTTAAGTATTAACACAAACTGAATTATCCTTTCTTAACAGATTCCCTGATTAAATCCTGGTTGTTTTTATACACTTCATATTGCTCAGGACTTAGTACCTTTTTAAAATCTTTATCCAGTGCTTTAAAATCACTGATGATAACCTTTTTTGCCTTATTGCTGTCAGCATCTTCAGGACCTGCATTTTTCTTGTTGAGACGCTTTCCAAAATCTTTCTGAACCTTCTGTACTCCTTTAAAGTTGATCTCATAGGCCTGCTCAACCTGTCTTTCAGTCAGATCCAGAATAGGGATCATAATCAATGTTCTGAAAAGAGCAATCTTTTCTGCTCTGTCTTGTTTTACAATTGCCATCTGCTCAGGAGTAAGGATCTGTTCCATCGCCTGATGACGTTGGGCAATGATGCCTACAAATTCGTCAGCAATAATTTTGTTGTTTTCAGGGCTGTTATTGTTACCGGCTTTGTTATCAAGAGCAATAAGTGCATCTGCTGTAGTATTATTGATCTCTACAACTTTATTCACCTGCGACTCTGTAAGTCCCAAATAACTCATTTCTTTTGTGGCTACTTCGGCAATAGAACGAGCTGATGCTACCTGAGCTTTTATTTGTGTTGTAAACAGAACTGCCGATACAATAAGACCAGCTGAAATAATTTTTTTTAACATAGTGTTGTATTTAAATATTATAAATTTTTTTTGTTCTTCCAGATAGAAATAATGTGCCAGAAATTGAGGTACGTAGGCATTTTTTAGGGCAAAAAAAATACCCGAAGAATATTTCTTCGGGTACTGTATAATTCTGTATAAAATCTGATCTTACATATACTGAGGGCATACTACAGCAGGGCAGATCAGTCCAGGACATTTTGGTCTTCCGTCTGTAGGGCAGCATTGGTTTGAGCAGTTTCCGATAATGATTCCGCTTCCTGCAATTCCTTTTAATTGCTCTCTTGAAAGTTTGTTGTTACGTAAATTTTTCATGTTCTAATACTTTTGATTTGTTTTAATTTGTACGTTGTAAATATATTAATTTTTACAATATATGATGTGTTTTTATTGATATTGGTGTATTTTATTCTTTAAAATGCTGATTATGTGTTGTTATTTTTAATTTTATTTGTTGGCGTTGTTGTCATAATTGTTTTCATAAAGGAACAATTTTTGGAGTAAATTGCACCTACTATTGATACACTATGTTTGATAAACCTCAAAGAAAACTGAAAAGATCCGCAAGACTGATTTCCGTACTCAGTAAATATGGATTCAAAGATCTTCTGGCCAGAATGAACGGGAATAAGCAGGAAGAAACTTCCGGTCATTCAGATGAAATCATCTCAAAAGGAACCGTTTACGAAAGAATTAGACTGGCTCTTGAAGAGCTGGGGCCTACCTTTGTAAAATTGGGTCAGACATTCAGTAACAGGGAAGATTTATTGCCGCCGGAAATGATCCAGGAACTGCAGAAACTTCAGGACAAAGTGGAAACAGTAGATATGAATGTGGAGGAAGCACTGGAAAGTGAATTTAATATTTCCGTGAAAGACTATTTCCGTGAAATTCAGAAAAAACCTTTGGCTACAGCTTCTATTGCTCA
Organism: Chryseobacterium sp. CS3K3.1; assembly: GCF_059515165.1. Lineage (NCBI taxonomy): Bacteria > Pseudomonadati > Bacteroidota > Flavobacteriia > Flavobacteriales > Weeksellaceae > Chryseobacterium > Chryseobacterium sp. CS3K3.1. The sequence continues at coordinate 47,948 of NZ_JCAKRV010000024.1, read as the reverse complement.
GGTTTACAAAGCTGTTCTGCTGGATGGCAGCCCTGTGATTTTAAAATTGAGAAAACCCGATGTACAGTCCGTCATTGAAGATGATTTACTGTTGATTAAAGATATTGAAAAACTGATATCCGCTTATTCGGAAATAGGAGAAAAACTGAATCTGAAACAGGCCATTTCTACCTTTGAAAAATCTTTACTGGAAGAAGTTTCTTTGATCAATGAAAAAAACAATATCCAGCAGTTCCGTGTGAATTTCAAGAACAATAAAGAAACTTATGTTCCCAAAGTGTACGAAGAATTTTCCAACAACAATATTCTTTGTATGGAATTTATCGATGGGATCAAAGTAACCGACAAATCTGTTTTGCTGGCCAATGGTATTGATCCTGTAAAAGTTTCGGAAGAAGGACTAAGGCTTTTTGTATCGCAGATTTTAGATTATGGATTTTTCCATGCCGATCCTCATGCCGGAAATATTCTGGTAAAAAAAGATGGCAGAATTGTTTTCATTGATTTTGGAGCGGTAGGGAAAATTCAGCCAAACGATAAAGAAATTCTTGAAAATCTTATTGTCAGTTTTGTTGCTAAAAATTCGCATAAAATAGTCCGTTCACTCAAAAAAATGGCCATAAGCTATGAAATTCCGGACGAAAGACGCTTTGAAAATGATGTGGAAGAAATTCTGAATTTTGTACACAGTTCATCATTACAGGACATTAATGTACAGGTAATCATCAATAAGATGAAAGACATTTTAAAAGACAACAGGCTTTATATGCCGGATTATTTCTATCTTCTGTTCAAAGGAATCAGCCTGATAGAAGGAGTGGGAAGGAGCATTAATCCTGATCTTGATATTGTTAAAAGTCTTCATCCTTACACCAAAAAGATTTTTACCAAGAAAATCAGCCCTAAAAATCTTTTAAAAACAGGGATGGACCGTATGATGAATTTCACGGATAATGTAGATGAAATTCCGAAAGAACTTCGTTCCGTTCTTCAAAAACTGGATGATAATAAATTCACTGTTTCCAGCGAAATCAAAAATATAGAGAAGACCAACCAGCTCATCAAATCCAGTGTCATCAATCTGATTCTGGCCATGGTTTTAGGAGCGAATATCATTGCCACGGCTATCGTTTTTTCCTCAGAATCCGGACCAAGAATCGGAGAACTGTCGTTAGTTGCAGTTCTAGGTTTTATTTTTTCAATTCTTTTAGTCATTATCCTTCTGCTAAGAGTAACCAGAAAATAAAAAGGAAGTTGACTTTGAACTGGAAGAATGTATAAACGCAAATCCCACACCTCGTAACCCGCAACCCGAATCCCGCCACCCCGTAACTCCAATCCCGCCACCCCGTATTTAAACCAAAAACAATGAAAACACTTATTATAACATCCATCACCTTATTCAGTTCACTTTGTATGGCTCAACAAGGAAATGAAGAAAAACTTCAGGGAGATTTTGACGGAAACGGAACAAAAGAATACGTTTACACAAAAGTCACCGACTGTGGCGACGAATGTGAAGGAAAGTGTGAAACCACCATTTATTTCAGCGATAAAAATATACAGCCGATCACTATTACTCCTGCAAACCAGGGAAGTCTGTATAACTTAGGAGATCTTAATGGTGACGGAAAAGAAGAGATCGGTTTTTATCCCAATTGGTGCACCAGCTGCTGGCATCCGTTCTATGTGTACACTTTAGGTAAAACGGGTTGGAAGCCATTATTGCCTTCTATCTCAACCCATTGTAATCAGTGGGAAGAAGATCAGTTTCCTATTAAAAAAGATCCGAAAAAGAAAGGATATGTTATTGTTACCTCCAGCAAATGGGAAGATGATGATATTAAAATCAGTAGTAAGAGTGTAAAAGTGAACTGATTACAATCGCTTGAGGCTGGAAGAGGGAAGGAAATGACCTGTGTTAATACATTAATCTGTTTCATTGTACATTCAAAAAATTAAAAGAACGCTTGATAATCTTCCAGCTTCAGACTTCGTGCTTCCATACTACAAAATTAAATACCTATCTTTGCAAAATGGAAAAACTCACTTTTGCGGATTTTGACCTTCCGGTTAAAATTCTCGATGTTTTAGCGGATCTGGAATTATTTGAACCTACTCCAATTCAGGAGAAGAGCTTAAAGCCTATACTTTCGGGAAGAGATGTAATGGGAATTGCGCAGACAGGAACCGGGAAAACATTAGCTTATCTTTTACCTGTTCTTAAAACATGGAAATACAGCAAGACAGGAAATCCAACTGTTTTGGTGCTTGTTCCTACAAGAGAACTGGTGGTACAGGTAACAGAAATCCTTGAAAAACTGACAGAAAATATTACGGCAAGAGTAATCGGAATATACGGTGGAAAAAATATCAATACTCAAAAACTATTGTTTAATGATGGTTGTGATATTCTGGTAGGAACACCGGGACGAGTGATGGATCTTTCCATAGACAACGCAATTTCTCTGAAAGAAGTTCAGAAGCTGATCATCGATGAGTTTGATGAGATGCTTAACCTTGGTTTCAGACCACAGCTTACCCACATTTTTGAAATGATGAAGGAGAAGAGACAGAATATTCTTTTCTCTGCAACCATGACGGAAGCGGTAGACGAAATGCTGGATGTTTATTTTGCCAATCCGATTGAAATTTCATTGGCTAAATCAGGAACACCACTTGAGAAAATCGAGCAGATTGGTTACAAAGTAGAAAACTTTAATACCAAGATCAATTTACTGGAGCATTTGCTTAAAAGTGATGCAGATATGTCCAAAGTATTGATATTCAATAACAATAAAAGACATGCAGACCTTCTCTTTACTAAAATCGATGAGCTTTTCCCTGAACAGTTTGATGTGATTCACTCTAATAAATCGCAGAATTACAGACTGAAAGCGATGAAGAGGTTTGAGAACGAAGAGATCAGAGGTTTGATTACTACAGATGTCATGGCAAGAGGTCTCGATATCTCGAACATTACACACGTCATCAATTTTGAAACACCTGATATTCCGGAGCAGTATATCCACAGAATCGGGAGAACAGGTAGAGCAGACAAAGAAGGGAAAGCTTTGGTTTTTGTAACAAAAAAAGAAGAACCTTTGCTTCTTGATATTGAACTGTTGATGGATAAGGAATTGAAATTTAATGAATTCCCTGAGGAAGTTAAAATCAATCCTAAAAAGATTGCTGCCGAAGAAGATCAGGTAGTTATGAAAAATCCTGTACAGGTAAAACTGAACGAAGGAGGAGGAGCTTTCCACGAGAAAAAGGCTAAAAATACCAAAGAGAACTGGGGTGGTCCTTCCAAAAGAAAAGCTCCTAAGAAGTTTGGAGCCAACAGAGCGCAGCAGAAGGCAAAATCCAAATCGAAAAGAAAGAAATAAAATAAAAAAACGATTCCGATTTCAGGAATCGTTTTTTATTTTTAATCGAATTTGATATTATTGTTTTTATCATGGATTGAGCTTACTTCATATAAGGAGTGATCACCTCAGCCCAGATTTTATATCCTTCCGGCTTAAAATGAAGCATGTCTTCCACAAAAATATCTTTTCTTACATTTCCGTTAGCATCTTCCATTGCCTTGGTAACATCAATAAATTCTGCGTTTGGTTCCTTTTTCATAAAAGCAGCAATTTTTTTATTGGCAACTTTCATCTGTGGCCAGATCACTTCTCGGCTCGGCGAATATTTGATGGAGATATAATCTACTTCAATATCAGGAAACCGCTCACGGATTTTTTTGTAGAAAGCTTTGAACCGGTCAACGACTACTTTGGCTTTTAGCTTATGATTATCTGCAAAATCATTTTCACCACAGTAAATGATGATCTGTTTGGGCTGATAAGGCGCTAAAAGGTCATTCGCAAAATCATTAAGATCTGTAAGTCTGGATCCTCCAAACCCTCTGTTAATGATTGTTTTACCAGGAAAATAATCTGCTACATCAGTCCACTTTGTGAATGATGAGCTTCCGATAAATAAAATAGCATCCTTTTGAGGCGGGTTTTGCTGGTCCAGCTTTTTAAACTCCTGGATGTCCTGCCAGAACATCGGTTTTTTCTCCTGTGAAAAGGCAATAGCAAAATACAGCAATAGAAATGCTGATAGAATCTTCTTCATTATATTCAGTTTTAAATTAGATATAAAAGTAATAAAAAACTCCCGATTAGCGGGAGTTATAATTTATCTTTTGTAGGTAACGTAAGGTACATCCGGTATTTTATCTCCATCCATATCAAAGATTCCTGACTGCTGGGCAAGTTTAAGATCTTTGGCTGTCAGAATATCAATTCTGTAGTTTACTGATCCTTCATCACCAAGTTTAATTCCAATGATTTTTGAATCGGCATCGTAGGTAAATGTTCCTTCAGTTTTTGGCGATGGGGTACAGTCTGCACCTTCTCCCGTATACGCTGTATAGCTTACATAATAATCTGTTCTGAAGAAAAGAGTATTTTTAGCTGCACATCCTGTTAAAGTTTCAGTATAAAGCACTGTTTTATTATCTTTTCCGGAAATTACTTCCCTTTTAACTTCCTTCCAATCTCCCTTCATGATTTCCATATCATAAGCTTCGAGATTGTCATCTTTACAAGAAGTAAGCGCCAAGGCAGAAAAGGCAAATAAAAGTAGCTGTTTTTTCATTTTCACAAATTTAAGAATATGCTAAAATATAAATAAATTTGAAATATATGTAATGAAATAATGAATTTTTAAACGAATGTTTGTAAATTAAATAATTTTATGAATGCCGCGATACGAGATACGAGTTTTGGGTTATATATTTTCAACTTGAAAATGAATATAAACATTTTCGTTTTACTACAAACCCATTCACCCAAATCTCGAAATAGCGTAGCTCAAACCTGGTACCGCGAATCCCGCACCCCGAATCCCTTAATAGCTCATCTCTACAATCTTATAAGCATCCTGCGGAGTCAGTTTTTTATATTCTCCAAGGCCTAGCCAGTTTCTGTCTGTAAAGGCTTTTTCAACCTTTTCAGCGGTTCCTTTAAAGTCCTCCGTATATTCAGAAAGCTTGGTTTTGATATGAAGACTGTGGAAAAATTCTTCCAGTTTTTTAATGCCCAGTTCAGCCTTTTCCTCTACACTTCCGTCTTTGATTCCCCAAACTCTTTCAGCATACTGAGCCAGTTTTCCTTTTTTATCTTCAAAGTTGTAACGGTAATGGGATGGAGCAATAATGGCCAGTGTTCTTGCATGATCAAGTCCGAAATAAGCGGTCAGCTCATGTCCCATTGCATGCACGGCCCAGTCTGTAATAACTCCTTTCTGGATCAATCCGTTTAACGCCATGGTACAGCACCACATAAAGTTTCCTGCAGCATCGTAGTTGAAATCATCAGCCAATACTTTTGGAGCCGTTTCCTGCAGGCTGATCAGGATGCTTTCTGCAATTCTTTCCTGAAGGTCGGCAGAAGAAGGAGCAGTCATATATTGTTCCAATACGTGAGTATAGGCATCTGTGATTCCGTTCACAATCTGATTTTTTGGAATAGATCTTATTACTTCCGGATCCAGTACAGAAAATTGTGGGAAAAGTCCCGGTCCTCCTGAAGATAATTTCTCATGGGTTTCCCTTCTGGAGATCACATACCCGGAATTCATTTCTGATCCCGTTGCAGGCAGTGTTAAAATACTTCCGAAAGGCATTCCTTCTCCTTCAAAAGTTCTTACCGATTTTCTCAGGATATCCCATGGCTCACCGTCATAATTGGCTGCTGCAGAAAGGAATTTTGTACCATCAATGACAGATCCGCCGCCTACAGCAAGAAGGTAAGTAATGTTTTTCTCTTTAATAAAGCTTAAAGCATTGATCAGAACTTCATATTCAGGGTTGGCAGGAACTCCGCCAAACTCGTATAATTCATGATCTTTTAAAGCCTCTTTTACCTGATCGTAAACACCATTGTTTTTGATGCTTCCGCCACCATAAATCATTAATATTCTTGCGTCTTGAGGAATTTCTTTGGAAATTTTAGCGATTTCGCCTTTCCCGAAAAGTATTTTTGTAGGGTTTTTAAACTCGAAATTAAGCATTGTTCTAAATTTATTTAAGTCAAATTTACGGAATGAAAAAAGAAAAGTAGGTTAATGAAATTTTAAAATTGCTATTATTCCATTTTATGAAAGCTATTGCTTTCAGCTTTTCCGATTCCTATTTCCGATTCTCTTGTAACATGTATTATGTCTAAGAAGAAAGAAAGGCCTTTGCTCTTTTTATAAAAGCTTCCTTATCCTTTTTAATCTCGTCCAGCAATTTTTTCCGGTCATCAGGAATCGTAAGATACTGATCACCCCAAAGATTGATTTCAACGATTACAGGAATCAGGTCAATTCCTTTCTGAGTCAGAAAATAAAGAATCTTCAGCTTACTGTCCGGATGTTTTTTTTTATCAATGATTCCATGGTCCAAAAGGTTTTGAAGTCTTGCAGCCAGAATATTTGTTGCAATTTTTTCATCAGCTTTGAGGAAGTCTCCGTAAGTACATTCCTTTTTCAGCATGAGATCTCTTATGATCAACAGAGACCATTTGTCTCCCCACATTTCAAGTGAGCAGCTGATGGGGCAGTCTGATCTTTTTTTACTCATTTTGTTAATTTAAAAAAAATAATACTTGCAAATTGAAAGTGTTTGATTTAAATTTGCTTTTGTTTTGCAAGTAAATTTAATCATAAAAAATTAATAAATCAAATGGATCATTATGACATTGCCGTAATCGGCTCAGGACCCGGCGGATATGTAGCGGCAATACGAAGCGCTCAGCTGGGATATAAAACCGTGATTATCGAGAAATATGATACTCTGGGAGGAACATGTACCAATGTGGGCTGTATTCCGACTAAAGCTTTATTGGACAGTACACATCATTATTCAGAAGCACAGCATCAATTCAATGAACATGGGATTAAGCTGGATCATATAGAACTGGACTTTTCTCAGATGTACAGAAGAAAAGCAGATGTAGTTTCAAAAAATACAGGAGGCCTGGATTTTTTAATGAGTAAAAATAATATTACAAGATTACAGGGAACGGCTGGATTTATCAATAATTCTACCATCAGAGTTGTAAACGGATCTGAAGTTAAAGAAATAACTGCCCGAAATTATATCATTGCTACAGGCTCAAAACCATCAACTATTCCAGGAGTAGAGATTGATAAAAAAAGAATTATTACGTCTACAGAAGCATTGTCATTAAAGGAAAAACCGGGATCTATGGTAATCATAGGCGGGGGAGTAATCGGGGTGGAAATGGCTTCTATTTTCAACCGCATCGGAACGAAAGTCACTATCCTTGAATATGCTGATCATCTGATCACTGCTATGGATCATGAATTGGGGAAAAGCCTTCAGAAAATCCTGAAAAAAGGAGGTATTGATATCCGCCTTAATCATGCAGTGTATAAAACCGAGAATACCGGATCTGCTGCTAAAGTGTTTTTTAAAGATAAAAACGGAACAGAAGGTGAGCTGGAAGCAGATTATGTATTGGTAGCGGTGGGAAGAAGTCCTTATGTAAAAGATTTGGGTCTTGAAAATACAGCAGTACAGCTGGACGAAAGAGGGTTTATTAAAGTAAATGAAAATAATCAGACATCAGTGCCTGCTATCTATGCAATAGGAGATGTTATTGGTGGAGCAATGCTGGCTCACAAAGCTGAGGAAGAAGGCGTTTTTGTGGCGGAAACAATCAATGGACAAAAACGTCATATTCATTATAACCGTATTCCTTCAGTGGTGTATACCTGGCCGGAAGTAGCTTCAGTAGGCTACACCGAAGAATATCTGAAACAAAATAACATTGCGTACAATGTAGGGAAATTTCCATTTTCTGCCAGTGCAAGAGCCCGTGCTTCAATGGATATGGAAGGTTTTGCGAAAGTTTTGGTGGACCCGAAATATGGCGAAGTGCTGGGAGTTCACATCATTGGAGCCAGAGCTGCCGATTTGATTGCACAGGGTGTCATAGCTCAGGAATATGAAGTGACCGCCGAGGATATGTTCCGTATTTCCTATGCGCACCCAACCTATTCCGAAACGTTGAAGGAAGCTTACCTGATTGCCTCCGGACAAGGCGCCATTAATATATAAAGAAGTCATGCTAAAATTTAAACCATTAAGATCTGTGAAGAGCATAAGAATAATTAAGATTCATCTTAGATGAAGAAAAAAATCTTGCTAAAAAATAGCTTTAGCTATTCCCTTAACTATCCTTATCAACTTAAAAAATCTTAATGGTTTACATTAGCAGTTTGTAAATTTTATCGCAGATAAAATCCTCGCGCCTTAAAGCTGTATGTTGATAAATTAATTTGCGCCTTGGCGTTTTTTTAATTCAGTTACAAAGAAGTACAGTTTTCATCCTTGGCATAAACTCCATTGCTTTTTGCCTCCATTTTTCCTGTCTTTCTGTTGATTTTAACCCAAAAAGATTCTTTCACAGCGGGACAACCCTTAGATTGCATAAGGTACATTGAAATATGACGGTCTTCAATTTTATATGATCCGGTAAAGTGATTGCCTGTATCCACAGAATACCCATATGTTTTAGCCAGTAAAATAGCCTCCGGAAGATTGTCTACTGTTCCGATAAAATCTCTCAGTTGCTGTTCATTGGAAAAATATACTGATCTTTCATTCTTACACGCCAGAATGTATGAAAAACAGTTGTTCCCGATACATTTCTGGAAAAAGCCTCTTTCAGGAACAGGTTCATTGATGGTCATAAAATCAGGAGCCTGGCTTTCATAGATAATTGCTTTTTCATAATCCATATCATTGCTGAGAACACGCCAGTATGCATACCCTTTATCAGGAATAATGAAAGGGTAGAGGTATTCTGCAGTATCAAGAATATCGGGAATTTTTTTATAATCATCGGGAACCTTGATCTGGCTGTAAAGCAGATTGGAGAGAATCAGGGAAAATGCGATGATTACTTTCATAAAGAGTGGGTTTCCGGTGCAAATGTAAGAAAGAGAATTATTCCAGTACAATTTTATAATATCCTTTTTCAGCAGTTACATCAATATCTATACCTGTAAACGTTAATTTATTAATTTGATAGCCATCACAGCCTCCATTAAACTCCGATGACTGGATGGAAAAGTCGATATCTTTAATATTAGAATAAAATTTGTAATTTTTTGTTCCGTTAAAAGCACCTACATTTTCTAAAAGAATTCTGTTCTCGGATGTTTTGGATAATTGTACACCAACATTATTTTCATCCTGAACAGAATACGTTGTTAATGTTCCATTGGTGATAAGATTTTCATTATTGGAATTGACGAACTCAAAAATGACTGGTAATGGTGGATTGTAACAATCTTTTTCACATGAGATGAAAAGAAGGGCTACGAGTAAAAAAGTAAATATTTTTTTCATGGATTATGGATAGCGTTGAAAGTAAAGTTAATCAAAATTATATTAATCCTGAATGAGTAAAACAGATTTCTATGAATTTAAAACTGCACAAATATTTATAATTAATCGTTCGTTTATTCTGAAAAGTACTTATAAAATGTAAATATCTTTTTTTTGATTTTCGTACTTAATTTTTGCCATTTGTCAACTCAACTAATTTGAAAATCGCTTACATTTGTTAGTATGATACATGACCAACGCGCAGAAAAATTCAGGCAGATTGTGGAAAATAAGTTCCAGATCTATAATTCATTATTTATGAGCCTGCCTTATGATAAAATGACGAATATCGGAATGCTGCTTCCATTTCTTTATGAGGAAAGCAGGACCGGCTATGAAGCAGGAAAAACTCCTGAAAATATCGTCGAAGAATTCTTTAAAAACCATACCGATCTTCAGACGGAAGAGCAGAAACTGGAATTGCTTTTCAAGATCATACAATATATAGAAAGACAGGTTGTTTTGTTTGACAGTATTGAGGATGCTGCATTTCCTAATCTTCATTCAGAAAGTGATAATGGAACAGTAACCAATCTTTTTGAACGTTCTTTTCAGGATCATAAAATTGAAAAAGTACGCGAGAAATTAAAGGACTTTAGCGTTAAGGTCGTATTTACGGCACACCCGACTCAGTTTTATCCAAGTTCGGTACAAAGAATTATTCAGGATCTGAGAGGGGCTATTACCAGTGACTCGGTGACGCAGATTGATATGCTCCTGCAGCAGCTGGGGAAAACTCCTTTTGTCAATAAAGAAAAACCTACTCCGATAGATGAAGCGCTGAGCATTATTTCTTACCTGAGATATGTATATTATGATACCATTGGCGAATTGTTTACGAAGATCAAAAAGACTTTCGGAAACGGTCATTTTCATCTTCATGAAGATATTATCCAGCTTGGTTTCTGGCCGGGAGGAGACAGGGACGGAAATCCTTTTGTAACTGCGGAAGTAACGAGAAGAGTAGCGGAAGAACTTCGTTCAGCGATTCTGAAATCATACTACAGCCATTTGAAATTTATCAGGAGAAGATTGAGTTTCAGAGGTGTTTCTGAAGTCTTAACCCAATTAAGTGAAGAATTGTACGCAGCCATTTTTGACGGAAAGAGCATTAAAGCAGAAGATATTTTAAATAAAGCTGCTGAGGCAGAAAAAATATTGGTCAACGAACATAACTCTTTGTTTTTAGATCTTTTGGTGAATTTCAGGGATCGTGTGATGATCTTCGGAACTCACTTTGCTACGCTGGATATCCGCCAGGACAGCAGAATTCATCAGAAAGTGATTGATGAGGTTTATGCGAAAGTATACGGAAATGAAGAGGCTGATTACGAACAGAAATTCAATAAGCTTATTCAGATTTCAGAAACGGTAGCTGCCGAAGATTTTGAAGACATTGTGAAAGATACTTTGTTAACGGTTTCACAGGTTAAGGATATCCAGCATCTGAACGGATTAAGAGGAATGAACCGCTATATTATTTCCAATTCTGATGCCGTAAAGGATGTTATGAATGTATATGCCTTCTTTAAAATCTGCGGTTATCAGGATGAAGCGATCAATATGGATATTGTTCCGCTTTTTGAAACCATGGAAGGACTTGCCAATGCAGAAAATGTAATGAATGAGCTATATCATAATCCTGTTTATAAAAAGCATCTTGAAAAAAGAGGAAATCAGCAGACGATTATGCTTGGATTCTCTGATGGAACCAAAGACGGAGGTTATTTAAAAGCCAACTGGGAAATTTATAAAGCCAAAGAAGTACTGACAAAACTTTCCGAGCAGAATAATATCAAAGTCGTATTTTTCGATGGCAGAGGAGGCCCGCCGGCAAGAGGAGGTGGAAAAACCCACGATTTCTATGCTTCCCAGGGGAAAACGATTGCCAATAATAAGATTGAATTAACCATTCAGGGGCAGACGATTACCAGTATTTTTGGAAACAAAGAGCAGGCAAAATACAACTTTGAACAGCTTCTGACCGCTGGTGTTGAAAATGATGTATTCAAAAATTCTAAAAAAGAACTTACTGAAAAAGAAAGAGCTTTGATTATTGAGTTGGCGGATATCAGCTATAAAAAATATTCAGATCTGAAAGCGCACCCTATGTTTGTTCCTTACCTTCAGGAAATGAGTACACTGGAATACTACGGAAAAACGAATATCGGAAGCCGTCCATCCAAAAGGGGAAATGGCAGCGAACTGAAATTTGAAGATCTGAGAGCCATACCGTTTGTAGGATCATGGTCGCAACTGAAGCAAAACGTACCAGGGTTCTTCGGTTTTGGATATGCGATGCAAAAGATGAAAGAACAGGGGAGATTTGAAGAAGTAAGAGAGCTGTATAAAGGTTCAGATTTCTTTAAAACTTTAGTTCTGAACTCCATGATGAGTATGAACAAGTCTTACTTCCCATTGACTTACTATATCAAAAATAATCCGAAGTTCGGTGCTTTCTGGAATGTGCTTTTTGATGAATATGAGCTTTCCAGAGATATTATGCTGGAACTGACAGGATTTAAAATGCTTCAGGAAGAAGATCCGTTATCCAGAAAATCTGTGAAGATCCGTGAAAAGATTGTACTTCCGTTGTTAAGTATTCAGCAATATGCCTTAATGAAAATCCAGAAAGGAGAAGGAAATAAAGAAGCGTATGAAAAGCTGGTGACCCGTTCTTTATTTGGGAATATTAATGCCAGCAGAAATTCGGCATAAGCTATTTTTAAAACAAGAATGATCATAACGAAATGATAATCCATATCAATAGAAACGGGCTTTAGCCCGTTTTTTTATTATAAACCATTCAATGAGCTTTAGCTCAAATTTATTTTGTAGTAAGACCCAAAATAGTAATATATCTCCCACAGATTGCACAGATGTTTATGTTGTAATCAATCTGCACAATCTGAGGGAAATAAAAAATTACTCTTTTAAGAATTTTTCGTAGAAAACCTTGTCCTTCATCTGAATCTTCAGATAATAAGTTCCTTTGGAAAAATCTTCCACTTTTATTGATTTCTGGTTGTTGCTTTTTCTGATGAGTCTTCCCAGGTTATCATATATTTCTAACGTCTGAACTTCTTGCTCTGACGCAATATTCAGGATGTTTTTTGCAGGATTCGGGAATATGGAGAACCTGTCTTTTTTTACAGTTTCAGAAGTATTCAGAACAAGATTATATAAACTTCCGAAATTAAGAATACCATATCCCATCTGATCGGTATGGGAAGGATATAGTGAAGCCGTTTGTCTCAGCTTTGCTCTCATCTGCTCTCTGTTCATCGCTGGAAATGCCTGAATAAGACATGCAACACCGCCGGCAGCAATAGGAGTAGCAATTGAAGTTCCATTCACAATTAAGGTAGCATTATCATAAACGGTTGTCGTACCGGTTCCCTGGGTACTTCCGTCCGGTTTTACCACCCCGAGAGCATTAGGTCCGAAAGAAGAAAAAGCTGAAGCATTTCCGGCTGAATCTACAGATCCGATAGAAAATACTTTAGCGTTATCAGCCGGAGTCATAAGGTAATGCCACGGCTGTTGTCCGGCGTTACCGGCAGCGGCAAGGACAAAAATACCCTTTTCAGCAGCAATACCGGCTCCGCGGGCAATGAAGGACGTGTTACCATCCATATTGGCATACGTATAATTGTAACGGCTTTCATCAAAAACATTATATCCCAATGATGAGGTGATAATGTCAACCCCTTTACGGTCTGCTTCCTCAGCTGCCTCAATCCAGTATAGCTCTTCTTCGGGAATTTCTACAGCCGCATTTTCACTGCGGTAAAGATAAAAATCAGCATCCGGTGCCGCTCCTACAAAAACATTCTGTAGATATCCTCCTATAACTCCTAACACAACAGAGCCATGTGTGCTGAGTGAAGTATTATAAATATCTCCGGTTTTGGTAACAAAATCATAGGAAGCTTTGATGTGATTATTGGTCCATAATCTTGCAAAAGCAGTTCCTGTATTCACCGTTGGGAATCCGGCATCAATCACCGCTATGGAAACTCCTGTTCCTGTATAGCCTGCCAGATGAAGCGGGCGGATATTCACCTGGTCTATTTGTCCGGCTCCGGAACCGTAATTAAAATTGGTAAGTGTTTTATTGATGCTGGCATCGTCCTTCCATTTTCCTGGTGTTGTTTTCACAGTAGTAGAGCTGTTTCTAGCAAAACTTTCAACAGATGAAACATAAGTTTGAGCCTGAAGTAATGTTTTTTGTACAGGAGTGGCATTGACTGCCGCACCATTAAGCCATTTTGAATAATCGGTCACAACAAATCCTAGATTTTGAAGATTCTGAAGGTAAGACTGTTCAATAGGGGCATCCTGATCATTAAGCGGAATTCCCAGCGCAGTGCGTCTGTTGAGTGATTTCTGGCTGAGTTCTGACAGCGGATTGGCGTAAAAAGCAGTTTTATTAGGCTTATCCGTGAAGTAAACAAAAACGAGCTCCGTTTGTGCGGAAATGGTTAGGTAACCTGTTAGGAAACAAAAGAGTAAAAGTTTTTTCATAAAATTTATTTGTATAAAGATAAAAACAAAATCAATAAAATTTTTGATAGGATTTTAAATTCCTTATTTTTACAGAAATATTTAGTATATGAAAAAAATTCAGATGGTTGATTTGCAAAGTCAGTATTACAAAATAAAGAATGATGTAGACAATGCAGTTTTGAATGTAATGGATTCTGCGGCATTTATTAACGGTCCTGAAGTAAAGTCTTTCCAGAATGAATTGGAGTCTTATTTAGACGTAAAACATGTGATTCCGTGTGCCAATGGTACAGATGCATTACAGATTGCCCTGATGGCTTTGGACCTGAAAGAAGGAGACGAAATTATCACGGCTGATTTTACTTTTGCTGCAACAGTAGAAGTAATTCATTTGCTTAAATTAAAGTCTGTATTGGTAGATGTAGATTATGATACATTCACAATCTCTACAGAACAGATTAAAAAAGCAATTACGCCCAAAACAAAAGCAATTATTCCGGTACATATTTTCGGACAGTGTGCCAATATGGAAGAAATTTTAAAAATTGCTGAAGAGCATAATTTATATGTTATTGAAGATAATGCCCAGGCAATCGGTTCAGAATATACTTTCTCCGACGGAACAGTAAAACAGGCAGGAACAATGGCAACAGTGGGAACAACTTCTTTCTTTCCTTCCAAAAACCTGGGATGCTACGGAGACGGAGGTGCCATTTTTACCAATAATGATGAATTAGCTCACCGTTTAAGAGGAATTGTAAACCACGGAATGTATGAAAGATATTACCATGACGAGGTAGGGGTAAATTCACGTCTGGACAGCATTCAGGCCGCAGTTTTAAGAAAAAAACTTCCTCACCTGGATTCTTACAACGAAGCAAGAAGAAAAGCAGCAGATTTCTATGATGAAGCATTTGCTGGTCATCCGAATATCCTGACTCCAAAAAGAGCGGAAAACTCTACTCACGTATTCCACCAGTATACGTTAAGAATTCTGAACGGAAAGCGTAATGAGCTTCAGAAGTTTTTATCAGAAAAAGATATTCCTGCAATGATCTATTATCCGGTAGCATTAAGAAAGCAAAAAGCGTACTTCCAGGAAAGTAATGCTGCAGATTTTGTGAATACAGATAAGCTTTTGGATCAGGTAATTTCTTTACCAATGCATACGGAATTAGACGAAGAGCAGCTGAAGTATATTACGGATGCAGTGCTTGAGTTTATGGGATAATTAATGAAAAGAAAGATATTTAAATATAAGCTGGTATACTATATAGCGGTAATAACCAGCTTACTACTTTTTATAATATCTGCATTTTGGATTCTTGATATATTTAATGACTTTAGCCTATTTAAAATATTATTTATTGTTATTTCGTTAGTTATTAATGCATTTGCATTTGTTAATCTGATTGAAAAATATGATAAAGCAATTTTGTTTCTGAATCTCAGTTTATTATTATCCATAATTGTTTTAGGTTATCCTTTATTGTTTGGATTTTTAAACGGATATTCTGTTTTAAAACATTTTACTTTTAGATTGTTAATCATATTTATATTGTGTTTATTAATTGTAAATGTATTTAAGGTGAAAAAAAATGACGGAGTAAAGGAAATAGAACACATAGGAAAACACGAAGATTAAAAAATAAAAATGGCAATACTTGTTACCGGCGGACTTGGATATATTGGTTCTCACACAGTGGTAGAACTTATTAATAACGGCTTTGAAGTGGTTATTGTTGATGATTTATCCAATACAGAAAGGTTTATTTTAAATAATATTGAGGAAATTACGGGTAAGAAACCTGTTTTTTATCCTTTTGATCTGAGAAGAAAAGAGCTTCTTACTCAGGTTTTTGATGCTCACCAGATTGATGGTTGTATCAATTTTGCTGCCTCTAAAGCAGTAGGAGAGAGTCAGATAATACCTGTAGATTATTATGAGAATAATCTGTTTTCCTTGATTAATATTCTTCAGGAATTTAAAACAAGAAAGATCTCCAACTTTATTTTCAGCTCATCATGTACGGTATACGGACAGGCAGATGTAATGCCGATCGATGAAGATACCCCGTTGAAAACCCCTGAAAGTGTCTATGGGAAAACAAAACAAATGGGCGAACAGATCCTTATTGATTTTGCCAAAGCCTATCAAAGTAAAATATCACTGTTAAGGTATTTTAATCCAATCGGAGCACATCCTTCCGGAAAGCTGGGGGAATTGCCAATCGGGATTCCTAATAATTTAGTGCCTTATGTAATGCAGACGGCTTCAGGAGTGCGTGAGAAACTGAATATCTGGGGCGATGATTACCCTACAGAGGATGGAACTGCTGTTCGAGATTATATCTATGTTGTTGACCTGGCAAAAGCGCACGTTGCAGCATTAAAGAAACTGATAGAAGATTCTTCATCTGATGCGGTGATTGATACCTACAACCTGGGAACAGGAAAAGGTTCATCCGTACTGGAGGTGGTAAAAGCATTTGAAAAAGCCAATAATGTAGAAGTGCCCTATCAGATCTGTGCGAGAAGAGAGGGGGATATTACTATAGCATACGCCAACCCCGGAAAAGCAGAGAAAGAACTCAACTGGAAGTCTGAAACGTCTCTGGAAGAGGCTTTGAGAACAGTTTGGGAATGGCAGAAATATCTGAATACCAGAAATTCGTAAATTAGCATTGAGAAATAATTGCATCAAAACAACAATTTAAACGATCATAAAACAAATTACAAAACATTTTCCTGAAGAGTAAGTGTTATCCTAAAACATTGAATTCAGTGAAGCTTTAATTTTAAATTAGTATGAAGACACAGAGAATAGGTATTACATTTTCGTCATTTGACTTATTACATGCGGGTCACATCAAAATGCTTGAAGAAGCTAAAACGGTATGTGACTATTTAATCGTCGGACTTCAAATTGATCCGTCCCACGACCGTCCTACTAAAAATAAGCCAAGCCAGACTATTGTTGAAAGATATATTCAACTGAAAGCTGTGAATGCTGTGGATGAGATCATTCCTTATTACACGGAAGAAGACCTTTTGGATATTCTTAAATCATTTGTAATTGATGTAAGAATCATAGGAGATGATTATATGGACAAAGACTTTACAGGTAAAAAATACTGTGAAGAAAAAGGAATTGAAATTTTTTTCAACAAGAGAGACCATAGGTTTTCCACCAGTGATCTGAGAAGAAGGATCTATGAAGCTGAAAAAGAAAAATATTCGAAAGCAGAACCTGTAAAATAACAGAAATAAAAAATCCCGAAAGTAACTTTCGGGATTTTTGTTGTATTACATTGGGCCGCCTTGTTCTTCGTCGCCTTTTGTATTGGAATTAATATCTTTTTTAATTTTAGGTTTGGCATCAATTTTTTCACCTTGCTTGAATTTATAAGTGAAGGATAAAGCAAATTGTCTTGGCTGCCATTGCATTTCCATTTCTCGGGTAAACTGAGCATTATCGGAGAAGTTTTTCATTTTTCTGGTATTAAAGATATCTCTGATATTGAATCCTATAATTCCATTACCTTTCCAGATGGTCTGGCTTACACCTAAATCTATACCATACATTGCCTTTCTGTTATTCATAGCCGTTTTCTCAGCAGCTCTGTAGAAACTTTGGACTTGAAGACTTAAGTTTTTTGTCGGTTTAAATGTATTGTTAAAACGAATTCTGTATGAGAAGCCGGAACCCGAGAAATCATTTACAGTTCGCGGATTGTCAGGGAATAGGTTAAAGCTTCCTGTATTTTTATATCCGTAAAGGTCAGCAGAAAGCATTATTTTCCACCAGCTGTAAGGATCATAAGTTCCGTTCAGATCCAAACCATAGTTGGTCTCTGTTCCTACGTTGAAAGGAATTGTGTTGACAGCTCCGGTCTCATCGATGTATTGATATCTGTTTTGTTCGTCTTCAGACTTTTTATAATACAAAGTTGGATTAAACGTGATCTTTTTGTTTGAAAGATTGTATCCAATTTCGAAAGAGTTTTCATACGTCGGATTAAGATCTGGGTTTCCTCTGAAGTAGTTTCTGTCATCATCAAAAGACATAAAAGGTATCAGTGAGAAAGCTCTCGGACGGTTAATTCTTCTTGAATAGTTTAACAAGATCTGATTGTTCTTGGCAAGGTCATAGCTTAAAAATACAGATGGGAAGAACTTTGTATAGTTTTTATTAACTTCCGGAGTATTGGCCGGATTTCCGTTAACATCAAAATTCTGAAAGTTAACGTCAATTTTTGAAGTCTCACTTCTTAATCCTAACTGATAAGCAAATTTTTCTCCAATCTTACTTTTAAACTGTGCGTACACTCCAAGAATATTTTCAGAATATACCGTGTTACTTGTAAAATCAAATCTTGTAAAGTAAGGCTGTCCGTTATTACTTTGGTCTACAAAATAATCGTATGTGTTTCTGTTATAATCATAACGTGCTCCGGCTTCTAATTTTGACTTTTCACCTATAGGAAGTTCGTAATCAATTTTTCCAATGAAGGTATCCGTTTTAGAATCTGTACTTACATTATTAATAACATTACCATTAGGCTGTAAAAGATTATTGATAAAAGTTCTCTGTATAATCTGATTGGTTCCGTCTGTCTTATTCGTCTGATAACTTGCAGATGCGGATAATAACTGTCCATTATCTCCAATTTTCTGATCAAGCCCAAGATCAAACTGAGTGGCCAGGTTTTTGTTATTTCCGTAGCTGTTTCTTTCTCTTACAACATCATTTACAGTAGAGGCATCTTTATAAACCCTTTCATTGTAAGCGTTGATTCCGGTTTGATCCGTATCAAAACTTCTGATCATTCCCGAGAAATTAATGGAAGTTTTATCGTTGAAGTCATGAGTAAAACCAGCAGTCACATTATAAGTATCACTTTCTCTGGTTGTTTTACCATTTTGTTGCGAATACTGAGTAAAAGGGAATGCGGTTGAGGCCAGGCTGCTAATATCATCCTTTCTGGTGGTTGTATTCTTCATAGTACTTTCATTCTTCTGATAACCACCTCCGCCATTTAAAAACCAGGTCCAGTTACCTTTTCTCCAGTTTAAGTTAGCGTTAAGGTTGGTTCTTGGAAGATAACCTATAGTTCCGGTTACGCTACCATTGAATCCCATTTTTTTATCCTTTTTAAGAATGATATTCAGAATACCGGCAGTTCCACTTGCCTCAAATTTAGAAGAAGGATTGGTAATTACTTCGATTCTTTCAATTTGATCAGCGGGAATACTTTGTAAAGCATTGGCGCCATCATCTATTCCAAGAAGAGAAGATGGCTTTCCGTTGATAAGAAATTTTACATTTGAATTTCCTCTCATCGAAACTGTTCCGTCCGTATCCACAGACACTGAAGGAACATTGGTTAAAACATCCTGAAGATTTCCTCCTTTGCTCACAATGTCCTGCGAAGGATCATATGTTTTCTTGTCAAGCTCTACTTTATAAGGTTTTGCTGCTGAAGCAGTAATAACAACACCCTGAATTTCTTTTGTTTTGCCATCAACCGTAGAAGAGGGCTCTGCTTCAATAGATAATGCACCGATGTTACCTGCTGTTGCAATATTTTTGCTGACTACACTTTTTTTGTAATCAATAGCTTCCACTGTAATTTCGTAATCGCCGGGCATAAGTTGCAGCTGATACTGTCCTTTTTCATCAGTCAGCACCGCATCACTTAAAGTTTTGTTGGTCTTATTGCTGAAAGTTACAGAAGCGTAAGGAACGGGTTGATTTTTTTTGTTGACAATGATTCCCGAAACTCCAGCCTTCTCCTGTGCAAAAGCCATTGCTGCCGCTGAAAGTACTAATGTAAGTCCTAAAGTTTTTCTGGTGAAAATAGTGACAATTTCTGTCTTATTCTTCATAGGTTATTTTTTTGTATAAGATCGTGAGAGAATAACCCTTAATATTTTGAATATCCATATCAATTTGATAGCCAAAACATTATGGTTGTTTATTGTTTTCTAACTGTATAAGTTTCCTGGTGCTTTCTAAGCTTATTTTATATTTTTCGAGTTAAGCCAATCCTGATAAGCCTTCGCATTTACAGCGTGTTCTTCTGCACTTGCCGTAAACTTGTGGTATCCAAATCTTGCCGGATCAGCACACATAAATATATAATTGTTGTTTTCAGCATTTAAAACAGCATCTATCGAGTTTTTATCCACTACACAGATGGGCCCCGGAGGAATACCTGCATTGGCATAAGTGTTATAAGGTGAAGGTGTCGATAAATGCTTATATAATACTCTTTTTATAGGTTCTTTAAAATTCGTCTGTTTATTAATCGCATAGATCACCGTAGGATCGGACTGAAGCTTCATTCCTTTTCTGTAACGGTTTAAATATAATCCTGCAATGGTTTTCATTTCATCCTTTTTCCCTCCTGATTCTTTATAAACAATGGAAGCTAAAGCATAGATCTGATCTCTTGTAAGCCCGGACTGCTGCTCCTTGTTCTTTCTTTCACTGGTCCAGAAATCATTATACTGATTTTCGAACTTCGCAAAAAATTCTCTCGGACTTACTGTCCAGAAAAAATTATACGTATCGATGAAAAAATATTTTTTTAAATCTTCAACATTTTTATAGCCTTTCTCCTGTGCCACGGCATCCAGATCATTCACAAAATGTAATGAATCAATTTCCGTTTTTTTGGTCACCTTACCAATCATCTGATACATATCTCCAAAATCCCCGATTCTGTAAGAGTTGGCTGTCTGGTTACCTGCTTTGATCATATTGACAAGGTTTTTGTTGCCTGTTCCGCTCTGGATGTGATAACGTCCTGCTTTGAAATTGGTATCAAGACCTTTTTCTTTAGCCACAGCTTCAAAAGATTCCCTGTCTTTAATATATGGAGCAATAGAATCCAGGATCTGTTTAAAACCTGCTCTATGAGGAATCAGAACATAACCATCTTTTTCTACGTTGTTTCCTAAATATTTATTATAAAATCTCAAACCAAAAAATCCTGCCACTACAAAAACCAGCAGAATGATAATGAGAATAGCTTTTTTCATTCTTAAATGTTGATTAAAAGTTTTTTGTTTTAAAGAAGATCTGTTTTACCTCTAAAAACTTGCTTTGCAGGACCTTCCAGCCAAATATTCTGGAATGCATCACCGCTTTTTTCAGCATATACCTTAAGGTTTCCGCCTAAAGTTTTAACTTTTACAGAGGTTAGATTATGTTTTTGCAGAAAAGTTAAAGCGGAAGCTGTAACTCCTGTTCCACAACTGTAAGTTTCGTCCTCAACGCCTCGTTCATAGGTTCTTACAAAAATTTCGTTATCTGAAATTTTTTCTACAAAGTTCACATTGATTCCTTTTTCTTTATATTTTTCAGAATTTCTGATGCCATATCCTTCGTCATAAACGTCATAATCTTTCAGATTGTCTACATATTTTACGTAGTGTGGAGATCCGGTATTCAGCACAAAGTCATTTCCGTCCTGTGAAACGGTGTTTACATTAATCATTTTTAATTTAATGATTCCGTTATGGATTTCAGCTTCATGTTCACCATCTGTCGCAATGAATTTGCATTTGTCTTCAAAGATGTCAAGGAAAAAAGCAAAAGCGACAAGGCATCTTCCTCCGTTTCCACACATCGTACTTTCTCCGCCATCAGAATTGTAGTACACCATTTTGAAGTCATAATGAGGATCGTTTTC
This sequence comes from Chryseobacterium sp. CS3K3.1, assembly GCF_059515165.1. NCBI lineage: Bacteria > Pseudomonadati > Bacteroidota > Flavobacteriia > Flavobacteriales > Weeksellaceae > Chryseobacterium > Chryseobacterium sp. CS3K3.1. Next base: position 26,279 of record NZ_JCAKRV010000024.1, on the reverse strand, counting down.
CAATAGAATAAGACCGTCAGCACCTATTCCGAAACGTCTGTCGCATAATTTTTCAATACTGTCTTTATCTTTGGTAAACTGCAGATCCCGGTTATCTACCATTACAAAATCATTCCCTGTTCCCTGATATTTATAAAATTCCATATTTTTTTGTTAAATGAAGAAGCAAAATTACTATATTTTAAATAAAAAACGAACAGTGTTAGCTGTTCGTTTTCTTATTTATAATCGTTTTATCTAAAGCCGCCTCCGCTGCTCTGCTGTCTGCTTGAACTGCTGCTTTGGCTGCCTGAACTATTCCTGAATCCACCGCCGGAAGATTCTGATCTGCCGCTGTTACCATTGGAGTTTCTGAACCCGCTGTTATTCTGGTTTCTCTGGCTGTTCTGATTACCATTGTTTTGGTTTCTGAATCCGCTGTTACCATTGGAATTTCTGAACCCGCTGTTATTTTGGTTACCCTGATTGTTTTGATTACCATTATTCTGGTTTCTGAATCCACTGTTGCTGTTGGAGTTTCTGTTGTTATTAAATCCTCCGTTATTGTTGTATGAACCGTTACTGTTCGTTGTACGCGTATTCTGGAATCCGTTTTCAGGTCTCGACGATGAAGAAGATCTTCTTTCTACGTATACTTTTCTTCTGGAGTTATTATAGCTATCATAGTAATAAGGAATACCATTATCATAGTAATAATTAATATTGTTTCTATAATAGTAGCCGTCATTACCCCAATATCCACCACTTCCGTAATATCCTGACGGAGCATAGTAATATCCGTTGTTATAATACGGATCTCCATACCCATAGCTTCCGTTGCTTCCGTATCCGTCGGTATATGCTAAACAAGAGGTTAAACTGGTAATAGCAAAAATACTGAATGCTATTTTAAATAAATTTTTCATGACTTTATTGTACTTTTTTTTCTTTAAAACTTTTTTTCCAATTGACATATCCTAAGATCGCCATTATAGTAAATACCAAATATTGAACCGAAGTGATTCCAAGTCCCTTAAAAATCATCATTGGGATGCAAATCAAATCTCCGATAATCCAGAAAATCCAGCTCTCAATGCGCTGTTTAGCCATCAACCACATGCCCACTAAAAATATTGAAGTTGTGAAAACATCCATCCAGTTGGCCCAATCCAGATGATACAATCCAAAACTGGTTCCTTCCATCGAAAACTGATTATCAATATAAGGTTTATAATAATAGATAAGGGTAACAAGAGCCAGACTCAGTATAAAAAGCAGGCTGGCGTAAATCCACTCTTTTTTGAAGGCCCAGGTAACATCTACATGAATATGATCTTCAGAGTTTCTGGCCCATAAAATCCATCCGTAGATACTCATTACAGTATAATAAACGTTGATCAGGCAGTCCCCGAGTAACCCGAAGTTGAAAAGAATATAAACATAGATCAGCGTAGAAACAATGCCGGTAGGATATACCCAGATATTTTTTTTAATCGAAAAATAAACACTCAGAGTTCCTAAGACGGCACCCGAAGTTTCCAGCATAATCTGTAAAGTATCATAGCCTTCATAGGGCTTTATGAAAAGATCATATAAATTCATACCATCAAAAATAGAGAAATCTTACTTTTTTTAAAGAACTTCGTTACAGTTTATCAAAAAATAGCAATGTTCCTGTAAAGTTTCCCGGTTTTTGAAGATCCAAAGGGAAGCGCTGTCTGATCAAATAATCTGCTTGTTCCTGATTCTAAGGCTATTGTCAAATCATCATCAGAACGATGTAGTTTTTTAACTATAAGCGTCATTATTTATCCCTACAAATATTTTTTTTATAAAACTACGGATTACGGCATATTTGTATTATTACTGACTTCCTGATTTTGTGGATCAAAATCAGAACGGGAATACTTCATGTCTGTAGAATACTATGAATAAGGTGCTGGTCAGGTTTTTAAAGTCTTTAATGTAAAATAAATGATGAAATTTTAACGATTAACGTGAGAGTTTCTAAATTTTTTATATTTTCGTAAATCCTTAATAAATAAAAAAACATGTCGAAAATTTGGGTTAAAAAGCCACTAAGTGCCTATGAGGCAGATATGAAGAAAAGTGAGCTGAAAAAAGTCCTTGGAAAATGGAGTTTAACAGCAATTGGAGTAGGTGCTATCATCGGTGGTGGAATCTTTGTTCTGACCGGAACAGGAGCCTATTATCATGCAGGGCCAGCACTTGCAATTTCCTTTATTATCGCAGGGATCGCCTGCGTTTTTGCTGCATTATGCTATGCAGAGTTTGCATCCATTATTCCTGTAGAGGGTTCAGCATATGCTTATGCATACGGAACTGTAGGAGAAATTTTTGCGTGGGCCATGGGATGGTGTCTCATCCTCGAGTATGCCATGGCAAGTATGGCCGTTTCCGTGAGCTGGTCCGGATATTTTAATAAATTTTTGAAAATATTTAATATTCATCTCCCTGCTTATCTTACTTCAGATCCTGCAAGTTATACCGGAGACGGATTTTCAATGAACCTGCCTGCATTTATTCTTGTTCTTTTGATTACTGCATTATTGGTAAAAGGAACTAAAGAAGCTGCAGGAGCAAATAACCTGATCGTTTTAATGAAAACTTCAGCGGTTATCTTTGTAATTATCGCCGGAGTATATATCATTTTCTCTAATACAGATCTTTATAATGCTGTAGATGGGGTTAAAAACTGGAAACCTTTTATTCCGGATCCGATAAAGATCAAGAATTCCGAGGGCGATATGGTCTCCGCATATGGTATTAAAGGGATCATTTCCGGAGCAGCAGCTATTTTCTTTGCCTATATCGGTTTTGATGCTGTCTCTACTCAGGCAGGAGAAGCTATTAATCCTAAAAAAGATGTACCTTTCGCCATCATCGCTTCACTATTGATCTGTACAGCTTTATATATCTGTGTATCCCTTGTATTGACAGGGATGATGCATTATACAGATTTTAATCCTGAAGGAAGATATCCGGATGCCATCAAAGCGCCTGTAGCATATGCTTTTGAAATTGCAGGAAAGCACTGGGCGAGTAATATCGTAACGATTGCTGCTACTGTAGGGTTGATTTCTGTTGTAATGGTAATGATGATGGGGCAGTCCAGAATCTTCATCGGTATGGCAAAAGACGGCTTGATTCCTAAATTCTTCGGACAGCTTCACCCAAAAACAAAAACACCTTACAAAGGAATTATCCTGTTGGGAATTGTGGTGGCTTTAATCGCTGCATTTACACCAATTTCTACATTGGCAGATATGACAAGTTTCGGAACCCTGTTTGCATTTACACTGGTTTGTATCGCAGTTTGGGTAATGAGAAAGAAAGAACCTAATCTGATCAGACCTTTCAAAGTTCCTGCTTATAAAATCGTGGTGGCATTAGGGGTAATTATCAACCTATATTTGATCTTTAACCTAAGTGCTCATGCATTGGAACTTTCTGCAGTATGGTTATTCTTAGGAGGTTTGGTATACTTCCTTTACGGAAAATCAAACAGTAAGCTTAACAACCCTGAAAAATATCAGAATCAGGATTAATAATATTATAAACCGCTTCGGCGGTTTTTTTTGTCCCAATATCAGTATATGAAAAAACTTTTTTCCATTTTATTCCTATCCGTAGGTCTTGCCGCGTTTTCCCAGCAGGTAGAAAGCCTTGAAACCATTCTTAATGATAAAATCAGTATCAGAGCGCTGGAATTATATGATAACAAGGTCTGGTACAGCGGTACGGATTCCAAATTCGGGTTTGTAGATCTTAAAGACTATAAAAAACAGAAACAGATCAGGCTGTCTGAGGAAAAACTTCAGTTCAGAACATTAGCCCAGGACAAAACGTCTTTTTATGCAATCAATATTGAAAGTCCGGCACGTTTTTTCAAAATTGATAAAAAAGATCTGAAATCAGAGGTGATTTTTAAAGATACTGCAAAAACAGCGTTTTATGATGCTTTGCATTTCGTGAATGATAAACTTGCCTATACCTTCAGTGACGCAGATAAAGATCACCTGCTTAAACTGGCAGTGTATAAGGATGGGAAATGGAACATGTTTAAAAATAATGTAACGTTAAATGATGGCGAAGCTGCTTTTGCCGCCAGCAATACCAATATTTCATCCTCTAAAAAATACTTATGGATTGCGACTGGAGGAAAAGCTTCAAGAATTTTAAGAATGAATCTGAAAGATGATAAAATAGAAGTGTTCAATACCCCAATCATACAAGGAGAATCTTCTCAGGGAATGTATTCCATAGATTTTTATGAAGACCGTTTCGGAATAGCAGCAGGAGGAGATTATACCAAACAGGATGCTAATATCAATAATATCGCAACCACAATTGATGCCGGCCAGACCTGGCAGATTCAGGCTTCAGGGCAGAACGCAGGATATACAACCTGTGTGAAAATTAAACCGGGATCAAAAGGAAAAGAAATCATTGCCGTAGGAGATAAGCATATCAGCTATTCTTCAGATTTTGGAAAAACATGGACTACAATTTCTGATGAAAAAGGATTCTTTGTCTGCCAGTGGATTGATGCTAATAAAGTGGTTCTTGCAGGAAATAGCAAAATTGCGGTGATGAAATTAAAATTTTAAATATCAGGAATAGAATTTATCACTATTGGCCAAAAGCCTGATCATACGTATTTAGACTCATTATAAAATAGAACCTAATATAATTCATAGGTTAAAATTCATAACTAATGGTTAATTTTGTAAGATGAATTTTAATTATGTTAAATTTCATACCCTTATAAAATTTAATTTTCACAATGAATTCTTTAATAGATAAGTATAATATTCCCGGACCGCGTTACACTTCTTATCCTACCGTTCCGTATTGGGATGAATCAACATTTTCACCGGAAAAATGGAAGGAAACCGTAATCAGGTCTTTTCATGAAAGCAATGCAGAGGAGGGAATTTCTATTTATATCCATTTGCCATTCTGTGAGGCATTGTGTACATTTTGTGCATGCCATAAGCGTATCACCAAACAGCACAGTGTTGAAGTTCCTTATCTTGAAAGTGTTTTAAAAGAATGGAAATTATATCTTGATCTTTTCAGTGAAAGACCTAAACTGAAAGAACTACACCTTGGAGGAGGAACCCCTACGTTCTTCTCTCCTGAAAATTTAAGGACATTGCTGGAAGGTATCTTTTCATCAGTGGATATTGCAGAGCATCCTGAATTTTCTTTTGAGGGACATCCAAACAATACAACGAAAGAACATCTTCAGACTTTATACGACCTTGGTTTCAGAAGAGTGAGCTTTGGAGTTCAGGATTATGATCCTAAAGTTCAGAAAGCCATCAACAGAATCCAGCCTTTTGAAAATGTGAAAAACGTTACGGAATGGGCAAAGGAAATAGGGTACAGAGGAATCAGTCATGATCTGGTTTTCGGATTGCCACACCAGAATTGGGAAGCAATGGAACATACCATCAGAAAAACAATGGAACTGAAGCCGGACAGGTTAGCATTCTATTCTTACGCCCACGTTCCATGGGTGAAAGGTGTCGGACAAAGAGGATTTGATGAAAATGATCTTCCAAGCGGTGAAGAAAAACGCCGTTTGTATGAAGATGGGAAAAAGCTTCTTCAGGATTTAGGATATATTGAGGTTGGGATGGATCACTTCTCTCTTGAGCATGATGATCTGTATCAGTCTCTGATTCATAAAAAACTTCACAGAAATTTCATGGGATATACATCAAGCAAAACCCAGCTGATGGTAGGACTTGGAATGTCTGCTATTTCAGATTCATGGTATGCTTTTGCCCAGAATGTAAAAACAGTGGAAGAATACCAGAAAATGGTTGAAGAAGGTGAAATTCCTGTAGTAAAAGGACATGTTCTGAGCGATGAGGATCTTACGGTAAGAAGACATATTCTGAATCTGATGTGCCAGCTTGAAACCACTTTTGATATCAACAACTCTTTCCCTGAGCTTGAAAATGCACTGGAAATGCTGAAAGAGATGGAAAATGACGGTTTGGTTGAAATCAATGGAACTGAAGTTAAAATCACAGAAGCCGGAAGAGCATTCACAAGGAATGTAGCCATGGTTTTTGACCTGAGAATGATGAGAAATAAACCTGAAACAAGGATTTTCTCCATGACAATATAAGCAAAAGCGGTTCAGTTCTGAACCGCTTTTTTATTGACCCGTGGGCTTATTTTGAACTTGTTTAAATTTTTTTGAAACATTAAGATTGTCGTAAGGTGTTTAGAGTATTAAGATGAGCTTCGCTTTAAGCTTAAAAATCAGAATGATTTATCTTAACTTAACGATGCTTTACTCCTTAAATCCTTCTTAATGGTTTAAAAAATATTCAATGTTTTTGCTTAGTGAAACGCCTTTGCCACCCTTTTTTATAGAATTTAAAAGCCTTAGCGTTTCGTCTGCGCTTAAAACCTGCTATTACTATTTGATAATCAATTTCTGACTATATGATTTCAGTTCCCCGGATTTCAGATTAATATAATACACTCCGGCAGGAATCCCTGAAATATTGATGTCTTTACCATTAGAGACTTTATCCGTTTCCATCACTTTTCTTCCCTCTGCACTGATGATTTCCAGGGTTGCTTTTTTATCTTTCACCCCATCAATGAAAATTTCTTTGGAAGCCGGATTTGGATAAACTTTTATGGTTCCCGGACTACTTTCCTGGGTTCCCAAAGTACCTGTGGTTATTTTAAAAATCTTTCCACTGTTTACGGCAGCTACGTACAATCCTTTTTGGTAATCTTCTCCGAAAGTGGAAAAGTTATTTCCGGAATAAGGAGTTGTCCATGTGATGGCATTATTGCTATCCAGAATTCCGATCTGGGTAGAGCAGTAATCGGCAAAAAAATATTTTCCCTGAAGTGACGGGTACTGCGTTCCTCTGTAGACATAACCACCCGTGATGGAACATTTGCCACCGGAATGGTCGTATACGGCAACAGGGAAGGTCATGGTGGACTGTGCGGCACATCCTGCAGTATTGTACGCATTATTCCCTTCATAACATCGCCAGCCATAATTTAATCCGGCTGTAGTAATGGGCATTTTGTTGATTTCTTCTATGGCTCCCTGGCCAACATCTGCAATCATGGCGTTTCCTGTTGGCAGATCAAAAGAAAACTTCCAGGCATTTCTGAGTCCGTAAGCCCAGATCTCGTCTGCACCATCCACTCCGGCTCCTGCAAAAGGATTGTCAGGAGGAATGTTATAGGGGCCTGTAGCATCTACATCTATTCTCAGCATTTTCCCCAGCAGTGAATTTTTGTTTTGAGCATTGTTATTCGGGTCACCACCGCTTCCTCCGTCTCCGGTGATAATCCAGAGTTTTCCGTCAGGGGCAAAATGGATACTTCCTCCATTGTGATTGTCGAATGGCTTAGGAATGTTCAGCAGAATTTTTTCAGAAGCGGGATCCGCTACATCCGGATTTGTTGAACTTACACTGTATCTTGCAACAATAATATTCCCAGAAGGATTGTTGTAGTACACAAAAAAATACCCGTTAGCAGAGTATTGAGGATGAAATGCAAGACCAAGAAGACCTCTTTCGCCGCCAAAAATAATCTTTGTTCCGATATTCAGGAAATCGGTAGCGTTAATTGTCCCATTGGGTTGAATAATTTTAATGATACCGTTCTGCTGAACCACAAAAAGACGGCTGTCATTGGCATTCGTAATCTCTACAGGACTCGTCAGTCCTGTGGCAAATTCTTCCAAATTAATGCTTTGAGAATTAACAATTAAGGAAGAAAAAATACTGATGCAAAAAAGTAATTTTTTCATAATATTTTGAGAGTTAGTGTGTTGGAAAAGTAAATGAAAATTTTATACCAATCGATTTTGAAGACTTCATTATAATCGTATGAAAAAATTGTTAAATCTTAAATAGAAATCACCACACCAATATATCTGGAAATAAACCATTTCTGTTGTTAAAAATTCATAAAATACAAGAAAATCATTATATTTGCCGACTTAATTTAACGTAGTTATAACAAAATGCAAGGAAAAGGACTTATTACAATTGTCGCTATTGTACTAGGGTTGATTTGCTTAAACGAGCTATTACCAACATGGTACGCCAGCAAAATTGAAAAGCAGGCGACTGCTTTTGCAGGAGACAATCCGGAGAAGTATCAGAAAGAAATCGCAAGACTTTCTAAGGATACTTTGAACTTAGGATTCACAAAACTTTATTACACTAAAGCCAAAGACAAGGAAATGAAACTTGGTCTTGACCTGAAAGGAGGGATCAACGTTCTTTTGGAAATTAACCAAAGAGATCTTGTGAATGATTTAACCAATTATTCTACAAATCCTATCCTTATTGAGGCTTTAAACAAAACTGATGAAGCACAGAAGAATTCTACTAAACCTTACATCGACAACTTCTTCGAGCAGTTCGATGTAATTAACAAAGCTAAAGGTACCAACCTGAAGTTGGCTGATCCGGAAATTTTCGGAAATACAACGCTTACTGAAGTGAAGTACAACACGCCTGACGATCAGGTAAAAAGCATTGTTAAAAGAAAAATCGATGCATCTGTAGGAACCGCTTTCGAGGTAATCAGAACGAGAATTGACAAGCTTGGAGCGATCCAGCCAAACGTTCAGAGAGTACCTGGTACTGCGAGAATTTCTGTAGAAATGCCTGGTATGAAGGACATCGATAAAGTGAAGAAAATGCTTCAGACTTCTGCAAAACTTCAGTTCTGGGAAGTACAGCAGGTTCCTGAAATTGCACCTTATTTCCAGACTTTGACAACTATGGTTGCTACAAAAGGAGATTCTATGGGAGTTGCAAAGAATGTGAACTTCATGAGCCTTTTACAGCTTGACAAATTAAGAACAAATGGTGTTGCCAATGTAAAATTATCCGATACTGCTGTTGTAAACAAAATCTTAAACAGCAAAGTAGGTCAGTCTTTACGTCCGGCTAACATTAAATATACACAGTTTATGTGGGGTTACAAGCCTGAAGCTACCGATACTGAAAGTTTAGTATTGTATGCGATCAGAGGTAACATCAACCAAAAAGCTCCGGTAGACGGTGCTGTAGAAACTGCAAACATCAGCTACGATGAACTAAGCAGAGTAGTGGTAGATATGCAGATGGATTCTAAAGGGGCAAAAGAGTGGAAAACATTAACTGAGAAAAACGTTGGAAAACCAGTTGCCGTAACTCTTGATAACAGAGTATACACAGCTCCTAACGTTGTTAATGCTATCCCTAACGGTAGAACTCAGATCTCTGGTAATTTCTCTCAGGAAGAAGCTAAAGAACTGGTAGACGTGTTAGGTGCCGGTAAATTGCCTGCAGGTGCAAAAGTAGTTCAGGCTACCGTTGTAGGTCCGTCTTTAGGACAAGAGGCTATTGATTCTGGTTTAATGTCGTTCATCATTGCATTTGCGATTATCATTGTTTATATCATTTTCTACTACGGTGGAGCTGGGGTTTACGCGGTAATTGCGATGGTGATCAACTTATTCTATATTTTCGGTATCATGGATTCGGGAGACTTTACGCTTACGCTTCCAGGTATCGCGGGTATCGTTCTTACGATGGCAGTAGCGGTCGATACGAACGTTATCATTTATGAAAGAACCAAAGAAGAATTATTCGCCGGGAAAAGTATTCTTGAAGCTTACAAAGATGGTTTCAAACATGCATTAAATGCGATTATTGACGGTCACACTACGACTTTCCTAACCGCAGTTGTATTGTTCTTCTTCGGAACAGGACCTATCAAAGGTTTTGCATTGACGTTGATGATCGGTATCTTAATGACATTATTCACGTCTGTATTGCTTTCAAGAGTAATGATCTTCTCAAGATTAAATAAAGGAAAAGGACTTTCTGTATGGACTCCGGCAACCAAGAACCTGTTCAGAAATACCTGGATCGATTTCATCGGAAAGAGAAAATATGCTTACATCATTTCTGCTGTTCTTACAGTTGTATGTATTATTTCTATCGCAACACACGGTTTCAAATACGGTATCGACTTTACCGGTGGTAGAAACTATGTCGTTAGATTTGATAAAGATGTAAAAGCTGAAGATGTTGAAGAAAAATTAGTAGCATTATTCAAAACGGAAGATGGTAAAAACTCTTCTGTAGAAGCTAAAACTTTCGGAAACAACAAACAATTAAAGATCTCTACAGATTACCTTATCGAAGATGAATCTTTAAAAGCTGACCAGATTATCGAACAGAAATTATTTGAAGGTTTAAAATCAAACTTACCGGCAGGAACTACATTGAAAGATTTCAAATCTGCTGATAAAGACCACGCAGGAATCATTTCTTCCGAGAAAGTAGGACCTTCTGTGGCTGATGATATCCAGACTCACGGTATCTATGCGGTATTAGCTGCATTAGCAATGATCTTCATCTATATTCTTGTAAGATTTAGAAAATGGCAGTTCTCTCTTGGAGCGGTTGCTGCTCTATTCCACGATGCGGTAATTATTTTAGGAGCCTATTCATTGCTTCACAAATATATGCCGTTCAACATGGAGATCAACCAGGATTTCATCGCTGCGATTCTTACTGTATTAGGTTACTCAATCAACGATACGGTAATTATCTTCGACAGAATCAGAGAATACCTGAGAGAGAAAAAATCTTTAACATTGGCAGGTCTGTTTGATGACTCTATTTCAAGTACATTGGGTAGAACATTCAACACCTCATTCACTACGATTCTGGTGATCCTTGCGATCTTCATTTTCGGTGGAGATAACTTAAGAGGATTCATGTTTGCGATGTTAATCGGTATTGGATTCGGTACTTACTCATCCATCTTTATTGCGTCTGCAATTGCTTACGACTTCCTTAAAACAGGAAAAGAAGAAGAGGTACATGGAAAATCCACTTCTGCTAAAGAAGAGCTTGCTTCAAAGTAATACAAACTACAATAAATTAGTAAGGGCCGTTTCGAAAGAGACGGCCTTTTTTTTAAAGTTAAAGTCAAAAAATATCACGATCAGCTATTCATGATCATGTTGGCTTTACAATTTTTTAGTATTCATATTAACTATTCATATCATAATTTAGAATCATTATTTTTCAGATTTGATTAATTTTGCACCATCATGGAAAATTCAAAGAAAAAAGCGGCTATAGGCTTCATATTTATTACTTTACTGATCGATATTACGGGATGGGGGATCATCATTCCTGTTGTTCCCAAATTAATAGAGGAACTTATTCACGCAGATATCAGTGAGGCAGCAAAATATGGAGGCTGGCTGGGATTTGCCTATGCATTTACCCAATTTATTTTCTCTCCGTTAGTAGGAAACCTCAGTGACAAATACGGACGAAGGCCCATCATTCTGATCTCTCTTTTCGGATTTGCAGTAGATTATATTTTCCTTGCATTGGCACCCACGATCTGGTGGCTGTTTTTAGGAAGAATCATTGCAGGGATTACAGGAGCAAGTGTCACTACGGCCAGTGCTTATATTGCCGATATTTCCACTGATGAAGACCGTGCCAAGAATTTCGGACTGATAGGTGCTGCTTTTGGGCTCGGATTTATCATAGGACCTGTTCTGGGTGGAGTTCTAGGACATTATGGAGCCAGAGTTCCTTTCTATGCCGCAGCAGGTCTTTGTCTGCTTAACTTCTTGTATGGATATTTCATCCTTCCTGAAAGTTTGGATAAAGATAAAAGAAGAGAATTTGATTGGAAACGTGCCAACCCTATTGGTTCATTTAAGTTTTTAGGTAAGCACCCTGAAATTTCAGGTTTGATTGTTTCGTTGATATTGATCTATATTGCAGGCCATGCGGTACAGAGTAACTGGAGCTTCTTTACAATGTATAAATTCAGCTGGACAGAAAGAATGGTAGGAATCTCATTGGGAGTAGTAGGTTTGCTGGTAGGTCTTGTACAGGGCGGGCTTATCAGATATACAACACCCAGGCTGGGCGAGCAGAAAAGTATTTATTACGGATTGGCTTTCTATGCAGTAGGAATGTTGTTGTTTGCCTTTGCTTCAGAAGGCTGGATGATGTTTGTGTTTCTGGTTCCTTACTGTTTAGGAGGAATCTGTGGACCGGCTTTACAATCGGTTATCACGAAAAGTGTTCCCTCTAATGAACAGGGAGAACTTCAGGGAGCATTAACGAGCTTAATGAGTGCTACATCCATTATCGGACCTCCGATGATGACGAACTTGTTTTACTATTTCACGCATGATGAAGCACCGTTCAAATTTTCCGGTGCGCCTTTCTTTTTAGCATTTATTTTAATGGCGGTCAGTGTTGTGATTACGTATTCTGCTTTTCAGAAAAAAAATAAAAATTTAGTTGATGTAACCTCGGAAAAGGATTTTCATAAGTCATAGTTCTATTGATGAGCTATAATTGACTTTCGGGTTATCTTTCAATAATTTTACAAGTCTTTTTTATGTATTTTGAAACAAAAAACCAAATTATGAATACATCAGATCTGGAAAAGTATTTGGAACGGATTCATTTCTCCGGAACTCCTGAATTGAGCATGGAAACATTAAAAAGGATCCATCAGCTCCATCCGAAACATATACCCTTTGAGAATATTGATCCTTATACAGGGACGGTTCCTTCTTTAAAGTTAGATGATGTTTTCAGAAAACTGGTGATCGAATCCAGAGGCGGATATTGCTATGAACAGAATCTGCTTTTAAGTGAAGTTTTGAAAACATTAGGTTTCAATGTAAAGCTTCAGCTTGGAAGGGTAGTGTGGGGAAGACAGGAAGACAGTATGGCGGCACAGACTCATCTTTTACTTATTGTGGATTTTGATGGTGATCAATATGTGGTAGATTGCGGATTTGGAACAGCTACGCTTACTTCACCCATACTTTTAAATAAAGAAGATCAGCAGCAAACACCCAACGGAATATTTAAAGTTTCCCACAAGGAAGAAACCTATACACTTTGGATGTGGAAAGAGGAGTGGCTTCCGGTGTACCGGTTTATTCCTGAGCATGTAGAACTTATTGATCTGGATATTTCCAATTGGTATCTGTCTACCCATCCGGATTCCCATTTTAAAAACAGACTGATTCTTTCAAAAGTAGATGAAAATGCCCGCTATACCTATACGGATCACGTGCTGAATATACGCTCCGGCGATGGTGAAAAAGAAGCTGTAACGATAGAAAATGATATACAGCTCTATGAAATACTGATGAATACTTTCGGCCTTAAAGAAAATGCAATAGAAGCATTGAAATCTAAAGTCAGAATCTGGTAGAATTTATCAATACAATAAACGGGAAGCTCACTGAGCTTCCCGTTTTGATTAAAATCTGATTTTTATGAAAATAACTATGGATAAAGGGATTTTGTCCCGTTACTTACAATATTGCTGCCCAATCCGGAGAATGACACAGAGAAATTAGTGGAATTAAAGCTTAAAGAACCTGTAGGAGTACAAAGTCCAAGGGCATAACGGCATTGTCCGTAGGCACCTGTTCTTTTTATAATTTTACTCTCACTTTTCGCTTTTCCTAAGCTGATGTACCCCCAATCGCTTACATCTGCATTGGAAACGGTGGATCCTGAATAATAAATGGTAATCTTATATCCGGCTTCACCTCGTTTAGAACCCCAAAGCCAATTGGCTGTCCACCACTGTTTATACCATGTAGAAGCTACTTTTGAAGCTTCGCTGTCAGATGTTTCTGAATTTCCCCGGGTATCCATCATCACAAGACCTCCGAAGATATTGTCCCAGATAATTCCTGAGTCCCCATAAAAACACAAAGTGGTAAATTTTCCGCTTTTTCCGTTCCATGTTACTTCCATAACTTGAGTGCCCGGTTTTACTTCTTCGGTGATGGCTTCTTTTAATCCCTGTTGTGCAGTTGTCAAATCCTCTCCGTTATACAAATCTCCGATTTTTCCGATTTTTACAGAGGATGGATCCATTATGTTCCCGGAAGCAATGAACTGATTTTTATCGGTAATAAGGCTTTTGGAAAGTTCAACACCCTGTTGGGTCGAAATTTTTCCCAACACCGTTACTCCGGTAATCTGTAAATCATTTTTTAAATAGGTGTCGAGATTTTTGCCGGACTCATTCAACTGATGTTGTACTGCTTCAGGAACCATCTGGGAAGAAGCAGGAGTGATCTCTTTTTTCAGATCGTCTACGGTTACCTTAGCTTGAATCTTTTCCTGCTGGTTCACCTCATTGTTTTCATTCCGGCAGCTTTGAAGTGCCAACACCGACAACACGGCAAAAACTTTAAAAGTAGTTACTAGTTTTTTCATAATTAATATTGATTTGGTTGTGTATTATAAATATACATAAATATTATTTAATTCTCATTGTTTTGAATTAAATATTTGTTAATTAATAAGTGGAGGTTGCAGATGTTAGGAGCTAAGTTTGAGAGTGGAAGAGTCTGAGGGTTCAGGGTTCTAAGTTTAACTTTGTGGGTAACAGGAATAAAAAGAACCAGCAGCTCGCCCCTCATAATAACACCAAAACTCGCTACCAAGGAACCTGCACCAAAATAATCGCGAAACCTGCAACCCGTCTACAAAACATTAAACTTTGAACCTTGAACCTTGAATCCTGCACTTCATTATAAAATCTTAAAATTTGTTTAAATTTTTAGTTTACAGTCCATAAATGCAATAATCTTTCGTAATTTTACGCCATGGAATTAAGCATTGGAGAAATGGCACTCATTGCCATTGCAATCGTTGTATTATTCGGTCCGGATAAGCTGCCCCAGATTGCGCGTGACTTAGGTGCAGGCGTAAGAAAGATGCGTGGAGCAGTGGAAGATATTAAAACTGAAATTATGAAAGAAACAGATAACCCTGTTTCTGAAATCAAACGTGAGATTGAGAAGGTAAAAGATGCTGCAAAAGATTTCAATCCGATGAATGATATTCAAAAAGATATTCTGACGGAACCTTCTTCTTCTGTTGCTTCCAATGAGCCGCCAAAACCGAAGCCTGCAGATGATGAGACTTATGAAGGACCTGTAAGCAGATAATCATGGAGGAAATCATTCAGGAAGATAAGAAGGTATTTCTTTACCTTAATAATTTGGGGGATTCATCTTTTGATCAGTTTTGGATGCTGATTTCAAGTACCTGGATCTGGGTACCTCTTTATATTATATTTCTTTATTTTTTATACAAAAACCATCAACTAAGATCATTAGTTTTTATCCTTATATTTCTGGCCATCGGTGCGACGGTTTCTGATCAGCTGGCCAGTGTTTTCAAATATGGTGTAGCAAGGTTGAGACCTTGTCATGACCCTACGCTGGAACATCATATGAGAATCGTGAAATGCGGTGGGCAATATGGTTTTTATTCTGCTCATGCTTCCAATACATTCTTTTTGGCATCCTTTTTAAGTATTTTATTAAAAAATAAGCTTAAATGGTTTCCATATGCTATATTTGTATGGGCTCTGGTGGTTTCCTACAGCCGGATATATTTAGGAGTGCATTTCCCGATAGATATTTTGGTGGGGGCGTTTGTTGGATCTTTATTGGGAGTGATATTTGGTGCACTCGCCAAAAAAGTGATCAACAAACAAACTATAAACTCATGAAAAAAACTTTACCAGCAGTAATTTCCCTCTTTTTCGCTCTTCATTTCTATGCCCAGAATAAAAAACTGGCGGAAGAATGTTTCCAAAAAGCTGATTATAAATGTGCAGAAGAACAATATTTAAAACTGGCCGAAAAAGAACAGATCCAAAAATTTCAATCAGAATATTACGATTATCTGGGAACGGCCCAAAGAAGGCTTGGAAAAACGACTCAGGCTTTTAAGTCTTATGATTCTGCTTTAAAAGCAAACCCTTTGTCAATTTCTGTATATGTGAATCTGTCATCGCTTTACAGCCAGAAGGGAAACAAAGTAAAGGCATTGGAATATGTAGAAAAAGGACTCAAAGTAAATCCTGAAACAGCTGATTTGTATCTTACCCGTTCCAAAATTTACGACAGCCAGGGGAAAAAAGATCTTGCCATTAAAGATCTTAATCAGATTCTCACTTTTGCTCCGGACAACATTTTTGCAAAAACAGGGCTTGCCAATCTGAAAAAAAATAATGGTGACCTGGATGGAGCGTTGAAAGATTATAATCAACTTCTTGCTGAAAAACCGGAATCATTACTTTATAATGGAAGATCAGACGTCTATTTTAAAATGAAAAAATATAAGGAAGCGCTGGCAGATGCTAATAAAGCAATTTCCATAGATCCGAAATTTGCCCAGTCTTATGTAAGCAAAGCTATGATTCTGATGGACACTTCCAAACTTAAGGAAGCCTGCGAAAATCTGGATAAAGCAGTGGCTTTAGGCTATGAAAAAGCAGTCCTTACTGATTATAATGCTAAATGTCAAAAAAAAATAAATTAAAAAAAATTCTGCCAAATCATTAAATAAATCCACACTAAAACAAATAAAGAGATAGAAAGAGATGTTGAATATTGTTCTTGTAGAGCCCGAAATACCCAATAATACAGGAAATATCGGAAGATTGTGTGTAGGAACCGAAAGCAGATTACACCTGGTTCATCCGTTTGGATTTGTCATTAATGATAAAAACCTGAAACGTTCCGGATTGGACTATTGGGTGCATTTGGATGTTTCTGAGTATGCAGATGTGGATGAATGGATCAGTACAATCCCTGACAGGTCACGGGTTTTTTTAATGAGCTCCCATGCCGAAAAGTCATATCTTGAAACTGATTTTCAGGACGGAGACTGGCTGGTTTTCGGAAAGGAGAGTGTAGGATTGAGTAAAGAGGTTCTGGACCGTTTTGAAAATCATCTGACCATTCCTATGTCTAAACTGATCAGGAGCTTTAATATTGCCAATTCCGTTGCATTTGTGGTGGGTGAAGCCAAGAGGCAGATGAGTCTGAAATAAAAAAGAGATTGTTTCAGGAATGTCATTCTGGACACAGACTGAAAGTCTGCGAACGTAGTTCAGAAATGTAATGAAGAATCTCATGCTTCTGCTTGTCAATGAGATTCTTCCTTTGTCAGAATGACAAAAAACAATTATTTGACTTTTGAGATAATACCTTTTGTTTTAATCGTTATGATAAGGTTTGCCCTGCAAAATCTGATCAGCGCGATACAGCTGTTCTACAATAAACAGGCGGATCATCTGGTGGGTAAAAGTCATTTTGGATAAAGACATTTTTTCATTGGCTCTGCTGTAGATTTCTTCGGCGAAGCCATAAGCGCCTCCGATCAGAATATGTATTTTCTTGACAGAAGAATTCATCCAGGTGTCAATTTTCTGTGAAAACTCACGGCTTGTAAACTGTTTTCCTTTTTCATCAAGAATCACCACCAGATCGTTTTTGTCGATATGGTTTAAGAATAACTTGGCTTCTTCCTTTTTAAGAAGGTCAGGGGATAGGTTTTTGGCATTTTTCACATCCGGAATTTCTGTAATTTCAAAATTCCAGTGTTTGGGGAGACGGTTGAGATAATAATTGATTAAAGAGGTAATTTCCTTATCATCCGTTTTTCCGATACAAAGTAAGCTGATTCGCATTGTAAGAAGTTTCAGAGGGCAAAGATAGGGCTTCGCAGGGGAAAGTTCAAAGTTCAGGGGTTTAAAGTTTAGAGTTATTGTTGTTGATTGTTTTGCGGGTTACGGGATACGGGATACGGGATGCGGGGTTAGGTGATAAAGAATTGCAGGTGATTACTTTCTCATTAACCTTAAACTTTAAATTCTCAAATTCCTGCTAGCTGCCACCTATCACCTGATATCTTTTCCCATTTAATTTAATTCCCCTACCTTTGTATAAAGACAAACAGATCGATGAGTGTAAAGGTTCCTAAATTTATTTTAAAGATTCAAGATTTTTTTGACAGCATCCATATTCCTGTTTTGGGAATATCACTTTGGCAGATGTTTCAGATTTATATCTCCGGGATTTTTAAAGGCAAAATAGGGAGAAAAGCGGCGGCTATTTCGTGGAGTTTTACCATAAGTCTGTTTCCGTTTATTCTGTTTTTGCTTTCTGTACTGCCCCATATGCCGCTTTATGATGAGCTCCAGTTTTATATTTTTGATGTGCTGATGCACAATGTTTTTCCATCCAACATGGAAGGCGACGTAAAAGGATACATTGTAAGCAATATCATCCCGAATATGAAAGGAATCAGTAACCTGACGATTCTTCTGGCTCTTGTTTTTGCAACGAACGGTACGTTTTCCCTGATCAACGGATTTAATGAAAATACAGATGAAAAATTAAGTGACGTAAAAGAGTTTATCCTGTCATTTTTTATTACGATAGGCTTTATTACCATCGTTTTTTTAACACTGTTTGGTGTGTATTACGCAGAGGTTGTAATGAAGCTTTTTACGCCGGCTTATGATGTAACCTGGCTGGTAGATAACCTTTCTAAAATTATCGGATTTGTTTCTTTTCCGCTTTTTTATTTTATACTTCTGACCTTGTTTTACTGGTTGGGCACCGTGAAGATTACAAGGTTCCGACAAGCGGTTCCGGGAGCTATTCTGACTACAGTATTGTTTGTGGTTACAACGTATATTTTTGCCATCTATGTAAAGGATATCGCCCGATATAATGTTCTTTACGGATCCATTGGCAGTATGATTCTACTGATGGTTTGGGTAAATGTCAATGTATATCTCCTTTTATTCGGGAATGAGCTGAATATGGCAATCCGAAAACTCAGAATAGAAAAGCTGCTGTCTGATGAGATAAAGAAAGAGGCCTCAGAATATCATGCTCAGGTTACCGAACCTGACTTTGATAGTGATGAGGAACATAAAAGAAAATTGGAGAACCGGAAGAAAGATTAATTCTCTTCCAGTTCAGGGTTTTCTTTTGAGCTTATGCTCAGTATGGTAAATCCGGCAATAGCAGCAATAAAAGATGCAATAAGAATCGCAAACTTCGCTTCGTCCTGGATAGGAACTTCTCCTTTGAAAGAAAGCAATGCAATAAAAATAGACATGGTAAACCCGATTCCGGCTAACAATCCTACACCAATCATCTGAAGCCAGTTACTGTTTTGAGGCAGGGAACTGAGTTTTAATTTAATAGCAATCAATGAAAACAGATTGATCCCGATCAGTTTACCCAATACCAATCCACAGATAATTCCCAGTCCTAAAGTACTTGTAACTCCTGCCACCATTTCACTGGAAAAGGTGATATTGGTATTCGTTAAAGCAAATATTGGCATGATCAGAAAACTTACCGGAATATGAAGCTGATGCTCCAGTTTTTCCAAAGGTGAGATTTCTACATTCGAAGCATTGGTAGGAATGGAAAATGCCAGTAAAACACCTGCTATCGTTGCGTGAATTCCGGAATGATGAAGGAAATACCATAAAAACAGTCCCGGAATGATGTAAAATATTGTTTTAGTTACTTTTAAAAAGTTTAAAATAAAAAGTAAAGCTGTTACCCCAAAAGATAAGAGCAGATAGCTCCAGTGAATTTGCTCTGTATAGAAAATCGCAATCACGAGGATCGCTCCCAGATCATCTACAATAGCTAATGCCGCTAAAAATATCTTGATAGAATTGGGGATCTTTTTACCTAGCATGGAAATGATAGCCAGAGAAAAGGCAATATCGGTTGCCATAGGGATCCCCCAGCCATTGCTGTATTCCGTTCCTGTATTGAAAATACTGTAGATAACAGCGGGAATAAGCATTCCGCCTACAGCTGCAAAAATAGGAAGGGAGGCATTTTTAAAAGAAGAAAGTTCACCTTCTACCAATTCCCGTTTTATTTCAAGGCCAACCAGAAGGAAGAAAACTGCCATCAGACCATCATTGATCCAGATGCTGACAGGATATTCCAATCCAAAAAGATGCGTTCCCACCACTTTGTCTAAAAAATGCTGAAAGTTCTCTGCAGCAGACGAATTGGCAATAAGCAATGAAATAAGTACACAGAAAATAAGAATAATTCCTGAGGACTGACTGTTGTTGAAAAATTTTTTAAAATAAAGAGATAAATTCATGTTTACGATTGTACCCGTCTCACTCTGGAAACACCATTAATATTTTTAAGTTTTTTAAAGGTCTCTTCCAACTGACCTTTATTTTTGACTTCGAGGTTGATATTTCCTGTGAAAACACCATTGTTGGATTCAATAGACATACTTTTCATATCCATCCCCATACTTCCGCTGATGACAGTCGTAATATCATTAATCATACCCATTCTGTCCAGCCCTTCAATTTCAATTTTTACTCTGTTTTTGAAGCTTTCCGCATTCACCCACTTGGCCGGAATGACACGGTAATCGTACTGTGCCCTCAGATTGATCGCATTCGGACAGTTGTCACTGTGTACCTTGATTCCGTCTGAAATTGTTATGAATCCGAAGATTTTGTCTCCCGGAATCACTGTACAGCATTTTGCATACGTGTAGTTAAGTTTCTCTTCATCCTTCCCAAACACAATCATGTCCAGGTTTTCCTCTTTCGGCTCGTCAAAATGCAGATTTTTATTGGGCGATTTTCTGAATCTTGAAAGTAAGTTGTTGAATACGTTTTTACTTTCTATATATTTTCTCAGGCTGCTTACATCCAGTTCATTACTTTGGAATTTAAGGAAGAGCTCCTGGGAGGATTTTAAATTAAAGAACTTCTGAAGTTTATTAATTTCATCATCATTAAAATTGATTTTGGCGTGACGAAGTTTTCGCTGCAGAATTTCTTTTCCTTCTTCTACCAGCTGGTTTTTCTGAGAGTTCAGATAACTTTTAATCTTGGATTTGGCCTTAGAGGTCACAACAAATTCCAGCCAGTCTGATTTAGGTTTCTGGTTCTGAGAAGACAGGATGTCTACCTGATCTCCGTTTTGAAGGATGTAGGAGATAGGAACCAGTTTTCCATTGATCTTGGCACCTAAGCATTTCATTCCCAGATCGGAGTGAACAGAGAAAGCAAAATCCAGAGCGGTAGCATTAGTCGGAAGGATTTTAATTTCTCCTTTTGGCGTAAAGACAAATACTTCTTTGGAATATAAGTTAAGCTTAATATTATCCAGAAGTTCCGAAGTGGAAAGATTCTGCTGCTGTTCCAGTACTTCACGGATCTCGGTTACCCATTTTTCAAAATTTCTGTCATCAGAACTCTGTTTGTAACCTTCTTTGTATTTATAGTGTGCAGCAACTCCTTTCTCAGCAATTTCATCCATTCTTTCGGAACGGATCTGTACTTCAATCCACTTTTTATCAGGGCCTAAAACCGTTAAATGTAAACTTTCATATCCTGTAGAGCGGGGCTGGGTAATCCAGTCACGCATTCTGGAAGGGTTACTGTGGTATACATCCGTAACGATAGAGTAAATTTTCCAGGCCAGGAATTTTTCATTTTTCGCATCCGATTTATAAATAATTCTGATAGCATAGTTATCAAAAACCTCTTCAAAGGAAACTCCCTGTTTCAGCATTTTCCTGTAAATGGAAGAAATAGCTTTCGCGCGGCCTTTGATTTTAAAGTTTAAGCCTTCTTCATGAAGCCTTTCGGATACTTCCTTCTTAAATTCTTCAATGTACCTTTCACGGCTTTCCTTGGCCAGTTCCAATTTCTCCGTGATCTCGTTATAGACTTCGGGATTATTATACTTTAAAGAAAGATCTTCCAGCTCAGATTTGATATTATACAATCCAAGACGGTGAGCCATCGGAGCATAGATATATACTGTTTCCGAAGCAATTTTTTTCTGCTTATCCGGAGCCATGCTTTCCAGAGTCCTCATATTATGGAGACGGTCTGCAATTTTAATCAGAATCACTCTGAAATCCTCAGATAATGTCAGTAAGAGTTTTCTGTAGTTTTCAGACTGCACAGAGATATTCTGGTGGTTCATGATGGAAATTTTCGTCAGTCCATTCACGATATTGGCAATCTTTTCTCCGAATATTTTTTTCAGGTCTTCGTAAGTATAATCAGAATCTTCAATCACATCGTGCAGAAGTGCACAGGCAATAGAAGTAGCACCCAGACCAATCTCTGTTGCTACAATTTTAGCAACAGCAATAGGGTGGTAGATGTAAGGTTCTCCGGATTTTCTCCTTTGATCCTTGTGGGCATCCAGCGCGATATCGAATGCCTTTCGGATGAGCTTATTGTTTTCCTCATCCAATGTTCTGTATGTATTAGAGATCAGGTCCTTATATCTGGCAAGGATCTCTTTATTCTCTTGTTCTAAATCGTAGCTCATTTGTGCACATGCCTATAATTAGACGAAAATACGAAATTTTTTAGTTTTTTCAAACATAAAAGATCCGCAGTATAACACTACGGATCTCCGGCTATTAGATTTTATATCGATTAGAATTTCACTTCAGAATTCATACCGTCACTTGACGTTTTGATTTTAATATCAGGGCTGCTGTGGATTTCAGCTCTGTTTCTTGCATCAATATACCTTTTGATGGTATCATAATTGGTTTCATTGATCTTCATGTTTTCAAATAAATAGGATTTCAATGCTGCATTCTGAATAAATGCATTCCGTGCAAGATCAATCTGATTAAGGTCATTTACGGTAACACTTGCCAGATATTGAGAATTACCGGAACCATCAGTAAGGTATACAATATAATCTGAGTTTTCAAATCCTGAATTTTCCAGATCACTTTCCAGTTTTTTGTAGTCGCTGTGATGACCAAATACTCCAGCTAATATATGTGACATAGTTAATTGGTTTTAAGTTCCCATTAAAGTTACTAATAATTTTCTGATTATCATTGAATTTAAGCCAATATAATTTGTTAATTAATATTTGGTTTTCAATAGATAGGGGTAATGTTTAAGAATAATTATTGAACAGGTGTTTAATTTTAGTGATTGGATAATGTATGTCTTTTTGAAACCTTGATGCCTCTTCCTTTTTGTTTTCCATTTGAAGACAGAAGACCATAAACAAAAAACTTCACAAATTGCGGGTCTTTTTATTATCTGCCACACGAAAGGATTCGTGCGGGAGCGCAGGTGAGGAAGTAAAACGATCTATTGAGATGGCCACGCAACTGGCAGAAGCACTGGAAGTGTCTCTGGATTATCTTGTAGGTTCTACGGATATTCTACTGGATAAAAAT
Organism: Chryseobacterium sp. CS3K3.1; assembly: GCF_059515165.1. Classification (NCBI taxonomy): domain Bacteria; kingdom Pseudomonadati; phylum Bacteroidota; class Flavobacteriia; order Flavobacteriales; family Weeksellaceae; genus Chryseobacterium; species Chryseobacterium sp. CS3K3.1. The sequence goes on along the minus strand of NZ_JCAKRV010000024.1, from coordinate 3,150 downwards.
ATTATCGCTAAAATTTTAGATATACAAAAACTAAAAGAGAACGATAGACAGCATGTCTTCGCTCTCCTAGATGCTTTTCTTAAACAAACTAAATTGCAATCTATTATGTAAAACAAACCCCACCGCATTGCGGTGGGGTTTTTGTTATAATTGTATAGAGTATTAATGTGTAAGCGTCGAGCAATCAGCAGAAGGATTAGAAAATGTAATATCTTCGTATGTATCAGAGAATTTTAATTTTCTATTCATTAAAATTGATTTCATACACCCCGAAATCGGAACTGGTGATAAAAAAGTTATTTCATTTTTTTTGTTTAAAACAATATGCTAATTTTCAAAATCATCATTAATCATTGTTTTCTTTTGATTGAAATTTTCATATTTGGTTTTTTTTAACATTTTCTCTATGCTTTTACACTCATTATCAGGTAGTATAAGTTTATAACCTTCAAATATATAAACATTCTTATATTGAATACCTTCCATAAATTCAGGTTTGAAAAAAGCTACATCAATTGAATATTCACTTTTCTCTTTTGTTTGGTCGTGAAAACTCACTGCTAATATTTCATTCCTATTATCAACTTTTCGTTTTTTAGAAATATATTCTATATATCCTTTGATAATATTATGTAAATCTTGTTTTTTAATAGCACTTTTATTAAATGTAAAAAAGAAAACAAGAGTAATTAAAAGTATTTTTTTCATAGATTTAGATTGATTTATTTTTTCTTTCCTGTATATACTGCTTCATTATAATTATATTTTTACATACCCATCATTTGCACCGTTATTTTTTAGCCATGTATCATAAACATACTTAGATATTGCATTATTGCTTTTTGAACGTCCCTTATCACCACCATCTTTATATGCTACGCCAAATGTTGGATTTCCTTTGTTCCAATTTCCTTCACTAAATCCAGAAGGATAATAATTACTCTCTTCAATGATCTCTAATCCTGCTCCATTTTTAGCATAACTTAATCTAACCTTTCCAAGGTGGTCAGTATAATTATATACATACTTTCCGGTCTCCATATTAAAATATCCATCCGTCGTTGGGAAGAATTTCGATACAGAATTGGTATACCGGAAGCCATCCAGATAATCGGTTGTTTCTGTTCCGAAAACCTTTCTTACCTTCACTCCGTCTGCTCTGTAAATATAATCCGTTACTTTTGAGTTCTGGGTAATCTTTTGTGGTAAATTTAGATAATTATATTGATGGAGGAATATAATTATTTGAACCTGTTTATAAACACAAAAACCACTGCTATTTTGCATTGCAATGGCTTTATTATATGCCATGAGAGACGAGTGAGACGCTCGCGTTAACCGGGTAAATTTATTTAACAATCTCACAAAGTCTGAAGACTTTGCACAGCTGGGATCATTATATATCAATACAGCTTCTTAAGACAAAATAAATCAAAACCTCCGCTGTTGCAGAGGTTCTGATTTATTCGTAGGCACGAGCGAGGGTTACGGCAAATCTTTCGTAACTTTAGAAAGACAAGAGTTTTCCATATAATTTGAAAATAATTGTTCGATATACCAAATAGTTTTTTCAGAACATATATTTTTATTTTCTCCAAATAAAATTATTTCTTGAATTGATTTAATGAATGATTCATCTGAATCCATTTTCAAAAACTTAATATCATTTCCATTTAGGATAAAATAACTATTATTAGAAACACTAGAATTTATATTAACATAACTATAAATTCCTTCTTCCAATTTTTCTTTCTCATTAATACCAAAATATACACTTAACTCACTAACTGCAATGTTTTCAATTTTTTCAGGTTGCAAATTTTCTTCTTTTAAATCCTCTTTCTGCGCAATTTCGGTAACAATTTTACTCTTAATTTCATTTAAATAAAATGTACTTGATATTCTTTTTTCTGGAAATTCACAATTTTTATTAATCAGATCTCTTGGATTTCTATTAAAACTGTAATGTGCTCTAATCAATCTTTTTACATAATCAACAACAATTTCTCTACAATATCTTTGTTCAAATAAATAAATCATTTGTGTTCTCATTGATTCTAAAAAATTCTTGAAAGAATAAATATCTAAAAAAATAATTTTATTTCGCTCGTAAATAAATTTGAATTGAGGACTATGATTTCCTAAATAAAGATCATATATACCATTTCGTAACTTTGTTTCATCAACTTTTCTTTGATAAGTTCCATAAATAGTAAAACCTTTTTTTTGAGAATACGAATTTTGTGTTATATAACCTTTTTGAAAAAGAACTTCTCTAATATTGTTTTCTAATTGAGAAAACGTGGTAATATTTTGAGATTTACAACAAGTAGCTAAAAAGAGTAAGGCAATAATAAAGTACTTATTCATAATTATTTATTTTTAATTTTATTATCTCTCAATTCTTTAAGAATCTGTTCTCCTATAGCTGTTGGCATTGTTTCGCTGTTATTTTTAGCGTCAACAATACCAGTTTCTTCTTGTTTCTTATGTAATTGGTGATTTTTTTCATTTGCATGACCAATCTCGTGACCAAAAGTTGAAGTTGATATATCAAAAGCACTTAAATTTCCCTTCTTCACATTATCTGCCTCGTCAGAATTTAAAACTTTGTCTGGATTTTTAAAGGCATCTTCACTAGATCCCTCATAAATTGTAATCTCAAAACCTACAAGTTTGCCATCTTTCTCAATTGGATGCGTTTCTCCCATTGAAAAAGGGTGGTTTTCTTTACTATATTCTACAGTAGTGGGTAACTTTGAAGTTACTAATTGATCAAATTGTTTGGCACCTGTATTACCTGAATTTTTCAAACCATCTCCATATGCTTTGTCTTTATCAGTAGCAAACTTTGTATACGCTCCTTTTCCATCGTTAGCTTTGGGGTCATAAACTAACTGTCCATTTTTGTTTCGCCAATCATCTGCTTGTCTTCCATCCGGATCAATAAATCTAATAGGATTATTAAACGCATAATTGTAAGGACTGTGTCTTCTCATTTTCTCCGCGAGCGGATCTACGACTCCCCATCTTCCAATATCAGGCATATAGAATCTTGCTCCGTAATCATACATACCCGTCTCTTGGAGCTCCTTCCCATTGTACTTATAATTATAAGGAACTCCTCCAAAAGGAGCAGGAACTATCAGA